>PYJC01000133.1 GCA_003635255.1 Candidatus Poribacteria bacterium | reverse complement strand
AACGCCTCTAATAACGCACGATCCGGACGCACCTTCGTATTGATCTCAGAGACATTCTCTGCCCCCGAGAGCATCCCTAACACCACAAAGACCAACTTGTCTGTCGGACGATACATCACCGTCTTCTGCGGAATATTGACGCCCTTGTGAAGTTCCTGAAACACCGATTTCTCTCGCAACACTTTACCCACCGCACACAACGGTGCCTGAGAGGAAACAACCCATTTTTTCCGATTGCGCTTTTTCCGTTTTCTTGCTATACTTCTTTTTGCCATTGAGACCCTCCAAAAAGGTTAGGTTAGTTATACACCTATGATAACCTTTTTAGCGGCTCAATGGCACATCTTTTCTACATTCACACACCTTTCATACACAAATGACATTACACTTTCATTGGACAAAAACAAGGAAACTAAAAGTTTATGCTACAAAAATGTTCATTTATTTATGGGTTTCACTATAAGCGTTGACCCCAAAAGGCACAAATAATTAAACCCTGTTTTTACTTAAAAATTCATAAAGATTTTTGGTTTTGGATGTCATAGTGCAGCCTACAACCACCAATATAGTGCAAAGCGTGTAGACGCGAGGTTAGGTCCCTACCCAGTAACGGGCGGAGACTCACCGTCGCCAGTGATACGCCTATCCAGTAAATGCCTACACATTTAGTGTAAAGTTAGGCTTCAGGGTGATTTACAGAAGTAGTGGAACTGAGGTTGCTGAGTGCCTCTGTATAGACTTGTCGAAGCGGGACGTTGTTTTGTTCGGCGAGACGTTTGCAGTCCTCATATTCAGGGACGGTCTTGATGAGCGTACCGTTGAGATACCCGCGTTTGGCTTGGATCGCGCCCCATTGTGTCTTGACTTCAACAAAATCGCGACGCAGTTTAATCCGGTCGGCGGAGGAGAGCCTTACGCCGAAAGTCGTGGTTTCGGTGAGCAGGAGTTCGATGAGTTTGTCGCGGTGCTCCGTCGGACAAAGCACAGTGATTTGTGTTGCGGGTCTGCCTTTCTTCATAAAGATAGGGATGAGAAAGACATCAAGCGCGCCGTGTTCAAAGAGTTGGGAGGTAACATAGCCGGTAATCTCCGGGGACATATCGTCTACATTGGTTTCAATGATGTCCACACTGTCAGTTTCGGCGTGATGATGCGTCGTTTTTGAACCGATGTCCGCCGTTTTTTCGCCGAGGCAGAGGCGGAGGAGATTTGGACGCTGTTCAAGGTCGCGGGTGCCAGCACCGTATCCGACGCGGTCAAGTCGCATCTGTGGCATGACCCCGAATTCCTGTGATAAAGTCGTAATGAGTGCTGCTCCGGTTGGGGTTACCAATTCCTTCGGGATGTCGGTTTGATGGATCGGCACACCCCGTAGGAGTTCCATCGTGCCGGGGACAGGAACGGGCATAAGTCCGTGTGCGCATCGGACGAAACCTCTGCCGAGAGAGAGTGGGGAGGCGTAAACAGCGTCAACATCCAAGTGTGCAAGCCCAATGACTGACCCGACGATGTCTACGATCGAATCAATCCCACTGACTTCATGAAGATGCACTTTATCTTTCGTTGTATTGTGAACCTTTGCCTCCGCCTCCGCGAGCCGGTCAAAGACGCGTTTCGCTGTATCCCGGATTTCCGCATCTAAATTGCTGTCGTCAAGCAACTTGAAAATATCAGAGAGGTGGCGACTCGGTCCATGCTCGTGATGGTGAGAATGCGCATGTGTATGCGTATGGGAGTGTTCGTGTGTATGTGTATGGGTATGTTCGTGTGCTTCTTCGGCGTGTGAGGAAGTGTGTGCAGGATGTACTTCTACAATCGCTCGCGTGCCGGTGATACCGTGTTTTACGGACTTTTCAAAGCGTAGACTGAACTCTGCTTCAAGTTTAAGTGTTGCCAATCTGTCTGTGAGTATTTCTGGGGGCACACCCGCATCGACAAGCGCGCCGAGTGTCATATCGCCACTGATACCTGAAAAGCAGTCGAAGTACGCAATCTTCAAGGGTATACTCCTTTAGATTTTTCGGCGTAACGTAGGTGAAGGCACATAGTGTGTGCCTTCCATTCCGTCTACGGTTGGGTTTTTATGATCAAACTTGTATTTTTTAGAAATCTTGGAGTAATTCTTGGAGCAATTCTGTCGATTCGTGGCGTTTGAGTTTGTCAATGGCTTCAACCTCTATCTGTCGCACACGCTCTCGACTGATTCGGAGTTTGTCTCCGATGTCTGCCAAGGTATACTCCGTATTGTCGATCAAACCGTATCGCAAGATGATTACCTGCGTTTCACGGGGATTGAGGGTCCTGTTAAGGATCTCGGTAATCACCTCAATTTTAGCGTAATCGATCAGGTAACTTTCTGGTGTAATTTGAGATTGATCCGGAATGAGTTCAGAAAACGAACCGTCCGGCGAGTCTTCGTTAATGGGTGCATCAAGCGGCACGGGGTCCCTTGTCGCGTTGAAGATCTCGGAGACCTTTTTTTCTGTGAGTTCAACTGCGCTTGCGATTTCGGTTGTTGTCGGTTCACGTCCGAGTTCGGTTGTCAGATCGGATTGTGCTTGTTTAATAGCACGTCTCGCTTCGCCGATATAGCACGGCACCCGGATCATCTGTCCTTGTTGGTCGAGTGCCCGTTTGATAGACTGCATGATCCACCACGTCGCATAGGTGCTAAATCGAAATTTGAGGGTGTGGTCAAATTTATCCACAGCCCGCATCAACCCGAGGCTGCCTTCCTGCATCAAATCGAGGAAGGTTAACGAAGTTTTACTGAAATGATGTTGCTTGGCGATACTTGCGACGAGGCGGAGATTCGCTTCAACGATTTTCAGTTTCGTTCCATGTGTGACCTGATCCGCTGCTTCCAATTGTTCCGCCAACCACTTGATATGTGCAAATTCGTTCCGGACGTCTTCAAGTACAAACCACAGTGCGCGCGGCGAGTTGGTAGCAGTCCGTTCCGGCAACATATCAGGCGGCAATTCGTTCAGGAGTGTTTCGATCTCGCATCGAATAACATCGAGTTCCTGAAAAGCGTGCGACTCTTGCGTTTCGTCAAAAGGTATGAGCGTGGTACGATCATAGTCGCGGACTGAAGATAGTTCGGCAAGCGGAATCTCACGTGGTTGTTGGTTCGACTGCCTGAATTCTTTGTTAAAGGTATTGATACTGCGACGAATGGTTTTGCGGGCGTGCGCCTTGAATTCCGCGCCGCGTTTTGTGTTGCCATCGTCAATAGCTTCCAAGAGTCCAAGGCTACCCGCCTGCATTAATTCGGGTGGTGAAGTTTCGTCAATATATTTTTTCAGCAGATGTATGTATCCTTGAAAGATTTTCCAGCGTGCTTGTTTTAACAAATTCGCCTTCGTCTCTAATTTCTCCAGTAAAACGCTGAGGGCTTGTACTTCGGCGCGGATTTGGCTGATAATTAAACCGTGTTCCGATTGCGGTGGTTCAAGTTTGTGGTTGTTTTCTGGAAGATCGTCTTTAGCAATCTCAAGTGTGGCTAATATCCAATCTGGGAATTGGCGCAATAAGGTGGTGAACATCCGGAAACCCTCTTGATATTTTTCAAAGAGGGCGGTTTCTTGCTCAGGATCCAATAAAGGGGTCTTGGCTATCTTCTGTAAGTATGCAAAGGTTTCATCTCTTGGCGATTCTGATGGGGTCTCTTCCGTCTCCTCTTCCTCTGCAAAAAGTTCAGGTTCTACCGGATAGACCGGGTAATAGTCTTTCATGTCCTCACCTCGTCATAGCCTCGATCTGCAGATCGAAGTGTTTTTTGAATTTGACGCGTACAGCGAAAATTATTAAAATAAGGTTTAACTTTTTAGTCGGTATGTGGTATGCTATTAAGCGTAATCATCTAAATAGATTTTAATATTGGATTCACAAGTTTCGGGAGTCCCACAGACGAAAAGATCAAATGAACTCGGTATAACCATTGGAGGCAGTTAATGGCTCAACTCACACAAGATGAAATTGTAAAAAGATGCCAAGCCGGTGAATCCTGCGCTGGTGAAAATCTTGCAAACCTCGATTTATCGAACCAGGGGCTTGCGGGTATTGACTTATCAGAAGCAGATTTGAGCGGTGCCGATTTGCGGAACGCGGACTTAACAGATGCGAATTTAAACGATGCGAATCTCGCGGGTGCGAACCTTTCGGGTGCCACACTACATCGGACGTATCTCGTCGGTTCTAATTTGACGGATGCCAACCTTGAGGCAGCGAACCTGCGTGGTGCTTTTCTCAGTGGAAGTCTGCTCTGCAGCACGAACTTTAAACGCGCCGATTTGCGCCGTGCTACGCTCGGATGCCCACAATGCGAGGTGCCGGGTCCCTTTGGATCGCTCACCAGTTTCGAGGATGCTAACCTTGAAGAGGCGATTTTTGGTGAGATCAAACTGAAAGGCACTGTTTTGCTGGGTGCTAATTTCAAAGATGCCTATTTATATGAGGTCGATCTCTCTGAAGCTGTCTATCGCGAGTCTGATCTCGAAGGTGCTATCACAAAAAAGGGACGAAATTAAGGCGTTGATTTCTTTGGCGTACTTTATAGGTTTCCAAGTCTTACTATTCAACGTGTCCGCGCATTAACTGATTAGGTTATCCCATAGTCTCGATCGCCGGATTACCTTATGATTCGGAGATTGAGACTAAAACACTTAATAGTACTTACCCATTTTCCTATTATATGTGACGTTAACAAAACACAAGAGGTTTACCTAAAGTGCATTTTTTTTTTATATAAATTGTTAACCGCTACGTAGAAAAACCGATGTGATCGCCAACGCACCTACAGTACCATTGACATCGCAAGATTAACTCAGTTGCATTTCACAGAGTTTTTTATACAACCCACCTTTTGCTAACAGCGTCTCATGTGTTCCGATTTCCAGAATTTCTCCACTCTTTATTACAAGAATCTTATCCGCTCGGACAACGGTTGATAGGCGATGTGCGATAATAAAGCTGGTTCTCCCTTCCATCAGGTTTGCCAACGATTCTTGGATGAGTGCCTCAGACTGCGTATCCAGTGAAGATGTGGCTTCGTCCAAGACGAGAATCGGTGCATCTTTTAGGAGCGCGCGGGCGATGGATAAGCGTTGTTGCTCGCCACCGGAGAGTTTCAGACCCGCCTCCCCTATCGGCGCAGCGTAGCCTTCTGGAATTCTTGTGATAAATTCGTGGGCGTTTGCCCTTTTCGCCGCCGCAACGATCGCTGCGTCGGTAGCACCTGGGGCACCGTAACCGACATTCTCCAGAATCGTGCCATCAAATAGGAAGGTATCCTGTGGAACGAGCGCAATATTTTGTCGCAACGACGCCAGTTTTACTTCAGAAATAGGTACATCATCAATCAAAATCTGTCCAGAACCGACTTCATAGAATCGTAACAGCAGATTGAGGAGTGTCGTCTTTCCGCTTCCACTTGGACCGACGAGTGCGATGACCTCTCCGGGTTTCGCCTCAAAAGTTACGTTATCGATAACGGGTTTGGCAGCGGCTTGTCGGTTTTCTGGATCTTGCGAATAAGAGAAAGAGACGTTTTGGAATGTGACGGCTCCGTGGATATTTTTCAGTTCAATACCATTTGTTGATTTCTCCGTGGGAGCGTCATGTGCGCCTGTGTCGTTCTGTTGATTTGCCTCGGCTCCGAAATCGAGCAGATAAAAAATCCGTTCCGCCGATGAGAGACACTGTTGTAAAGCACTGTTGACATTGCCGATTGTTTTAATTGGCTTGAACATCCAACCTACCATCGCGATGTAGCCGATAAACCATCCTATAGAGAGTTGTCCGGTAATCACCTGCCAGCAACCGAATCCGAAAACAGTTGCGAGACCAAGCGCGCCGAGCCATTCAATCGTCGGTGGCAGGAGTGCGGCGAATCGGGCGCGCCGTATCGCTGAGCAGTATTGGTTCCAGTTGATAGTTCGGAAACGTTTGCTTTCTGTATATTCGGATGTAAAACTCTTGATAATCTTGATGCCGGTAAGTGTCTCTTTGAGTTGCGAATAGATATCCGCGCTTTGTTGTTGAATCTCTGTGCTGGCACCACGAATTCGTCTGCCGATGGTTGTAATCAGAAAAGCGATCAGTGGAAGGATCAGTAGAACAAAGAAGGTCAGTTCAAAACTCTTGATTAACATAACAAAAAGAAAGAGGGGAACAAGGACGACAGCGCGTATGATGTTTGCCATCGCGGCGACGAGGGTCTGCCACACTCGGACATCATCGGTGATACGTGTCATGAGGTCGCCAGTGCGTTCTTCGCGTAACACACCTAACGGTGCAGAGACAATTCGCTGGTAGAGAGCATTCCGCAAGCGAAAAGCGAGTTTATGCCCAACCCGTGCCATCACATAATCGTTGCCGTAAACGAAAAACCCTTTGATGAAAATGAGAGTAAGCATACCGCCAAGGAACCATAAAAAGACTTTCAGCGCAGCGTCAGGATCCGTCAATGTTATTTCAAAGCCCTCGAAAGTGAATGTATCCTCGTGCTGGAACTGGAAATAACGGACAGATACAGGTTCATCAAACCGGTTGCCATCAACGGCTTTAAGTGCGTCAACGGTATCAATAAAAATTCGGAGAGCCCCCAATTCACACACGGCAATTACCAAAGCGAACGCCATTGCTAAGAGAATAGAACCGATGTAGGGGGTGTGATACCGAATAAATCGGGTAAAGGTTGGGTTTTTTGTTTTTTTAAATAATAGCATCACTATGATCTTCCCGATGGTCAGATCATCGATTTTTGATTATGAATAGGACTTACGCAAATTGAGCAATATTGGAAATTTAGACGCAAAAGCGGCAACTTTTGTCCTTATAAACCCCCTAAATCCCCCTTATCAGGGGACTTTAAGAGTAAGTCCTATTTCAGTTGGTAATTACCGAATTGGATGGCGCATGCCTGTTTCGCAGCATCAGTTTTACTGCGGATGCTGAGTTCTCGCTTTTGGAAATCCACACCCTCAATGATCCCGACAGCATAAGTATTACCAGTACTACCGATTAACCCGACCAGGCGGCGTTCAAAATAGGTACGGACCTCTGCTGTAACGCGCGTCAGGCTTAAATAATTTTTAATATGGGTGATTGTCGCTTTAGAAAGGGGTTTTGGGACAATGAAGCATAAGGTGCGGCTCCCCCACTCGGCGTGATAAACCTGCGTTTCCGCGAGGCGAGAGAGGATTTCCAACTCTTTCTCATTTGCGACCCGTCCTATGAAAAACGGTGTACGTCCACCCCGAATCTGTTCAAAAGGTACCTGTTGTACGTTGCTATCGGAGAAGTATGTATCAAATTGGTCTTTTCGATACCGGCTGCGCGCCTTACCACTTTTGGTGCGGACACTCCGGTGTGGCAGCAGGTAATGGATGTTGAGCCACTGCTGTTGACTGTAGCACGCCGTTATCTGCTCCAGTTCGGTAGAACGCCCGATGCAGACGAGGTGATTCGGTCTGATAAGTTCGATTTTGTGTTGTTTGAGAATAACTGCGGGGGGATCGTGAATATAGCCGGTGGTGTCAATAACAACGAAATCAGCATCGGCTTCACGCGCGTTGTCTACCATCAAGCGTGTTCCCGATAGGAGTCCGAGTAAGTGTCCTTGTGGTGACACATCCCCCACAAAATAGAGCGCGTCGGCGGTGCCGTTGAATACGATAGGGTTCTCTGTCCGGCGTTGTTCGCTGTCTGAAATGGGTTCCTGCGTTTCGGACGATTGGAGGTTTGCGTCCGGTGCGAAGGATTTTATTCCGATTGTGGTAGGGGGACCGATTTGGGATTGCCCGATGTCTGTATCTACACAGGCGACTTTGAAGCCCTTTGTGAGTGCGGAATCCGCTAAGAAACGGCAAAAAGTTGATTTTCCGACATCGGTAGTGCCGATGACAAGGACAGTCTGTTGAGGCTTGACAATCCGACTCGCAAGTTTTCTCCAGTCTTGGTTAACTTGATACGTGCCATCCATCTTTTTGCCTCATCGTGCGGCGTATTTAGTCGCCAAGGCTCATTTGATAACGGAAGGTGACACCGGGGGGACTAAACATTTCATCGAAAGCGGGCATCTGTTCAATTCCGACGAGTTGTTCAAACAACGATACCTTTTTCTCTTTACGTATCACCTTCGGTTTGCCCTCAATACCTGCCAACTCTCCGGCGATCTTGATCGCATCAGGCAGGTTACCGAGTCGGTCCAACAGTTTTGACTCCAACGCCTGTTTTCCTGAGAAGATGCGTCCATCTGCGAGTTCAACGACCTCAGCACGCGTTAATTGGTCGCCGCGTGCCGCAAAGATCGTATCCACAAATTGGTTGTAGACATCATCCACAGTGGCTTGGAGCACTGCCCGTTCTTGTTCTGTCAACTCCCGGAAAGGCGATCCTGTATCCTTGAATTCGCCACTCTTAATGACCTGGTGTTCTAATCCGACCTTGTCGTATAAGCCTTTCATCCGTGTGAACTGCATAATAACGCCGATGCTGCCGGTTAATGTGCCGGGATTTGCGACGATTGTGTCCGCAGCGCAAGCGATATAGTAGCCGCCCGATGCTGCGCTTCCACCCATTGAAGCGACTATCGGTTTCTCTATCTTTTCCAGTTCGCTGTAGATTTCCTGAACGGGAGCGACACTGCCACCGGGTGAATTAATTCTAATAACCAACGCTTTGATGCTCGGATCATCGCGGTAGGTGTGAATGAGTTTAATCGTTGCGTCTGATCGAGAGACAATTCCCCTAATGTCTATCACAGCGACCTTTTGCCCCATTGATGTGCTACCGCCCATTGAGCGCAATAAGACCAGCATTAAAAAAAACAGGGCGACGATACTACCTAAGATGATAAAAACACGTCTTTTCTTCATTTTTTTATTTTTAAATGTTAAGTTTCCGCGCCGATTGGTCTTATAGTCCAATCGGGTTTCCGATGTATTTTAGCAACATCAAGGTGATTAAAGGTTTAATAGATTTACAACAACGTGAGTTTGAGAAAAGGTTACACTTGTAGTGCGAACTTTTAGTTTGCACCTTATATGCCACAAACTAAAATTTTGTGCTACAAATATGTAGGATTAATTCTGAGATCTCACCGCCTAACGATGACGACCCAAATGGTTTTTAACAACCATCCTATATCGGATGCGATGCTCTGTGTCGCGACGTAGTGAAGGTCCAGCGCGAGTTTTTTAGGCATTAGTTCAGTGATGTAGTAGTGTTCCGCATCCTGTTGCCCTTTGAGTTTCGCCTCCTCATCACGGTTAGCGAGTTGTGAGGGACCGGTCATCCCCGGTTTCACCTGTAGCACCTGTTTCTGGACTTCCGTGTAGTATTTAACGTAATCGGGAGCCTCTGGACGCGGTCCGATGAGGCTCATTTCTCCTTTGATAACATTGATTAGGTTAGGGAGTTCGTCAAGTTTCGTCCATCTCAAGAGCCGACCGATGGCTGTGATCCGTGTGTCTCGATAAGTTGTCAAGCTGCCGCCGAGCGTATCGGCGTTGACCACCATTGTCCTGAATTTATACATCTCAAAGACAGCTTCGTCCTTGCCCACCCGCTTGGCTTTGTAGAACACCGGTCCTTTTGACTGCAACTTTGCGAGCAGGCTTCCAAGGAGAAAGAGGGGGGACAAAAGCAGAAGTGTGATAATCGCAAACACGAGATCAAATATCCGTTTCCCCGAAGCACGTTTGGGTTCGATAATGACATCTGGGGTGTCTACGGTTTGCGGCATGCGATGCCCCTGCCTTATAGGTTAGCGGCGATTTACGGTAGCAGTTTTCGTTTCCGCGGGGAACTGAACAATCTCAGATCCGCTATCCGTATCCGTCTCTGTAATGAATGCGCGGTTCGGCTGATATGTCGGCACCAATTCTTGGAATTTGGCGACAATCCCTTCTGCATCGAGTCCGTCTGCGAGCTGCGAGAGTTCGTTAATCTGAGAGAGGAGTTGACGTTCCTCAATCTCCTCCAATTGTGCTACAAAAATACGTTGATGTTTTGTCGCAGTAACGCCTTCTTTCGGTGTAAGGAGTTCCTCATATAATTTCTCGCCGGGTTCTAAACCTGTAAATGCGATCTTGATATCCCTGTCGACTTCAAGTCCAGAGAGACGGATGAGGTCTTGGGCGAGGTCAAGGATTTTGATCGGTTCTCCCATGTCTAACATCAGAATTTCGCCACCATTTCCCATAGCCCCTGCTTGGATGAGAAGTTGGACGGCTTCAGGGATTGTCATGAAATAGCGTGTCGCTTCGCGATGCGTAACCGTGACGGGGCCGCCCTTAGCGATTTGACGTTTGAAATTTGGGAGGACACTTGCGCGACTGCCGATAACGTTTCCGAAACGGACCGCGATGAAGCGTGTTCCGTTCTGCTTCGCCTTGCACTGAATCAATTTCTCCGTCACACGTTTGGAAGCCCCGTAAACGCTCGTTGGGTTCACCGCTTTATCAGATGAGACGAGGATAAATGCCTCTACGTTGTGTTTAATCGCGGCATCGATCAGATTTTGGGTGCCGAGGATGTTATTTTTCACGGCTTCGTCGGGGTGGTTCTCCATGAACTTGACATGTTTGTGCGCAGCGGCATGGAAGATAATATGGGGTCGATATTTACGCGTAATTTGGGAGACCTTGGCGTTGTCTCGAATATCGCCGATAATTAAAGCGCGGTTAAGTTCTGGCTCGAATTCGCGAAGTTCTATATCCGTGTGGTAGATACTGTTCTCACCGCGCCCGAAGAGGATAAGGAGTTCAGGATCGAGTTTCGCTACCTGTCGGCAGAGTTCGGATCCGATTGAACCCCCGGCACCTGTTACCATCACACGTTTGCCAGAAAGGTATTTAGAAACCTCAGCCATGTCCATCTGCGAGATGGAGCGATTCAGAAGGTCCTCAAATCGGACTTCTCGGATGTGGCTGACACTTGCGCGCCCTTCAAGGATTGCGTGGATGTTCGGGACTATTTTGAATTGGCATCCACGGTATTCGCACTGCCGGATAATCTCACGAATTTTTCCGCCGGGTGCTGAGGGGATAGCGATGACGACCTCGTCAATTTCTCGTTTTCGTGCGATATACGTCAGGTCTCTGGTAGTGCCGAGTACTTCAAGCCCTGCGACGGTTCTTCCGAGTTTACGGGGTGCGTCGTCAATGAAGCCTACCGGTACATACCCTTTTTCGGGATGATTTCTAAGCTCGCGTAAGACACCGATCCCCGTTTCTCCAGCACCGACGATGAGGACTTTTGTGGGGGGGTTTCGTGCCGGTAGATTGGATAAGGCGTTCACACCGTCTGAACCTTTGGGATTCTGAAGACTTGTGCTGGCGACCCGTCTATCTTTTTGAAAGATTTGTTTGGAGAATTTGGTAAACCCGATGAGTGCGAAGTTATAGAATCCATCAATCAAGAACAGCACCCATGCGATTTTCAGTAGCACGGAAAGCCCGATGAGTCCGATAGTCGCCAATATGATTGCGGTGCCGAGTTTTCGGAATTCCTGAGCGGCAGCGTGTTGCCACATCGGTTTATAGAGATTGAACCCCAATAGGAAACCGACGCGGACTATCGTAACGACAGCAGCACTGGCGAAAAAATACTGATAAGCAGGTATGTCTGCGTTCTGCAATACGGTGGAGAACGGTATTGGCTGTTTTAAGAGGTCAAAACCGAATTGCAGGCTGGTTAGGTAAGCGAATAGGAACGCAATGTTAATAAGAATTACATCAACAACAACTAAAGAACTCCACTTTATTTTCGGTTTATCCATATTCTGTCCTCAAGAATTTTTAATGGTCAGGGTTTTCGCATATTTTTCTGGTCACTGCCTTGCCGTCAGTCTTTGGGGTGCTATTGTGAGGTAGCTTCAAATCCTGGTGTTTGGATTGCTTGAGCATAAACATGCTTTAGACGCTCTCCGATAGCCTCCCAGCTATAACTATTTTCGACGCGGGTTCTGGCAGTTTGTGCAAGGGTTTGCCGTAAGCATTTATTATCAAGTAGATGAATGACCTGTTCGGCAAAATCTGTGGGTGTATCAGCGACAAGCAGTTCCTTGCCGATATCTGCTTCCAAACCCATCGCGCCGACGGAAGTTGTGACAACAGGTACACCCATCGCCATCGCCTCCAAATTTTTGGTTTGTATGCCCGACCCGGCGCGTAAGGGGGCAACAAAGACCGATGCTTTTTCAAAATAGGGACGGACATCCGGTACATAACCGGTAACAGTCACACCCGCTTGTGCTTCGAGCCGTTTCACAGGCTCGGATGGATGATTGCCGACGATATAAAAGCACGCTTTCGGATGCCGTTCTCGAATTCGGGGGAACACCTCATCACAGAAATAGATTGCAGCATCGGCGTTCGGAAAATAGTTCATCGTCCCCGTAAAGAGTAGCATCGGTGCGGGGTCTGTTATCGGATTCGGTTGAAAATAGCCGAGATCAACGCCCATCGGCACAATCGATAGATTCAAGGTATCATCTTGTGCCAGCAGATAGTCGCGGTCGAAACGTGCGACAACCGTGCCGCAATCAAAAGCCTTCATAATATCGACTTCGTAACGCCGCACCCGCTTTTCCTCTAATTTTACCAAAAAACGTTTTGGAGTGCAATCTAATTTTATCTTTGCGAGCCAAGGATTGCTTTCAAGTTCGGCGCGGCGACTGAGATTCAGTGCCAACGAATCACATAAATCTAAGACTTTAGCGGGCCCCTGGACTTCTGTCACGTATTGCCCCATCCGAAAAAGCTGCGCGTGAATCAGTTCAAAACGTTCCTGCGCGAGAAGTTCGTTAATCCTACGTTGCATCTGTGGTGCGTACCAGTAGTGCAGCTGGAGCGGATGTTTTGATAAACAGTGAACCCCTGTATTCAGGAATGCGAAAGAACGATGGAAACGCACCCACTCGATGCGTTCACAGAACGGTTCTAAATGTTTTGCTGATTCGATATCGGTTTCAGACTCTGCAAAATAAACGAGTGTTACGGCATGTTGTTTCGCGAGTTGCTTGATAAAGTTGTATGACCGGATCCGATCACCCCGATGTGGTGGATACGGACACCGGAGGCTCAAAAATAGAATTTTCATTTTTTTAAATATGGGCCTCCGCTCATCGTTCCACTTCGTTTCACGATGGGCTCTGGTCAATTTTGACGCGATGGATGCTGTGTACGTTGTCTTCTATCCGCCCGCGGTGGTTTCTGATTAATTCTAAACGGATCTGTGCTATCGGCTTTCTACATTAGCCCGGTTCTTCATCAGGTAATTCTGCTTCATCAATCAGCATTACCGGGATGCCTTCACGGATCGGGTAGCGACGTTGACACTCACCGGTACATACCAGTTTCTGTGCCGTTTCATCGTGTACTATTCCGCCTTTACATGCCGGACACGCGAGGATGTCAAGTAGTGTTTTCGAGAGTGTGTAAGCGTTTTCGGAATTCAAGGCGTTCTCCATTAAAGTTACGAAATGTGCTAAAGTGAACTAAAGTTGGAAAGTTATAGCGCGTGCAAGCCTTCTTTTAACTTTATGGACTTGAGGACACTTTACAGACTTTTAACGTTTTAGGCACCGTGGCATCGCTTGTACTTTTTACCACTACCACACGGACAAGGTGCATTCCTACCGACCTTCGGCATGTTCCCCATCGCCTGTTGCGAAGCGAATTCGGCTTGATCGCTGGCTGAAGCGGCTCTGTTTGCTTGGGTGCGTCTCGGTGGTTGTCTACGCGGTCTGCCAGCACGCCGCCCTTGCGTACGGCGTGGTGCTTCGGTGTTGACCTGAGATTTGAAGATGAATTCGCTGACCTCTTCCTCAATTTGTTGATACATACTCTCAAAGACCGCGAGTGCCTCGTTTTTAAAGACGACGATCGGGTCTTTGCCGCCGTATCCTGCGCCGAAACGGATCCCTTCCTCAATGTAGTCAATATTCTGGAGGTGATCCTTCCAGTGATCATCAATTCTATCAAGAAGGAGTAGGCGTTCAAGAAGACGCATCATCTCGGGTCCGAATTCGGCTTCGCGTTGCTCATAAACCTCGCGCAATGTTGCCAAGGTCTGTTTCTCGACCTCGTCAAGACTTGCCTGTGCCAATGGCGGATTCCAAATTGGTTTGACCGGAAACTTACTTGTCAACCACTGCTCATATCTATCGGGATTTTCAAGCGTGTTTCCGCCCTTTTCTGGCAGATTGTCATCGACTGCATCCTCAACGACCCTCTCAATCATCTGCCAGATTGTTGTTTTGAGGGTGGCAGGTGCTTTGTCGCCTTTTTCAGCGAGTGCTGCGAGCCCACTTTCTCCTGGTGTGTTCCCGTTTTCTGACGATTCCGGTGCGTCCGTTTCGGTTGCATCCGCACTCTCAGCTAATATTGACATGTCGGTCGCGGATGCCAAGACGGTGTCGCGCAAGGTATAGATGGTGTCGCGCTGTGAATCCATCACATCGTCAAACTTCAGAAGATTTTTACGGATCTCAAAGTGCATCTGCTCAACCCGGGTCTGCGCTTTTTCAATGGACTTGGTAACCCACGGGTGTTCTAATGGCACCTCTTCGTCCATTCCGACGCGTGTCATCAACCCTTGCAAACGTTCGGATCCGAATTTTCGCATCAATTCGTCTTCGAGGGAGAGATAGAATCGGGACGAGCCTGGATCGCCCTGTCTGCCAGAACGTCCACGGAGCTGGTTATCAATCCGACGCGACTCGTGGCGTTCTGTGCCGACGATATGGAGCCCGCCTGCGGCTAACACCTTTTCTTTGTTTTCGTTACAAATGGCTTCTGCTGCTTCAAATGCTGCCTGATATTTTTCAGATTCTGGCGGTAGTTCTTCCACCTTAACCTTCTGTTTTCGGAGCGTTTCCTTTGCTAAGCCTTCCGGGTTCCCGCCGAGTAGGATGTCGACACCCCGACCTGCCATATTCGTAGCGATTGTCACGGCACCGGGGACACCTGCTTGTGCTATGATATCGGCTTCGTGTGCGTGCTCCTTGGCGTTCAGAACCTGGTGTTTGATGTCTCGATGTTTGGCTCTGAGCATCTTACTGAGTTTCTCAGAGCTTTCAATCGAGGCTGTACCGACGAGTATTGGACGCCCTTTTTCATGTTGTTCGCCGATGTCTTCCAAGACGGCGTTATATTTTGCTTCCTCGGTTGCGTAAATTTGGTCGGCGTGATCCATTCGGATCATGGGTTCATTGGTAGGGATGACAGCAACTTCTAACCCGTAGATATGCGCGAATTCGTTTGCCTCTGTGGCGGCGGTTCCTGTCATACCGGCGAGTTTATCGTACATACGGAAGTAGTTCTGGTAGGTAATCTTAGCACTGGTTTCGTTTTCCTGAACGACTCTCACACGCTCTTTCGCCTCAATCGCTTGGTGTAATCCTTCACTCAGCCGTCTACCAATCTGTTTTCGTCCAGTGAATTCATCGACGAGGAGGACTTCGCCGTTTTCGACGAGATAATCGACATCGCGTTTGTAGAGGTGGTTTGCAGTGAGTGCCTGATTGACGTGATGTACCATCGCGATATTGGTATGTTCGTAGAGATTGCCGACACCGAGGCGGCGTTCGACTTCTTCAACGCCTTCATCGGTGAGTGTTACAGAGCCGCGCGACTTCCCCTGCTGGTCAATCTGGAAATGTTCGCCTTCTTTGAGGTGTGTGACAACGCTGTTGACTTGCCTATAGAGTTCAGCGGGTTTACCGGCGGCGATTGAGATAATGAGCGGTGTCCGCGCTTCGTCAATGAGGATGCTATCGACTTCATCAAGGATCGCATAGGCGTGCCCGCGTTGCACCTTCGCCTCAAGCGAGAGGGCACTGTTATCGTGCAAGTAATTGAATCCAAACTCGCTGTGAACACCGTAGGTGATGTCTGCCTTGTATCCGAGTTTTTTCTGTTCATAGGGTATTAGGTTGAGTGTGAGCCCAACGGAAAGTCCGAGGAAGTTATAGATTTTCCCCATCCATTCAGCATCGCGGCGTGCGAGATAGTCGTTAACGGTGGCGACATGGACACCTTTTCCGGTGAGTGCGTTGAGGTAGACAGCAAGTGTTGAGGTGAGCGTTTTACCTTCACCTGTCCGCATCTCGGCGATGCAGCCTTGGTGGAGTGCGGCACCGCCCATAATTTGGACATCGTAGTGGCGTTGTTTTAACGTCCGCACGGCTGCTTCTCGGACGATAGCGAACGCATCTGGTAGGAGTTCATCAAGCGACGCGCCTGCCTCTAATTTTTGGCGAAATTCAGGTGTTTTGGATTGTAGTTGTGCATCTGTGAGTTTTTTGACATCTGGTTCGCGTTGGTTGACGGCTTCAACAATGTCGCGAAATTTTTTGACATCCCGGTCTTCTTTACTACCGAAGACTTTTGTTAGCATATTTTGGAACATAGTTGCTATCCTATTTGATGGTTATCAGTTTGCCGCGCAGTGAGAGTTGTCGGAAAGAGAGGTTTCTCTGATTCGCGACAGATTTGGAAGTTACAAACCCTGCCAGTCCAAGAGGCGTTGCAGACTATTGTTTACTCAAATTTCTATATATTTTCAAATTTTACGAGAATGACCGCGTTAAGGTTACCATCCCTTTTTCATAAAGAGGTGGTTGTGCAGTCCACTATTCGCAGGGTGATTTAGTTTTAGACAAATTATCGGGCTCTCTAAATGTTTGATTTTTCTTTTTCGGTCCCGGTGCGGTTCCAAACCGCACCTACCGGGCCTGGGGTGTCTAAAATTGGGAAACCAAAAAACCGAAAACTAAATAATCCTGCACTATTCGGTCGATTCCGCATGCAATGGAACTAACAAGTTATATCCGTCAATTTTCTTGCGCAAAATCGTATAAATGACCGTGTTTCCGGCGGAAGCGATTGAAAACAGGTATGCAATCACCACTCCGATTCCCATTAGGAGCGTGATTGTGAGAAAAATTGCTGTTACTGTCGTAATGAAAGCGGATGTCTCTTGCATGGCACTGCCGATGTTAAAAACACCGAAATTGTTAATATACGGTAGCATCGCGAACTGGTCAACAGCCCCACCGAGCCATAGGTTTGCGCGCCCCATGATGTGTTCCATCTGTCCTGGATGGAATAGACACATCGGATACAGGACGATTGAAAAGCCGGCAAGACAGAAAAACGCCCAGATGGGTACAAAGATGAGTTTGATCAGAAACAACATCGCTTCATAACACACCGTGAGCCACGATTTGTTCCAAACGATGGTAAATTGCTGATAGATTGTTTCAAACGCATCGGCACCTGTAGTCGCGACAACCGCAGGCACAAAGAGTAGACTCACACAGCAGACCACAGCGATTAATGCTATGAGCATACCGAGAAAAAAGCCGATCGGCATGAACAGTGAGGCGACCATGAGAAACGGTTTTCCGATGACCGGTAACTTTCCGATCCACGCGATGCTAAACGGTATTAGCGCGAGAAATATCTGTATGAGACATAAGCTGATGAACGCGCCTACAACAGACTTCCAGTGCCCTTTGAGAAAGGTCACGGCATTTCCGACTGAGAAGAAGAAATCTCCGCGGAGTTGCTCAATGGTAATTTTGGAAGCCACGGTGCTTGCGAAGAAAAAGATGCATGCGAAGCTGCCCACGCCGATCCACATTGCGATTTCAGTGATCTGTGCGAATTCTGCGTTACTGAACGGCGGAACGGGTAGGAGTGCGTAAGTATTCCAAAAGTTCTGAGCGGCAGTGCCACCTACAACGAAGAGACTGAGATATACCAAAGTTTCATAAATCAGATACGCGATGATGAGTCCAATGAGATGAACGGCGATCTTTCGTCCGCTGAATCCGTAGCGGATGACTTGGAAAATATCCCTGAAATCGAAGTAGCGTTTTTCCATGAAGGGTTCTTCTGATTTTTCCGAATGCTTGTGTATTAATGATACTACAATTTGCTGTATTTTGTCAAGCGTTTATTTGGTTGATGGCTATCAGCCGTCAGCCGTCAGCAATCAGCCGTCAGCCGTCAGTAGGCGTCGCGACTCGAAGTGCTTCGCGGTGAGAATCCTACAAGATCAGAAGTTGCGACGACACGGCGTAGATTGTTTAGTTTTTTTTAATGAATCCGTGGACCGGGAGTGTCAACGTTCGTTGGTTAGGAAACGCCACAGTGAGTAATGATGCGAAGTGCCCTCTCTTTTTCAGCGGACCGAGTTGAACTGTAATAAGCAGTGATGTATCTGCGTCTGGGTCAGGTGTCATCTGCCATGTCAGTTTCGGATGGTTTGCGGGTAAGAGACGGATCTCCGAGGTGTTGAGCGGTGCGTTCACGGTGAGTTTGATACGCTTTTGATGCGTCGTTTCGGGATGGATGTTTCCGAACTCGCAGACATCAGGATTGAGATTCGCAAACCGTTTGGCGGTGGCGAGGATCGTCAAAGCGACACTTGGGGTTTTGCGGCTATCGGTGTAAATGATCGCGGTTGCCGAGGTCTCGTCAGTAGGCAGGATTTCTGGGTTAATGGTTATGTGAAATGTTCCTTCTGTCTCTGGTTGGATTACATCGGGTGCTGTGATTTTCGCGTAACTACAGCCTGTGTGAACGCTTTGGATACGGAGTGTGTCTTTGCCTCCATTTCGTGCTGTTATGGATTGTTTTACGGATCCTTCCCATTCTGGGAGGGTTCCAAAGTCGATGTGTTGTCGTTCCAGCAGAAGTTCGGCGGTGGTTCCGGGTGGGTTGTTGATAAGCACGAGGATAAGTCCAGCAATTAGCAGTGCGGGGATGATGATGAGTGTGAGGATTGTGCGTTTGGACATGGTTAGTGTTTTTTATGTTTTTACTGAATAAGGTGAATTGCGGGGATGGTAAGGAATTTCGTCTAATCAAATGAAAGGATACGATAACATATTTGATTTAAAAATGCAAATTTATTCGTTAACCCGTTCGGGCGGCACAGCCACAAATCAGCCCATTTCGCTTCTACCTACTACCTATCGTAGCTGAGTGATAAAAGACTGGGGTTAGTAAATTCAACATCTTTGGGGAGAGGTAGTTGTTCTTTTTTAGGGGGTAAGCAATGTCTGCCAATACCATACAACAAGTGTACTGCCATCGGTTTTTTAGACCACACCCTAAAGGAAGATTGTGCTACAATACAATCTCATTAGAAAGGAGTTATCCGTTGGCACTTCAGGTAATCCGCATGATATTCGAGGAAAAGTTGGATTTGAACAACTATGGTCTTTTAGGTAGCAAGTTGAGTTAAATCTAAATTTTCACCGAACACTAACCGAACACTATATTAAAGACAATTTTTTTAACCCCTTTTCGTGCATAAAATGAAAAAAATGTCATAAATTATGAAAAAAAAGTGAATTTTATCGGAAAATCCGAAAATATGTGGCTGTCATGACGGCTACACTCCTGAAAATCCCTAAATCCTATAAATCCCGGTTCAGATAATTATTACAACTGCTTCAAAGTACGCGTCCGTCTCTGATAATCCCCTTCTCCACAAGCAGAGAAAGTGCCTTTTTACAATGCGGCTAATCCCCAATAAATTGTTTTTCATGTAGTGTGAAACAAAAATAGGGGCTTCATATTATTATAACGCGTATGTTAGGACGAAAGGTTGCATAAAATAGACATTAGACATAATAATGGATGAATTATGTATCCTTATTCATATTTTTGGTCATCCGATAAACACATTTTTGCTCAAAATGGTAAAAATGAGGACAACTCGCAAATGATCCCGCTAAAAGACAACAAAACAACGTGAAATATATCCTAAGCGTTAATTGACACAATATATTCTTAAATCGTTATAATGTCTAATTTTTCAGAGCCATTCAATGCCATAGGTGTCAATTTAGCGATTTTTGGCAGCGTTTTAGCAACTGTGGATATAAACATGCTGAAGAAACACCCAAGCAAATAAACCCTACGGGACTAAAGAGGGTTGTGAGGTCTTCAAGGTTTTCGCGTAGAATCCGGTTCGGTTGGGAAACCGAACCTACCGGCCTGGGAGCCACAACGGTTACTTTTTCTTAAATTGACCCTTATGGGTGCGGTAGCAAACCGCACCATAGGGTCAATTTAGGGATATTCCTCGCCATTTCAGAGTGATGTCCCTATAGATGCCGCCCCTACGGGGCTGTTCCTCGGACGTGTCGTGTTTCTACAAAGATGCCGTTCCTACGGAACTCAAGAGGTTTCTGAAACATTCAAGGTCTTCTGTAAAAATCCGGTTCGGTTGGGAAACCGAACCTACCGGTCCTGGGGCCGAGGCGGTTATTTTTCTTAAATTGACACCTATGGTGCGGTAGCAAACCGCACCTACCGGGCCTGGGATGAAAATCTGACCGAAAAATAGGCACACTGAATGGCTCTACCCTGAATTTTGCGTTTGCTTGACTTTGCATGTTCGGTATGCTATGCTAATGTGAACTCGATTAGAAGATAGGAGGAGAGATTTAGTGGTTGTAAAAAGGGGTCGTGTTGTATTGGTGTTGGTGCTTTTATTGTGCTATCTGTCTGTTGTGGTGGCGGAGACTGTGGAGTACTATCCGACGGATTTGGGTAATATCTGGGTGTTGGAGACTGCGGATGGGACTGAACGGGTTACCTATACGATTGAAGCTGCCGAAGAACGTATTGACGGTAGAGAGATCGCACGCTTCAAAAGAACAGCAGAGACGGTGGGCACAGACGAAACTACGGGTGAAACGTACTTTGTGCATTTTGACGATGACGGCGTGAAACTGCATAAAGTTGTTGCGGAACTCGGTTCAATATTCGGTACAGCCACTGCTGTATTATCACCACCCGCTCTGTTTTTCCCAGCATCATTCGCACTTGGGGATTCATGGGGGTTTACTTTGGAAACAGAAGTTGTACTCACAGGTCGAGTTTCAGTCTCCAGTGTCTACGAAGTCGTTGCGGTAGAAGATGTGGTAACACCCGCGGGGACATTTGAGAACTGCCTTAAAATTCAACTGAATTCAAGGACTGTCTCTACGTCGTCAATAGGCCGTTCTACCTCTTACCAATGGTTGGCACCGAATGTTGGGATTGTTAAAGTTGAGACCAGTCAGGATATTGTTTTTAATTTGATACGCTCCAACTTGGTTCCAGATGCGTCTGCTTATGATGTAACGGGTGACGGTGTTGTCAATATATTAGACCTTGTCTTTGTCGCTGCTCGTCTTGGGGATGTGGATACGGCGGCGGATGTGAATGCGGACGGGACTGTTGATATTCTGGATTTGACGCTTATCGCGCAGAATTTGGGCGATTAACCTAACGGGACTTACGCAAATTGAGTAGAAAGGGGACACATTTACCCCAAAATCATTATTTCAGTGTTTTTAAGAAATACCCCAGCAAAAACACCCCCTAAATCCCCCTTATCAGGGGGACTTTAATACGTCTTTCACACAGCGGAACCCGCGGAAGACGCTGGTGTAATTCTGCGGTCCCCAGTCACGGTACGAGACCTGCAGGAACAATCCGTTATCGCTCCAGCAGCCGCCACGTAACACGCGTTCTTTCTGCTGCACTTTTTTGAAATCATTGATAGTCGCTTGACGTTTTCCTTTTGAAAATGGGTTTTTACGTGCGGAAGTTGCATAGAAATCAGGATCGTATTCATCGAGACACCACTCGGAGATATTCCCAGCCATATCGCATAAACCGTAACCATTGAGTGGGTACTGCCCGACAGCGATTGGCGCGTTGAAATGCCGTGTGAAGTTTGCGCGGGTTGCATCAATGGTATCGCCCCATGGATACGCTTTCCCGATAAGTCCGCCGCGCGCTGCTTTTTCCCACTCTGCCTCTGTTGGTAACCGTTTGCCTGCCCATTCTGCGTAAGCCATCACTGCGTACCAACTCACATAAACGACAGGATGGTCAGCTTTGCCTTCGGGATAGGTGTTCCCATCCCAGAGTCTGAGGTATACACCGTCGTGATATTCCTCGGGAATGTTATCTTTTTGCCACTGCGGATTTGCATCGACGAAAATTTTATATTGTGCGTTCGTTACCTCGTAGATGTCCATATAGAAGGCATCAAGATAAACGGTGTGCACTGGACGTTCATTGTTTTTGCCAGTGCGACTCCCCATTTCAAATTCGCCTGCGGGGATGAGTACCATACCGTCAGGGATATCATCGGCAGAGGGGATGTGTTGTGTGCCACAGACCGACAAAATGGTAAGGATTAGGACGTACAGGATTCCTTTTTGAGTCATTTTATGTACAACTCCTTTCGTGTTCATTCGTTCGTGGGCAGATTAACGCTGCCTATTTACAAGATAGATTCCGATTGCCACCAATCCGGTGCCTGCCACCAAGTCGAGGGTCAGTTCATCACCTAAAAATAGATGGCTAAACAGAACGCCGGACAGCGGCATCAGGAAAGAAAAAACGACCAATTTACTCGCTTTGTATTTTCTTAGCGTCCATGTCAACCCTAAAAAGCAGAAACCTGTGATAACCCATCCCTGATAGATGAGCCCAGCACTGCTTGCCAGCGTCCATTCAACGGATTGCTCGCTCTCAAAAATGGAACTGAGCACGTAAAAGCAGGGAATGTTTAAACCCAACAACCAGAGGAGCAAACGGTACGGGTAAATGTCTTGAACGAATACTTTTGTCAATGTAATGCGGAGTCCTAAGAAACATGCGCTGAGAATTACGATGAGATCGCCGATGAGGTATCCTGTGACGTTCCGACCTTGCAGATTTGGCATAATTGCGAGAAACACGCCACCGAACGCGGTGAGAATACCGAATGTTTTCGTTTTAGTGAGCCGATCATTTGGCAGCCAGAAATGTCCAAACAGGACTGTAAAAAGCGGGTATAGGCTAAAAAAAATGGTTGAACGCGCGGCTGTTGTATGTTGGGTGCCGACGTTCAGCGTGATCGTATGCAAGGTGTAAAGGACAGCGATCAGGAGCAACCGACGGAACTCCTCGAAGCGCATCCGCATTGACATCCCATAGTAAAATCCTGCGCCGCCAACGAAAATAACGCCTAATATACAGCGAAAGAGTGCCATTTTTAGCGGTGGGAAGCCTTGCAGGCCGAGTTTAACGGCGAATGCCCCGCCACCTATGAGAGAAACAATGAGCAACATAAAGGCAATAATCTTGCCTGATGGGTCTTCGTTCCTAAATTCTTTTTCAAGCATAAACGTAAATGCGTCCCGAAAAGTGGAGCCAAGTGTGATTTTGTGGTATATTTATTGTGCGTTGTGGTGTGAAGCAGGTATTGATTTTTACTAAGGATACTACGTTTATCTTCGTTGGTCAAGAAGAAAATTGTCATGATTTTTTGACATTTTTTCGGACTTATGTGATACTCTATAACTAAGCGTGGATGGAACAGAAGTGCTATGAGGGACCTCTATTGTATCACTGTTTTAACCCAAGTTGCCACTTTTCATTCACATAGCACTCCGCTGGAGTGCGGGGGCTTGAGACACGATTTTCTATAGATATACCACCCCTACAGGGTGTGAAGAGACGCTTTTCATTAACGTGAGCTTGAAAAAGTATTAGGAGTCAGGACGGACACAAATCGTGCGAAAAAGGGCAGATTTCAGCAATTTAACCCCCTAAATCCCCCTTATCAGGGGGACTTTAAAAGAAAATGCGGAAATCCTAAGTATTTATCAAACTCACGTTTTTCATTAAAAGATCTGTGTTTAAACACCCAAAACCTATTAGGCGGTAACTTGGGATATTTTACCAAAAACCGTCACCAGATTTAGTGAAAAAAGGAAGAAGAAATTAAGCATGAAAATAAAAAGCGTCATAATATTTGTATTTGCTTTAATAATGATTGTTTTCACTGTTGGACTTTTCAGTTGTGGGAGAGTCGTCTCGGTGGTATCTAATGGCGAAATGCCTCCGATGATGGACGAAAATATTCCTATCGGCGTTGTTGTGGCACTGACAGGGAAATACGCTGAACCGTATGGGTTTCCAATGCAACGCGGTTTTGAATTGGCACGCGAAGAGATTAACAGCCTCGGTGATGTGAATCTTAGGTTTATCACTGTGGATGATCGTAGCACCCCAGAGGGCGCGAAGGAGGCGGTACAACATCTGGTTGATCAAGGTGTACCTGCTATCGTCGGACTTGCGATCTCGACGCACCTTAAAGAGGCTGCGCCAATTGCGCAGGAAAATCGGGTCATCGCTTTCAGTTCGGTCTCCTCCGCTGCAGGTTTGAGCGGGATCGGAAATTTTATCTTTCGCACCAGTCTCGCCACAAATATAAGCATTCCGAGTGGGGTGATAGTGACTCAGCAGAAAATCGGTTATCAAAAAGTCGCGACGATTTATGATGAGATCGATGTCTACGCCAGAAGTAGCAACGAGGTGTTAAGGACGGTACTTGAGGCGAACGGGGTTGAGATTTTAACCGAGGAAACCTTTGAAACCGGTGATACCGATTTTTCTCAGCAATTAACCAATATAATGGCGGTGGAGCCGGATGCCCTCTTTATCTCCGCACTCGCGCAAGAAATAGCGCGGATTGTTGCCCAAACAGCCGAGGTAGGTTTTCCCGATACTCTTCACGTGATTGCGCCTGATTTAACCATGGATGAAGTCCAAAAGGCGGGTGATGGTGCTGAAGGGGCAATAGGTTTTATCGGATGGTCGAATATATCTGATGCCCCCGGAAACCAGGCCTTTATTGAGAATTATCGAGCGAAATACGGTATTGAACCTGAGCCGTGGGCGGCACAATCGTATGTGACGCTCCATGTGCTTGCCAATGCAATTAAGGTAGCACAATCGACAGATTCAACCGCTATTCGGGATGCACTCGCACAGACGAAGGATTTACCCACGATTTTAGGCAACTTCTCTTTTAATGCTGACGGAGACGCATTGTATGAGCAGATTGTGCTGGTCGTTAAGGACGGCGCATTTCAGGTCTTTGAATGATCTTCAGTGTTGAATAATATGACCTAAGCCTTATCGTCAGTCACTTATAGTGAAACCTGAAAATATCAGAGTACTCCTTAGGTACAACGGGCAATGAATTGCCCTACTACGAACGAGTATTTGTTAAAGGATAGGTGCCCACATAATTCTAAGGTTTACTATAAATCGTGCTGCTTTATTCATCTAATCTTGAGTTGGCTCCACATTGCGGTTAATTTGGCTTCTGGTGTGATGTCGAGCCCTGAGATGGTGAAGGAGTCTGCCCATGCCTTACCGACCCACTCGTTTGCGATGTTAATGCCTTCCATGACAAAGCCGAGGATCTCAATTTTGTCGAAGTTGGCATCTTGGAACGCAGTGCGGAATTTACCGTCTGCGAATAGCACGAAGTATCCTAAATTAAAGTGCAATTCCATCTGTGTCAAGGTATCTGTTTCCCAACGGATGCGCGGCTCTCTGGAGAGCCGAAAGCGGAAGGGGTGGCTGTTCCCTTTACCGTCAAAACGCCTTGCTCTGATTTCATCGGGAAAAAAGATATAAAAGAATGGATCCTCTCCGGGGGTATCGGAGAAATGCTGTCCGACACAAAAACCGAAGCGCGTTTTATCGCCGCCGAAATCGTTTATCTTGATTATGAAGTTCCTATAAGGTCCCGGGACTGCGGTGAATTGGTAGAGTTCGTAGTCTATCTCCCATTCACGTTTCACCTCTACGCGTAGAAATCCATCATCTACTTTCCAGATGAAATTCTTTCCGACGGCATCCCATGCGTCTGGGTTTTCGGCATCAAAATCGTCGTGCCACGTCTCGGCGGATGCGGAGAGGGTGCAGCTAATGAGGGTATAAAAAAGTATGAAGATGCTTAGATTTTTGTATGGCATAGTAAGTTGGCATCGCGAGCGGCAAAAAATGTTGCTTCGGTATCGCGTCTACCGGGTTTGGGTCCGCTCAGACCCACTAATCTTTATGCAGTCGTACCAGCGTTGTGTTTTCTTTCCCCATCGGCTCAGAACACCGGGTTTGCGTTCGATGGGTGGACCGAAGTCTCCGTTGTTCTGTTTCAAGACATCCCAATCCGATGGGAACCAAGTTCTTAGGGTTTTGCAGTTGACTTCAAGGGATTCACCTTCCCATCCGCCAATTTTGTAATACATGGGACAGACCCACCGCTCTGCGCCGCGCGCGTACCGCCGCCATCCGATGACGAAAGCCTGTGCTCGGATAATCTCACCGTCGCGCCAGTGCCGTTCAACGCCACTCCATGGGTAGCCGGTTGTGCCGCCACCGACACTAATCTCGCTCCATCCTAAATCGTCGCGGAGTGTGATATAGGAAAAGTTTGTGCCCCACGGCGTATCGTCTGTGGCAAAACGCCACTGCTGTCCGCGATACCAGTGGAGCGCGCCTCGGATGCTTGAGCGGGAGACCGCTGCACTTTCAAGGGTTTCTACGATGTCAAACTGTCCCCTGTTGTTGTATGGATTATGGACACCCTTGCAAAGCGTGAGCGAATTGAGTTCGGGTCCGAACCATTTTCCGTTTACACCGGGGGTTCGGTAATAGAATCCTGAATTCGCGGGTTGGGCGCGTTCGCCCGGATTCAATCGTGCTCTGGCGTAGGTGTTCCAAAACGCGATGCTGAGGACGGTCAGGAGTAAAAATGCGTCGAAGATGAAGTCTAAATTTTTTCGGAGCATATTTAACAGTTGTCAGTTACCAGTTACCAGTTTTCAGTTAAGAGGGTTACTGTTTTAGAAAGATACCTTGTTAGCAGGCAGCGGATACCTTTTAGGGGTCTTCTTGCTTTAGGCTTGCCCAGGTTGTTGCTAATTTTCGTATGGGTGAGACTGCGAGTCCATCAATTGTAAACGTGTCTACCCAGGCGTTGCCAACATTGACATCCTCTGTGATAAATCCTGCGAGTATAAAAGCGATACTATCGACCTGATTGAAGTTCGCGTCCGTAAAGTCGATGCGAGATTCGCCATCCGCGGAGAGTTGGAATCTGCCGTCTTTAAAGTGTAATTCCATCTGCTGGAGTTCGTCTGTATTCCAGCGTTGTCCGGGTTCGATAAGAACCTCGCCATCTCTTGATGCATACATGTCGTTCGTGAAAAAGAGGTAGTAGCCGTGTTCATCCATTTCTGGCACGGTGGTGTCGAAATGCTTTGCGAGTGCGATGCCGAATCTGGCACGCGCTGCCCCGATAGTTTCGAGGGTGATTGTAAAGTCGTTATAGGGACCCGGATAGGCGATGAATTGGTAAAGTTCGAAGATAGCACTCCATTGTGCTTGCGCTTGGATTTCCGTCTTTAAAAATCCGTCCTCAACCGTCCAAATGGAATCTTTTCCGATGTGCTGCCAGTCTTCTTTCGCTGCCTGCTCAAAGTGGTCTTCCCAAAGGACAGCATCCGAGCCCGGTAAGGAAATAAGAAATGTGCAGATGATGACTGCTAATTTGAAAACGCGAACAATTTTTTTCATTAATGGTCCTGTTTATTTGAGGCGTATACAATCGTACCAATTGCTTGTGTCTTTTGATATTCCTTTTTCACGGCGGCTGAGTTTGTTGACTTCGGGACGAAATTCTGGCGACGTAAAGTGTCCTTCGTCATGTTTCAACACTTTCAAATCGTAATGTCTTCGCGCAGTTGCACAGGAATAACTCGAAGTTCCGCGTTTGTAGTACTTCGGTGCGAGGTATCTTTTGCCTGCCTGCTCATATTGGTGATAACCGACGATCTCTGCCTTAGATTTTATAGTTTCACCCTCGCGCCAATGCTCCTCAAATCCGCTCCAAGGGTACCCAGTAACACTATTGGCTGCATCAATCTCGGGCCATCCGATTTCAGCTGTGAGGATAATATGGACGGTGTCAGTGCCCCACGGCGTGTTAGCATCAGCGAACCGCCACTCCTGTTGCCGATACCACCAGACCTTCCCCGGCGTTGCGGAGGGCCAGACTTTGGCATCCTCCCGCGTATAAATAATATCGAAGAAGCCAGCACCATTGAATGCGTGCGCGGTATTACGACAAAGCACCAGACTGTCGATTTCTGGTCCGAACCAGCGGTCTCCGTCTTCGGATACTACCAATTTACCCGGTTCTCGATAATAGGCACCCGCTGCTTCAGGGATGGCGATCTCCTGAAGAATGACCCGCTCATCCACTGTGTATGTAGCGTGCAAGCCAGCGTTTGCTGGAAAAACGAGAATGAGAAATTGGATAGCTACAATTATCCTTAACATGATTTTATTGCAATTAAAGAGAAGACGCAACAACTCTATCTCCAGAGATACCATATTTTTCCACAAGGTTCTTTAGTGTATCTAAAAACCAACAGTTAGCCTTAGGGAAACTACAATTTTTTCTATTCAAAACACAGCGCACCATAGGTGTCAAGTTAATGATTTTTCACGATATTTGGTCACAACGATCCTTACAAATGCCGCCCCTCTGGGGCTTAGGTTTTGGTTTTGATGCATGTTTCTACACAGATGCCATCCCTCTGGGATTCAAGAGGGTTTGGGATATACACAGTTTACACCTCAGATCCGGTTCGGTTAGGAAACCGAACCTACCGGGCCGGGGGAAAATATAGAATTACCGAAATATTTTCTTAAACTTCATCAAACCGTACGTATTGGACCTGGTGTCATACATGTATCTACTACTTTGCAAAAGGGGTGCCATCTTGTTTTCCCAGATAGATGCGGTATGTCGTGCCAGCGGCAGGTATTGCGACCTGTTTGTGAATGCGTGCTCGCTGGTAACGTTGTGTGGTTGCTTCAAAGACTGCGTGGACAGCGCGGATGTGTAATTGATAGCGCGCTTCTGTGAGATTGGAGAATTTAAATTTGCCATGTGTGTCTGTCTCCACCTCAAACCGATCCAGCGTCATTGACATGTCGAACGGATGTAATTCCCACGGATACCACGCGCGCGAAACAACAGCGTTAGGAACGGGTTCTTCTGTATCTGCCCAAAGGACTTGTCCCTGAAGCGTTGTTAAGGGTTGATCGGCGATAATAAAGCGTGCTTCGGTGTTAACGGCAGCGTTCACATCAATACCGGTTGCCGAGATGCCATCGCCGACGACGTAGAGGGTGTATTTTTCCGCAAAAAGTCCACTAATGCTGAAAGCGGATGCTGTTACAGGAAAGGATCTTGATAAGAGCGGTTTATGTAACGCTAAAGGATTCAAGTTCGGTTCCATGCGTATATCTGTGGGAAATACCTTCACAGTGAACTGTGCATCCGAGGGGAGGTTCCGTGGTAAGGCAACACGACCTTTAACGGTAACCCCTTTTTCGAGTGGGATAATTGACGGCATTTTTCCGATGTCCACGTGCTCGTAGATTCTGGAAAAATAACCCTTTTTGCTTATCTCAAGCGAGAGAAATCGTGGTTCAGTTTCTAACACCTGTATCTGAAAATTGCCCACATCGTTTGTCTGTGCTGTTGCGAGACGTGCGCTGTGTCCGTGTGGCGTTTCGGCGTGGCGCGTCGCGTAAACCTGTGCCCCTGCGATTGGATGCCCTTGCGTATCGACAACTCTGCCGCGTAACGTTTTCATTTTCGGCAAGCGGATAGCAATCTGTGTCTGTTTTTGCGGGTTAATAGACGCTACATACGCTATAATAACACCGTCCTGAGAAATTGTCAAGGTGTACTCGATCGGATAGAGGTCCGTAAAGTGGAAGTTGCCCGTGGTGTCAATTTTTGCTGCGTTTTCAATCGGTGCGGCGGCGCGAAAGAAGTCTGCCGATTTCGTGTGCATCCTCAGACTTACGACGCGTCCAGCGACATTCTTTGCACCAGAGACTTTGCCATGCAGAAATAGGGTGCGTCTCAGTGCGATCTTTCCTAACTGATACTTACTTTTTCCGGGAGACATCTCGTGTCGCAAGCGTTTCGCCTGATACTGAGGATGGAGTGCCATGAGTGAGAAGGCGTAATAGGTTTGCGGATCGTTGGGGATCGTCAGTGAAAAAGCACCATCGGCAGCTGTTGCCGTTGCGTGTTCAAACTTGCGATCGGGGTAGACTTGTGTGAGTTTTTCAGCAGCGGCACGGACGAGGACATCGGGAATTGGTTGTCCGTTTTCGGCATCAACGCAGGTGCCGTGGAGGGATGCGCCGTTTGGTGTTTCGCAGATGCCAGCGGTGATATAAAAACAGAGCAGTAGCAAAATCAAATAGGTAGCATTATTCATAGATATGTTCGCTTGCGTGGTTTGAAGAATAATTGTAGCACGAAATGGGAAAGAATAGCAATTAGCCGTCAGCCATCAGCCGTCAGCGGACAGGTTGTCGTACTATGAACAATAGTAAGTTTGTGTGTAAATTATATGATAATTGAGGGACGATCCTTTTTTATGTAACCTTTTTGTGGGATTTGCATTCTTAATCTACAATGAAGGCTCAGATTCAAGGATACAAAATCGAAATCAGATATTTTATGAACAAGAAAAATTTGGAGGTAAAATCGTGAAAGAAAACAGTGTAGATGTCTGGAATGCGTTTCTTGGTACGCTTGAAAACCGAGGGCTTTCGAGTGTTGAGTGGGAGATCTCGCCCGATGTTCAAGAAAAACTTGTTGACCATTTCAAGGCGAAAATTGATGCGGGTGTCATTGATGGAGAAACCCGCCTTCCACCGGATTTGATATGGAACGAGTATGTCTGGCGGCTTCCTGAAGCGATGTGTCAACAGCTGCAAGAACACGCGGAAAACGCGCTGGAAACCGATCCCGATAACGGTGCAGCCGCAAAATTTTTGGCAATCGCGCTGGCGGGGTGGACCTACGACATACCGCCCGATGAGTACTGGGTCTTTTCGGAGAAAGCGACGCTGTTGCTGCCGAACGATCTATCGCTCTGCTATTTAGCGTTTGTGAAATCTGGGATTGATCCGCTCTACTTTGATAAGGCCGTTATCGCGCTTGAACGGTTATTTGAATGGCATCGCGAAGGTGAAGAATCGATGTTGTATCAATGGCTCTTCCGGTGTTGTTATGACTATTTGTATGTCACAACGCGACCCAACGATTTTTACAAGGAACTTGAAAGCGACGATCCACTCTATGAACGGTGGACAGCGGTCATGGGTAAGATTCAGGATGTCTTTGAAGAGCAGTTGGCGCAGCGTCCAGATGCTTGGGATATTGTTCGCATGTTAACTGAAATCCAAGAGGCCTTAGGAAATACTGCCGCAGCGGAACAGGTATTTAAGAAAACACAAAGGGTTTATGAGAAGCAGTTGGAACAGGACAAAGATGACCGGAGTGCCCTCAGAGGATTAGCGAATATTCATGAGAAATTAGGAAATATCGAACTTGCGAATGAATATCAGGTCAAAGCAGATCCCAGTTTGGGATGGGTAGGACAGGTGTTGCCTGATTTCTTCTCATCAGCAGTTGACCTTGACGGCAATCCGATTTCACTTGCGGATTACCGTGGCAAAGTCGTCTTGCTCGATTTCTGGGCGGTGTGGTGCGGTCCTTGTATTGGAGAGATACCGCGGATCAAAGCGGTGTACGAGAAATACCACGGCGAAGGTTTTGAGGTTATCGGCGTGAGTTTGGATGAAGACGCAGCGGTGTTGCGCGAGTTCATCAAAGAGCAGGGGATACCGTGGCGACAAATTTTCGACGGTCAAAAATGGGCTGGTCATCTCGTGGAGCAGTATGGTGTCCGCGGTATCCCGGCACCGTTTTTGATGGATCGGGAGGGCAAGGTTATCTCGGTTGCGGCGAGAGGCAGCCTGTTAGAAGAATTGGTTAAGACGGAAATAGAGGGCAAAAAAGATTCGTCGGAAATTGACGGGCGATGAATCGCCCTACTACAAACGAAGTTTACGGACCCCCACAAAGGGTGTTCCTACTGAGAGATTGATATATTTTGAGATTTTTTGCTATAGGTGGCGATGCTAAGACAGGATGTGATGGCGATGGATGAATCACGAGACGAGGAACTGGTGTATCAAAGTTTAGACGATGAAAATGAGGGTGCCTTTGAAATCCTCTATCACCGTTATGAGATGTCGCTTCTCAATTTCTTTTACAGGCGGGTTGGGAGTTGGGAGACAGCGCAAGACCTGATGCAAGAGACGTTTATCAGGGTACACAAGCACCTCGGAACGCTTCGGGATCGCAAAAAGTTCTCAAGTTGGATGTTTAGCATCGCAAAGCAACTCATCGCTACACATATCCGAGAAAACCGGAGAAGTATTGAGACGGATCCTGTTGATGAAATCTTTGAAACCTACACAATAGAACCTGAGCATCGCTCACCTATAGAGACAATCATCGCCGAAGAGCAATTAGAAATCGTTCGTGGTTTGGCACAGCGGTTGCCGGAATCAGAGCAGCGTGCATTTGAATTGCGACTCGATAACATGACGCTTGAAGAAATTGCGAAAACATTGGATATTAGTCCATCGGCAACGAAGGTGCGGTTGCATCGGGCGAAACAGAAGTTAGTCGCTTGGATGAAATCAGAATATCCGGGTGAGTTCGACAATATATTCCGCGATAAAGGTTAGAAAGTGTGCAGTATCGGAAAAATTCATGTAACCTTTTCTGCTGATTTGCATTCTTAATTCACAAAAGGAGAACCCGACATGACACCGACAGAAGTCAAGGAATTGTTGAAGGTCTTAATTGCGGAGGCATGTCTTCCAATTGACATTGTTGATATATTACCCTCCCAAGATTTAGGGGCGCGGCATTCCACGACAGAGGCGCGTATTAAGGACGTTATCGCGCAATGGAACAAGGACGGTAAGCTCCATGTACTTCTTCCGGGACTTCCGGAAATTATGGAATTCTATACCAAAACCGACGCTACTTCACCAGCCAAAGAATTGCTGGAAGCCTCAGCGGTTGAAGCCCTCCTTGAATCAGTTATAGCAGAACAAGAGCTGCCTATCCGTTTTACCGATTGTGGCTTCCGATTGATTATGCTGTCGGAGGATGACACGACGAGTTACCCTGTCAAGATCCTTCATGGTGGATTTCGATTACACAAGAAAGGAAGGACCCGGGTTGAACTATCGCAGCTTGAGAAGATTGCCCATCGGTTTGAGGCTTTATTAAAAGCAAACAGACTAAAAGCAAAAATGTTTCATCTCGGCTTCCAACTCGAAAAGGCGGCGGAAACCACGGTGCCCCTGTCACAAGTCAGGAAGCTTGCCAAACAGATAGATATAACTTTCGGCATCAATTATGTACTGAATACGTACGAGTATGTAAACCGTGATGATGCCTCGGAAACGAGTTGGACGAGTGCGAGTATTTGTGTCTCCCCATGGCGTTTCCCGCGGCGTTGAATCGCAAAAGGACGAAATTATAAGAGGGAAGAAACTTACAAAAAGGAGAAAAACCCATGAGTCCAAACGATGTGAAAGAATTATTAGATGCCTTGATTACCGAACTTAAACTGCCTCTCATTGCTTCCGATAGCGGTCCGTTAGTGGTGAGTGAGAAGTCGGACCGTTTAACACAGTCGAAGATAGAGAAAGTCGTAGAGCAATGGTTGAATGAAAACAATCTAAGTTACGGTATCTACGTAGGTAGGTCGGCATCTGAGAGGGATGAAGCGACGACTCGACTCGCTTTAGAGACATACCGCGTCCCAGAAATCAAGGAGGTTCTGAAGTCCTTAATTGCGGAACAGTCGCTTCCTTTGAATGTTGTTGATTGGGGATTTCAATTGGAAATCCTCGCGGATGAAGGAGTAGGCTATCGCAACAACGACATGATGAAACTAAAAACAATGTTGGAAAAGGAGGGGTTAGACATCCCGGTATGTCATAACGGTTTTAATCTATGGCAGGAAGATGGGGCTAACTTGGAGTTATCACAGTTTCAGACCTTGGCAAATCGGCTTGCATCTGCCTTAGAAAGATATGGGTTACATGTGCAATTGCTTCACAAGGGTTTTGAGCTACAGAAGAACGCAGACATTGAGGTGAATATCGCAGAGGCGAAGGAACTCACCTATCGATTAGAAAACATGGTAGGTATCCGTTATGTCCAAGGGGGTTATCGGTATTCAAGCGATGCACTGAACCCTGAGATTCATTGGACATCTGCCGACGTGACGACTGCCCTCCCATTTTAAAGTGAAGAAAAGGAATGGATTGGCACGCACACCGACGCAAATGACTTAGGACTGGCAGCCTATCCGATTAAAAAACACAAAAAGGAGAAAAAATGACGTACGTAATTTGTGAACCCTGCATTGACGTAAAAGACAGTGCTTGTGTTGATGTCTGTCCCGTAGATTGTATTCATCCACATCCGACTGATGCATCCGACGCATTTGAAGAGGTCAATCAACTCTACATTGATCCTGAAGAATGCATCGATTGTAGTGTATGTGAACCCGAATGCCCGGTTGAGGCGATCTTCATAGAGGACGAAGTCCCTGAAGAATGGGAAGATTTTATAGAGATCAACGCAGACTATTTTCAATAGATAACAACGGGTTGGCACGCGAATACCAGTATTTGGCATTGGTGTGCCAACCGATCAAAAAACACACAACAAGGAGAAAAAAAATGACGTATGTAATTTGCGAACCCTGTATTGACGTAAAAGACAGCGCATGCGTTGACGTGTGTCCTGTAGATTGCATTCACCCGCATCCGACCAGTGCAGCTGACGCGTTTGAAGCGGTAAATCAACTCTACATTGATCCCGAAGAATGCATCGATTGAGCTGTATGTGAACCGGCGTGTCCGGTTGAGGCGATCTTTATAGAGGATGAAGTTCCCGAAGCGTGGGAAGATTACATAGACATCAACGCAGATTATTTTCAGTAACGAAGCAGTGGACAAATGGATTGAGACTTACGCGAATTTAGCACGCGGAGCGAAGTTTTTTGATTTTAAACCCCCTAAATCCCCCTTATCAGGGGACTTTAATTCGGACGGAAACCCAACATATTCTCATGCCTCTGGTGTTTGGATTGTTGGGTTTCGCTATATCTATCTTCATGAATAGATCATGGAAAAACACTTACGTGTGTCAGTTGAACGCATATCTGATATTTGCTTGACAAGTGGGTGTTAGAGATGCGACACTAATTCTTCTAAGTAGACTGCTGTATCTGAAGTTGCATTTTCTCAAAATAACCTTGGAGATGATTATGACTACGAAACATGATTCTACAGATTTCTGGTATACACTCCTCGACTCACTTTACAACTATGGACTCGCAAGAGGTGAATTGAAAGAGATAGACGCAGAGACGCAGGAGGAACTCCTCGCTTACTTCAAAACGAAGGTTGAGGCGGGAGTCTCGGATGACCAGACGGCACTTCCACCCGGTTTCCATGACTATTATTGGCGTTTTTCTGAGGAGATGCAACCAAAACTAAGAATGTTGGCAGAAGCCGTTCTTGAAACAGACCCGGACAACGGCGGCGCATCTATAATTTTGGCAATAGCAGCAGCGAGAGATATGAACTACGATGAGAGTCTACCATTCGTGGAAAAGGCGTTGACATTGGTGCCAAAAGATCCGTGTATAAATCTGCATTTGATTGACAAGTACAGGCAATATCACGGTTTCGGACGTATTGATGAACAAGAAAAAGTGCTTATCGCGCTTGAAAGCCTCTTTGAATGGGCAAAGCGACAGGACAATACGTTACATTATCGAGATGCGAAGTTTGCTTATCAACGGCATAGAGTAACGCCGTACGCAGTCTATCAGAGAATCAAGTCTCTCAAGGCAGACTTTGAAATACCAGAGCGAATTGAGCAGTTCGGGACATTGATTGAAAAGCTTAATACCTTGATTAAAAGATGTAGAGCCTTATTACCTGAGACGCAGGCAGCGTTTCAGAAAAAATTGCTTCAAGAATCGGCTAACGCGTGTGGTTTAGACAATGGAACGCCCGAAAATATAGATTTCTGGGATACCTACCTTGATTCACTGGAGGATCGTGGACTCTCAAAACCTTGGTGGGAACTCACCCCGAAAGTTCAGGAACAACTTTTGGATTACTTCAAAGCGAGGATTGAAACAGGCGTTGTTGACGGTAAAACGACACTGCCCCCGCAGCTGCCTGAGTACGTTTCACGGTTCCCTGAAGCGATGCTTTTAGAACTCCGAGAGTTCTCTGAAGAGGTGCTCGAAAAGGAACCGGACAACGGCGCGGCGATGAAGATGTTGGCAATCATTGTCTGGGAAGGTAACGGTGCAGGAAACAGGGATCTTCTGTTCCTTGAACAGGCGATGACACTGACTCCTAATGATGTGGAGACCTGTTTTCTTGCACTTAGCCATTATAGAGAATCTTTAGATCCTTTGTTTGAATTAACGCTGACCACACTCGAAAGGCTGTTTGAAAGCGCGAAGCAGCAAGATGAATCTGAATTGTATCACTGGTTGGCAAAACTGTACAAAGATGTCGGGAGAACGCCTTGCTATATCTATCGGAATCTGATGAGAAGTCCCGAGGAAAACGCCGAACTGCTTGCACGGTGTAAACCTCTGATTGTTGAAGCACAGCACGCCTTTCAGCAACGACTTGAACAAGAACCCGACGATTGGTACGCTTTACGTGGACTTAGCGATATCTATGAAGCGTTGGGTGACACCGAATCCGCAGAAAAATATCCGTGGGTGGGGCATTCAGAGATCAAGACCGTATGGGATCAGACAGCGTGGGTTGGCAAAGAACTCTCGGATTTTTCAGCGGTGGCATTTGATGGCACACCGGTTTCGTTCTCGGATTACCGCGGCAAAATGGTGCTCCTCAATTTCTGTGCAAAATGGTGTGGCTTCTGCGCGCCAGAGATGCCGCATATCAAAGAAGCATACGCGCACTATCACCAGGATGGCTTCGACGTTATCGGTGTGAGTTTAGACGAAAGCGAAGCGGAACTCCGCGAATTTATTCAGGAACACGATATCCCGTGGCTCCAGATTTTTGATGGTAAGGGGTGGGAGAGTGAACTTGCGCGGTATTTCGGCATTAATAGTGTGCCTTCACAGTGGCTTATTGACCGAGATGGCAAGATTCTCTCGGTTAGTACCAGAAGCGAACAGCTCGGGCAACTCGTAAAGTGGACTGAACTCACGCGGGTTGGGAAAGCGGTTCCAGACTTCTCAGCCGTCACTGTAGATGGCACACCGGTTTCGCTCTCGGTGCATCGCGGGAAGGTTGTGCTGCTCTATTTTTGGACGACGAGTGACTATTGTGAAGCGGAACTAACATCCCTGGACACGGTATACCAGAAATACCACGACAAGGGGTTTGAGATTATCAGTGTTAACACTGGCGGATGGAACAATGAAGAAGCATTCCGCAACTATATCCGCGAGAAAGGGTATCCGGGACAGCACATTTATGATGATTATGAGGGCCCACTGGCTCAGCAGTTCAGTCTGGTGATTGAGCGGTTGGCTTCTGTGGTTAAGTGCCCGGCAGTCGTACTGATTGATACCGATGGAAAAGTGATTGAGGCGCGAAGCGGGAAGGTTCATTCTCCTGAAATTTGGGCTACGCGGTTGGAAAAGCTTGTCGCTGCGCACCTATCACGATGAAAATGGTGCGGTTTCGGTAATTTGTGAATCATAGACATCTTGTTTTATGTTTTTTTCTGTGAGGTGGATTCTCTTGTCGTCTGAATCACGGAAGGCACGGAAGACACAGAGGACGCGGAATGAAGATTTCTTACCGCCCACATCTCGGACGAAAGGCAAGGTAGAAGTTAGCGTAGCCTTTTCAGCGTTCTCCGCGTTCTCCGCGCACTCCGCGATTCTGACAGAAAGGGGATCAGAATTACCGAATTAAACCTACCGGCCCTGGGAATTACCGACAAAAAACAAGCCCTGTGAGGATTGGGGCTTGTTTTTTTAGAGGGACTATTTGCAATGAAATACCCCCGACGAGATTTGAACTCGTGTCGCCGCCGTGAAAGGGCGGTGTCCTTGGCCAGGCTAGACGACGGGGGCAAAAGAATGTGAGCCGTACAGGAATCGAACCTGTGACCACCTGATTAAAAGTCAGATGCTCTACCTGCTGAGCTAACGGCTCAAAGTAATCACAAATTTTAATGATACCACACTTTTAGGTGGATGTCAAATTAAAACGCAAGAATCTGGAAAAAGTTCACATTATTTTCGACTCACACTACCAGAGGGGTTGTCCTAACTGCACAATCTGATCTCTATCGGGGCCGACAGAAATAATCGGGATCGGTACGTTGAGATAATCTGAGACGTACGCGACATAGTCTGTGGTGCGTTGCGGAATATCCGATGCGGTGCGTGCTTCAGTTAAGGGCTGTTCCCATCCGGGGAGTGTCTCGTAGACGGGTTCGCATTCCTCTAAAACTTGCAGGCTGCTCGGGAAAGTGGTTGTCTCTTTACCTTTATAGCGATAAGCGACACATACTTGTAAATCGGCGAGCGTGTCAAAGACATCGAGTTTCGTCAAAACGATACCGGTGAGTCCGTTAATCTGTGTAGCATACCGGAGTGCGACGAGATCCAGCCAACCGCAGCGTCTGGGGCGTTGTGTTGTTGCGCCATACTCTTTGCCGATCTCTCGAATTTTCTCATCCAAGTCGGGTGGCATCTCTGTGGGGAAGGGGCCGCCACCGACGCGTGTCACATACGCTTTAGAAACACCGAGTACTTGTTCGATTGCTTTGGGACCGATACCGAGTCCGGTACACACGGCACCTGCGGTGCAGTTAGAAGAGGTAACGTAAGGATATGTTCCGAAATCTATATCGAGCATGGTTCCCTGCGCGCCTTCAAAGAGAATCCGTTTCTTAGCGGCGAGTGCGTCGTGCATGAATGCGACGGTATCCGTCACATAGGGTGTGATCCGCTGTGCATAGCCGTAGTAAGTTTCGAGCAGGGTGTGTCGATCGGGTCCGCCTATCTGGAGAGCTTCGGCTTTGGTTTCGAGGTTGTAATCCAATTTCTTTTGGAAATGGTCAAACTCAAGCAGATCCCCGACGCGAATGCCGGCGTGTCGGTTCATCTTATCGGAGTAGGTGGGTCCAATCCCGCGTGAGGTTGTTCCGATTTTGGTGGCACTTCCCATCTGTTCCCACTGCTCGACAGCCTTGTGGTATGGCAGAATGAGGTGGGCGCGGTCGGAGATTTTCAGGTTATCGCTGGTGACTTCAATTCCCTGCGCCTCCAACCGGTCAATCTCACCGAAAAGCGTTTCCAGATTGATGACGACTCCGTTGCCGATGACATTCACGGTATCAGGTCTGAGGATACCGGAAGGGATTAGATGGAGAATAAACGTTTTTTCGCCGAGAACGATGGTATGTCCAGCGTTATCACCGCCTTGATAGCGGGCGACGATATCCGCATCTCCGGCAAAGACATCGGTCAACTTTCCTTTACTCTCATCGCCCCATTGGGCACCTAAGATGACAATGTTTGACATACAAGACCTCTTGCTACTCACAAAAACGTGTAGACGCGACATTTAGCCGCGCCTGTCTTACGACCTAAGCGTGCATTTTATGTTAGAATAAAATCCGTGATTAAGGGGAACGCTGCTGGCGGGTTTCAATATCCGTCCAACGGTGAAATGTGCGAGGTGGTCGACAATTCTAACGCTTAGAGAATTGGAAGCGTGCGCGTGCGCCTTTTTGCCCGTATTTCTTCCGCTCGACCATTCTCGGATCGCGCGTCAAGAACCCTGCTTTTTTCAAGGAGGGCTTCAGGGATTCGTCCGCTTTGACGAGTGCGCGTGCGAGTCCGTGCGAGATTGCGCCTGCCTGTCCGGTATGTCCACCGCCTTTTACATTGACGTGGACAGCAAACTCACCGCTTTTCTCGACATGCTCAATCGGGCGTTGCGCTGCCTGCCAATGGTCAGCCCGTTGGAAGTATTCCTGAATCGGTTTCTTATTGACGGTAATCCCAGCTTCACCGCCGGGGATAATCCGGACGCGCGCGACTGAGGTTTTACGTCTGCCGGTTCCCCAGAATTGTTCAATAGCCATACTGCTGATCTTCTCCAAAGTCAATCGGGGTTACAAACCCCTCCTACGATTTATGGGGTAGTTGTCGGAACGCTTTCTGATCGTGGTTCCTCAACTCAATTAAAACGTTAAGACTTCCGGTTCCTGTGCTTGGTGCGGATGAGACGGTCCGGTGTAAACTCTGAGGCCTTTCATTAATTGCCTGCCGAGGTGATTCTTTGGGAGCATCCCTCTGACGGCATCCTTGATAATTATTTCTGGCTTCAGGTTCATCTGTTCATCAAAGGTTCGGTATCTATCACCACCGGGGTAACCGCTATGCCTAAAATAGACTTTCTGTTCCCTTTTCTTTCCTGTGACGTGTACCTTCTCCGCATTAACAACAGCAACGCGAAAACCTAAATCTGCATGGGGCGTGAACCGCGGGTCATTCTTTCCGCGCAGCACGTGTGCGATGCGGGATGCCAGCCGTCCGAGTGTCTGTCCCTCCGCGTCCACCACAAACCATCTAATGTCTTTATCTGTTTTCGGAAAATAGGTTTTCTTTTTTAGTACCATGATTTCCTATCCCTTTACCTAACAAAACTATTTGGAGTCTCTTGTCCGCATGCCCTGCTCTCAATAGCATATTTGTATAAGTGCGAACACAACCGTGTAATATTGTATCATGAAAGCCGGCGTTTGTCAAATTTTTGTTGGTTATCAGTTATCAGTAAGTGGGGTTAAATGAAGATTGAAACCTGAGAACAGTTAATCGACTGGCATTGCGTGTGGTGGGATTTCTACGCCCTGCTCACTCCAAAATTTGTATGCGCCACGATGGAGCGGAATGACGAACGCCTTCGGTCCGTTTTCTATCGTCATATCTGCTGCCGCTTGATTTACGAGTAGCATCGCCTGATGTCCCTCCGGTGAATAAATGTGCTTCAGAATGGCATAGATCGTCTCTTCGCTCACCGCTTTGTTTGAAATGAGGACGGTTGGCATCAAAATAGTTTTTACGGGTTTAACTTTTCCGTCATACGCGCCTTCCGGCAAAGCACCGGGGATATAGAACGGATACTTTTCGTAGAAACCGTACTTTTTGGCAGGTGTGTCGAGATCAAGCATCCGGATGGATTTAATCGTTGTCAATTCGATAACAGCACTATTCGGTACACTCACAAGCCATTGGAACCCTTCGACTTGTCCATTTTGGAGTGCCTCTGCAGCGGCAGTGCCGCCCTTGTAAATCGGTGTGAATTTCCCCCAGATACCCGCCAGTTTCGCTAACCGCTCCAACGTCTGTGCGGTGCCGGAACCGCTTGCCCCCGTAGCGATTTTTTTGCCGACGATATCCTCAAGCTGATGGACATCGCTGTTCGCTAATGTTGAGAACTGGTCATAGGCGATAAAAAGTAACGTTACGACGCGGATATTGGTTTTCGGTCCCTCTTCAGCGAAAATCTCTTTCCCGTGGTAGCCGAGATAGCCTTCAGCGGCGAAAACGACACCGAGTGCTTCGGGATCGTCGTTCACGCGCCGTGTATTTTCGACGGAACCGGCGGAGCCGTCGACAGATATTTTCAGGTGCGGTTCATGTTTTGCGAGGACTTGGCGAACGCCGCCAGCGAATTGCGAAAAACTGCCACCTATCACGCCGCCGAGAATTGAGAGCCATTCTTTTTCCTGAGAAGCGGTGTCCGCGGTTTTCGGTTTTTCTGTTGACTGTTTATCACTACAACCGTAGAGGACAAGGGACGTAATCAGTGTAAGGCATATAGAGATATGTCGTAAATTGCAGGACACAGATCTATTCGTTGTAAACATAGGGTTTCCTTTTTCGTTTGCATATTGAATAGTAATCGGTTTTCGGTTATCAGTTGTCAGTTAACTTTTGTGGATGTTACAACCTTTCTAACGATTACAAACTGCGCTTTAACTGAGGGCTGCTAACTATAAGAATACCAGATATCTTACTGTATTTCAAACGTTTTCTGGTTAGGATGGGTTAAATTTTCTTGATAAATGTTCAGACAACTGTTAGACTATAATCGTGAAGGTGAGTAAACGAAAAAGGAGGCTAAAAGACAGTGAAACGCTTCTTCTCATATCTATTCGTGGCGGGACTCAGCTTGGGTTTCATCATCTGCCCTATTGCTGTTAGCGAGACTACGCCAAAAAAACGGATTGCGGTGCTCTATTTTGAGGACAACAGTCGCTTTGATTCCCCGACCGGATGTGGTTGTATACCTGGGTTTATAGGAAATATTTTCAGTTCAAAGAAACGATGGGATTTAGAGGCAGGATTTACCAGAATGCTGAATCGGAAACTGGTCGAAACGAACATGTATGCGCCGATCAGTAAAGATGAACTCTTAGATGCGATGGCAGTTATGACGCTCTCGCGACATAACTTGAAAAGACTGAATCAGGAACAGCGCGCGACGCTGGCGAAGCATCTCAATGCCGATGTAATTGCGGTAGGCAAGATTCGTCAGTTTAATCAGGAACGGTTCCGAACCAGTGCTTCGCGGACCCTGCGAGAAGGCGGACGCAGAGCACCCCAAGGACCGGGCACTGCAAGTTACACGGCTCCGGTTATTCTGCGTGGATCGATACACCGTGTCGCAATTAAACTGGAGATGAAATTTTACAATGCGTCCGGCGACCTCATTGCTGAACCGAGAATCTCGACTGTCCGTGATCACACGTATGGTGCCACAAAATTCGCGTCCCTTGAAGCGAGTATGACAGAGGAAGGAACGAACCTCACATTTGGTCAGACGTCGGAGAAACAGCGGAAAAATCCACGTCCGATCGTTAAGCCGACTGAACTTAATGAAATCAAGTTTGCGAGTGCTGAATACGATAGAACACTTTTCGGTATCGTAACGAATGAAGCGTTGGTTAAAGTCGTCTTGGCACTCCGGGATAATGTTGGACCGAATTTCATTACACCTTGGGAATCGCAACCGGTAGCCGAAAAAGGAGAGGAAGATGCCTCAACTGTAGCGGAGGGACCTATTAAAGGGAAGATTCAGTATGTTGATAATGAGAATCCAGATAAAATCTATGTCAGCATCGGATCCAATAGGGATATCGCTATCAATCAAGAGTTTGCTGTTTTCACCAAAGGTAAACCGGTGCGAGACATAGATACCGGTGAGATTCTAACGCACGTGCCAAAAAAAATTGGGACCTTAGCGGTTTCTGAAATTCTGACGGATAAAGTCTCTGTCTTCCGTGTTGTTGATATAGCGGAACCCCTTAAAATCGGCGATGTCGTTAGCCAAGATGCGCCCGAAACATCGGCTTCTGAAACAGATGTGCCAGAAAAACAAGAATAACTCTTGAAAGGAGTGTCAATATGAAGCACAGTTGTACTTTTACCAACTCGTTTTGGCTGCCACGCACCAGATGGAAAATTGGGATGAAAACGACCTTACTTCTCTCTGTTTTGATGGCGTGTCTTGTGATGCTATCGGGATGTGCTGATCAGGGTGCTAAGAAGATTAAAATCGGTTTGTCCGTAGAGTCATTGCGGGTAGAACGGTGGCCGAAGGATCGGGACATTTTCATCGCTGAGGCAGAAAAACTGGGTGCCGAGGTTATCGTTCAATCTGCTGATGGCGATGAACGGAAACAGAATGAACAAGCAGAGAACATGATCACACAGGGTGTAGATGTCCTCGTTGTTATCCCGAAGGATAGCGTCGCCGCTTCGCAAATTGTCGAAGCTGCACATGCTGAAGGGATCAAGGTTATCGCTTATGATCGGTTGATTCGTGAGAGTTCACCCGATCTCTATATCTCCTTTGATAACGAGCAGGTGGGGTATTTGCAAGCCGAGTACCTGTTTCGCAAAAAGCCGAAAGGGAACTATTTCCTGCTCGGTGGCGCGCCAACGGACAATAATGCGCAACTTCTACGGCAAGGACAACTACGTGCTTTACAACCCGCGATTGACAATGGCGATATTCGGTTGGTAGCAGAAGGAAAACACTGGGCAGTCAATTGGGATCCGCGTGACGCGCTCAAGAAGACGGAACAGGTTTTGACACAGACCCAAGATAAGATAGATGCTGTTGTTGCCTCGAATGATGGCACGGCTGGCGGTGTGATTCAGGCACTTGAGGGTCAGAATTTGGCAGGGCGCGTTCTCGTTTCGGGACAGGATGCTGAACTTGCGGCGTGTCAACGGATTGTCAAGGGAACGCAAACCATGACGGTTTACAAACCGATCCATCTCATTGCGACAAAAGCGGCACAGGCGGCTGTTGCGCTCGCGAAGGGTGAACCGATTGCCGAGGCTACGCAGACCGTGAACAACGGCAAAATTGACGTGCCATCCATCTTGCTGACACCTATTCAGGTTGACAAGGACAATCTGGACGCGGCTGTGATTAAAGATGGATTTCACACACACGAAGCCGTGTATCAGGAATAAATGGTTTTCAGTACGATTTTTCTCCGAAAAATCTTTCAGTACTCAGTTGTCAGTTAAGAGACGATTTGTGGCGGGTGCTTTTCTTGTAACTGCCACAAGAATATGACTGAGTGCTGACAACTGACAACTGACAACCGATAACTGACAACTATCAATGCCTATTTTTTTATTGGGAGTCGATACTGAAGGCATCGGAATGGGTGACCGACTCAGTTGGGTCTGGCACTCTGATGCGTATCAGAACATTATCGTTATCGCATGTCTTGTTGCTGCGGCGTGGCTTCTCCGATACGCCTCGCGGCAAGAACATTGGCGGAACGCTGCGAGACAGATACGCGGGAACCGTCTCGCTATGGTCTGTTTGATTATCCTTTTGGCGTATCTCCTCATCGGTATATTGGATAGCGTTCGCTGGCGTGATCCGTTGATACGACAAACCGACCAGATACTCACGCGAAACGAGGACGGTGCTGTTGTCTATAAACCGAGAGGGTTGAGCCTCCTTGATAGGCTCTGCACGCCGCTTCGCGAACGTACCGAGAAGACCTATTCCGCGCCCTTAGCAACCCATCTGTACGCCAAAAGCACTATCGAAACACCTGAGGGTCGCACAGTTCGGGAATACCCGCCACTTGAACATCCACGCACACATCTCTTAGGGACCGATAAGGTTGGCAGCGATGTCTTCTATCAAGCACTGAAAGGGATCCGTACGGGTCTTATTATCGGTGGGTTTACGACCTTGATCGCTGTGCCGTTTGCCATACTTTTCGGTGTGATTGCGGGATATTTCGGCGGTTGGGTAGATGATGCCGTTCAATACATCTATGCGACACTTGATTCGATTCCGGCTATCCTGTTGATTGTTGCCTTCATGCTCCTTTTTGGACAGGGGTTATTTAATCTCTGTCTGATTATGGGTATCAGCAGTTGGACGGGGTTGTGCCGTATCCTACGTGGCGAAACGCTGAAACTCCGAGAATTGGAGTATATCCAAGCGGCTGAAGCCTTCGGTGTGCGGCGTGGACTCATTATTCTCAAGCACTTGATTCCGAATCTTATGCATATCGTGTTGATCACCGCCATTTTGCGGTTTAGCGGATTGGTGTTGACAGAAGCATTGCTGAGCTACCTGCAGATCGGCGTTGATCCGACGACGGGGAGTTGGGGGAACATGATTAACACGGCACGTTTGGAGCTTGCGCGCGATCCGATTGTGTGGTGGAATCTCGCGGCGGCGTTTGCCTTTATGTTCGGGTTGGTGCTGCCTGCGAATCTGTTCGGTGATGCTGTCCGTGATGCCTTGGATCCGAGATTAAGAACAGAATAGGTAAACGATGACTTGTTCCGTACCATCATTAAGCGGATCTGAAAGGAAGGAGAGGCTTTATGAGAACGGTATTTAAGTTTACTTTCTTTATCTTGTTAGGTATCTCTGCCTTGGGTTTTGTGATTACGGCTTTTTTGTATATTTTCGCGCCGGATACGGCGGAGTTGGTGGAAGATCCTAAACAAGTGGTGTCTGTATCCGATTCAACAAATGGAGTGTTAGCACCGATAGTGGTATCGGATCAGGAAACCGTCCAAACCGCGCCTGCGGCGGAGATTACAGCACCAGAACCGGAAGTGCTGTCTGCGCAGGAACCTGTGGCCGTAGAAGAAAAGGAAAATACATCACCGCTACCAGCGGCTAAACAGATTGATTGGGATTTAACGCCTGCGGAACAGGAACTGGAGGTTGACGACTGGATTTCGATTGAAGGGTATCAAGATGATCTTATAGGGGCGACTGTTGAGCAATACGATGCGACTCGCGTTTTGAAATGGAACGATTCAAGTGCGTTATACGGGACGAACGGTCTGGCAGATATCGTCAGTCAATCGACAGGGCTTCCTGCGCCAAGTGATAGAATTATAGGTGTGTCAGGATTGATTGAAAATCCTCGTGAGAATGAGACGGTTGTTGAGATTAACAAAGTGTTGCTGAGGGAACAGATCGTTCTCATCCGTGTGATAGGACAGATTGACCGAATTGCCGGAGATAAGCTTCCAAAACGATGGACTGTGTTTCTGAAAAAGGGTGTTCATGTTGATTTTGTAGCGCAGCAAATTGAGGAAAATGATAGTCAGTGAAATTGGATTGTTTTATCGCGACGAAAATAACTTATTAAGGAGTAGTGGCTATGAAGCAGTTAATCTCTCTTTTTATATCCGTGCTAACCATTGCTACGTTTTGTCACAACGGATGGACAAAATCGGTGGTAACAGACGGACTCGTGAGTTATTGGACGTTTGATCGGCAGGACATTGTTGGCAAGACAGCCAGAGATATCTGGGGTGAAAATGATGGGACAATTGTAGGATCCCCAAAAATTGTCGCTGGACAGGTGAAGGATGCTCTGGAATTTGATGGTTCGGACGATTATGTGAACTTGACAAACCTCGGTGATTTTGGGAGTCAGATAGGCGCATCTACGTTTGAAGCTTGGGTCAAAACCGGTTTCAAGGAAGATTGGATGACGCTTTTTAAAGTTATTGGTCGAGACTGTGCGGGTTGGGGAATGGATTTTAATGCATCAAATGGAGCTTTCCTTGCGGATGTTATTAACCTTTATATCAAGCATAAAGGCGGAGAGCCTGATTTCAAGCATGGGATCGTAAACCTAAAGCATGGATGCAGCACCTCCAATTCCAGAAGGTTCCTTTCAATCTGTGATGGAGAATGGCATCATATTGTTTATGTTTATGAGCCCTATGTAGACGAAGCCGGGCGTGAGTCGGGCGTACAAGTTATCTACATAGACGGTGAACGGCACAGACCAAGAGTATCTATAACACTACCGAAGTCCATCTTTATCCCGTTCACGGAACCTGTCTATCTTGGCGCGGGGAACAACCGTGGCAAGGCGGAAGGATTTTTCCGTGGTATCGTTGATGAGGTCCGTATTTACAACCGACCGCTCACCGATGCTGAAGTATTCCAAAATTTTGAATCCAAAACCGGACTGAGTGTGGAACCCGCGCAGAAGTTGCCGACGGTCTGGGGTGCGTTGAAGACGAGATTATAGCATCGGTTCTGTAGGGTGTGACGGCACGCGGAGCGTGCCTACTACTGTGAGGAAATCAATGATTCAGAAAAATTTTGTTGTTTCGATCCTACTTGTGAGTCTGATGCTTTTAGGCGTGGTCGGCTGTGGTGAGGATTTAAAAACACCTGAAGAGTTAGAAAAAGAAAAGGCTGAAGCCTTAGCAGGTGAATCGTCTGTTTCGGCGTTGGCAAATGAAGAATTGTACGGTTTTTGGGAGGTTGTTTCAATTTTCGGTAAAACGCCCGAAGAATACCTCGAATCTTTTACAGTTGGCGGAGAAGCAGAGATCACGGTAAGACGACTTAACTACGTTTTTGCGGCTGATGATTCGTGGACTTGCGATCTTGCGGAAAAAACTGTAATGGATTTCCCAGATATACCGCCCGCTACGCTTGAGGCGACTGGAACATGGTTGGGGAGTTACGCCTTCGATGGTCAGACACTCTCCATATTTACAAAAGAATCTGAGGTGCACATAGCCACTGAACCCAAAGATTTTTTTCAGATCGCATTGGATATGGCACTCGCAGAAGCAGAGCAAGATTACGACGAAGGGGTCAGGTCGGATTTGATCCAACCCTTTGCGCATTCGGCTTGTACGAAACAGGACGATACGCTTATCCTAATAACGCCTGACGGTGAAGAAATGGTGCTTGAGAAGCAGTAGGTTTCTTTTTCCGTGCATGTCGTGATCGCTTTCTGTACTTTAGTTTTAAAAACAGACAACGGGCATTGTTGCCCGTTGTTCGCTTTTTCAGAAATCGCTTTCAGTACGTTTTAATGGGATTAGTCGTTCTCAAATTCCTTGAGAAATCCTCTGAACTCCCGGCGATGCGTTTCTTCATCAGCGAGGAGTTTGATGCAGAGGTCCTGTGTGACGTAGTCTATCCCATCGCACAGGCGAATAATCTTATTGTATTGGTCAATCGCGACGTTTTCCGCTTCAATAACCCCATGGATTGCTGACACAAGGTCCGTTGAGTTTTCTGGTGGTTGCAGCGAAGCTTGTTCGGGTTTAAAAGCGAACGAGCCAGGAACTCGTCCATTGATCTCCTTGATACGAGCGGCGAGTTCTTGTGCGTGTGTAATCTCTGTTTGAATATCCGCTGCCAAGGACTTCTTAATCTCTTCAGCACGAATACCATCTAAATCGACGGAAATAGCGAGATAATTGATCGTTGCCTCTAACTCTAACCAATAAGCGCGAATGAGTTCTTCGATGATTGCGTCGTTTCTTGCTTGCTCCACGGTGTGTCTCCTATGATTAGTGATTATAGCAAGTTTTGTATTTCAGATTATGTTAAAATGTAGATTCTTAATTTTCTGTCAGGGCATCTACAAGTATATCACAGGTTAGAACGGATTTCAAGTTTTTTTGTTTCAAATATTATGGATGAAATTTCTACGAAAGATCTACGGTAGGCATCACCCACAAGTGGCCATCCGGATGTGGTAATACATCAAATGGAATATTGTAGACTTCTGATAAGAGTTCCAATGTTAGGACTGTTTGCGGTGGTCCGGATGCAACAGAAACTCCATCTTTCAACAGCAACAACTGATCTGCACACATTGAGGCAAGATTCAGATCGTGAATTGCCGTGATAACGGTTTTGCCTCGACTGCAAATTGTTTTGCATAGGTTGAGTATTCGTACTTGATATCTCGGATCCAGATGATTCGTTGGTTCATCTAACAGAAACAGGTCTGGGGCTTGGGTGAGAATCCGTGCAACGTCAACACGGCTTGCTTCGCCCCCAGATAGCGTCGGATAAAGCCGTTCCTCAAACATATTCGCTTCCACCCGCTGCAGTGCGCCCTTGGCGATTGAGACATCATCGACAGTCTCCTTTGTGCCGTTGAGATACGGGTGCCGCCCAAATAGCGCGACCTCCAGGCTTGTGAAGGGGAAATTTATGTCCCGTTTCTGTTGGAGATAAGCCCGGATGCGTGCCAATTCTTTCGGTGGGTAACTCTGAATAGGTTTCCCGAAAATCCGAACTTCGCCTGTCGTTGGCAAGAGTTCACCAGAAATTAGGCGCAGGAGTGTCGATTTTCCAGCACCGTTGGGACCGACGAGTCCCCATAACGCCCCGTTTTCAATTGTAACGTTGATGTTTCGGACTAACCACTGCTTACCGATCTGGTAACCAACGTTTTCCAATTTAACCATCATTACTCCTCCCTATAGAAGAACCTCGCGTTTGAACCTAAGCAGCAGCCACAAGAAAAAGGGACCCCCGATGAATGCGGTGACGATACCTACAGGTAATTCAGCAGGCACAACAACGGTTCGGGAGAACAAATCCGCCAGGACCAACAGTATTGCACCACCCACTGCTGAACCCGGTAGCACATAGCGATGGTCAGCACCACCCAAAAGTCTCAAGAGATGTGGAACGACAAGCCCGACGAAACCGATACCCCCCGCGGCAGAGACCGCTGCGCCGACCGTCAACGCGACCCCAAAAATTGACCATCTTTTCAGTGTTTCCGTTGAAACGCCGAGGTGATACGCTTCAGATTCGCCCAAACTCATTGCATTCAGTGCCGCTGCCTGCCGCGACAACACAAGTAGCCCTATAGCTGCAATTGGCAGCGTTACAAAGACAACTTGCCACGTCGCGCCACCGAACCCACCGAGCAACCAAAAGGTAAGACTTCGGAGCTGCTCGTCGTCAGCAAGGAATGTCATTAGACCTATCCCCGCGCCAGCGAAACTGTTGAGCGCAATGCCTGCGAGTAGCAACGTTAAGGTGCTGACTTTTCCTTCTCCCTCGGCGATTTTCCAGACACTGACCGTCACGAGCATTCCACATGCAAAAGCGGCGACAGGGAGTCCCCATATACCTAACGCACCGCCACCGATCAAGACGATCCAGATCGTCGCGCCCAACCCTGCCCCTGCTGTGACACCGATTAATCCGGGATCTGCCAGCGGATTGCGAAAAATACCTTGCAGTGTTGCCCCTGATATTGCCAACATCGCGCCAACGACGGCGGATAAAATGACCCGCGGAAAACGGACGTGAACAAGGACTGCGAAACCGTCCTTTTTAAAAAATAGTATTTCAGGGATACGCCAGGGTAGGATCTGATACGCACCTACACCTGCTGCGATGCACATTGATACTGGAAGCACGCCGATCAGGATGAGCAGAATTTTCGTTCGCTTTTGCATAGGTAGACTTATAAGCGTTCTATGAGTGGTCAACCGTGTTTTTACGGTTTTCCGACACAAATCAACTTTCTGCCTGTGCGGATCAAGAATGCGCCATTGATAGCTGCCACCCCGTAAACGCGGCTTTCTGTCGCTAAGGCATTGATGCTCACGGTGGGAGGAGCCTCTGTACGTTGTTCTGAGGAGATTTGTATTACAGATGTGTCCCCATCTTTGCCAAAGAAGTAGAGCATATCTCCTGCGATGATCGGTGATGCCCAAGTCGAACTGCCGATTCGCGTCGTCCAAAATACACCACCTGTCTCAAGGTTGAGACAAGACAGTGCGCCTGCCTTATTGACAACATACACACTGTCGCGGTGGATTAAGGGAGACCCGAAACTTGAAGCAACATCCGCTTTCCAACGAATATGAGTTTCAGTAACATCGCCGGTGCCGCCCCGCGCGATGGCAAGCGTTTCTCCTTTTTGTGAGGAACCGACGACGACCCATTCGTCTGTCACTGTCGGTGAGGGAACTGTATTTTTCTGGATTCCTTCTACATACCAGTGTCGTTCACCGTTTTCGGCGTTGTACGCTTCAACGATACCGTTAGAACTAATAAGGATTTCCGTTGCGTCCGCGGCAGTGCTAATAATAGGAGAGGTCCACGACACACGTTTCTCTCGATCACGTTTCCAGAGATTTGTGCCGTCTGTTTTGCTGATACTCAGTAGATATGAGGGAGCACTGTGATCGATTAGCAGAATTACTGCGGCGTCAGTTTGGGCGATTGAGCTGCCAATTCCGTGATTTCCTATAAATGGTCCGTATTCCTTGGTAAGTGAACGGTGCCACTCTTTTTCACCTTGGTGGTTCAATGCGAAGATATCCCCGCTTTCAAAGAAAGCATATAGATATTGGGCATCTACTGCAGGGGTTGGTGCTGCTTGTGAAATCATATCTGCCCGCTCGGTTTTATGACTTGCCTCAAAGCGTTTTGTCCACAGCACTTCGCCGCTTCCTACTTCGATACATAACACAACAAGCGTTTCTTTCATTGGCCCTTTGCTTGAAGTGACGAAAACCTTTCCGTCCCAAACAACTGGGCTTGACTGACCATAGCCTGGCAAATCAGTTGCCCATGCGATATTTTCAGTTTCGCTCCAAGTGCGCGGCAGATTAATTGCGGTGGTGTGACTATTGCCGTGGTTTCCGCGAAAACCTGTCCATCGCGTAGTACTTTTTTGGGGAGCCAGATCTTCAGCACGCGCTCCGAGTATAAATGTCAAAAACAGACAGAAAAACAGTGTTGATTTCATGCGAACTCCGTTCACTTGAGAAATTTAAAAGAAGCACTAAAGTAGACGCGAATAGAATTCTATCACCAAGGACATTTCTAACGGGAAAGGGACGGCATCGGCATTTGGAAGTGCTAAAATCCGTATTGACGCTGTTGTTTCGTCAAATTCAAGCCACTCAGGGAGGTTCAATTGAGGTCCGTCTAATAAGGCAACCTGAATCGGTTCAAGTTTCATGCTTCTTTCGCGTGATTGAATTACATCGCCAACTTTAACTCGATATGATGCGATGTTAACCCGTTTATTATTAACCGTCATGTGGTTGTGGTTGACTAATTGACGCGCAGCAGGGATTGTCGGCGCGAGTCCACCTCGGAACACAACGTTATCGAGACGTCGTTCAAGTAGTTCGATAATTTTGTCATCCGTTAGTGTTTTACTTTTCACGGCTTCGCGAACAATTCGACGGAGTTGACGTTCACTTATACCATAGTTAAAACGCAGTTTTTGTTTTTCCAATAAACGGAGTTTATAGTCTTTAGGTCTCTGGGTAGTTTGTCCATGTTCTCCCGGTTTATGGGGGCGTTTGGCTATTGATTTCCGTGAAAGACCTGGTAATTCTACGCCTAAAGCCCGCATCTTTTTTAACCGGGGTCCGGTATATCGTCCCATCTAAATATCCTCCTATACGTTGCATTGATGTTTTCTTGTCAAAGTCTACGCAGGGTTTCATGAGAAAATTGCGTAGATCCTAATCCATAGTGTAAGTGCGTTCACCAAATAGTGTGTTCATATTTAAGGCGCATCTGCACTATTTCCAAATGCTGCAGCAACCAACGTCAGGTCCAGTATATTCACGAGACCATCTGCGTTGACATCCGCAACGTTTTCTCCACTTTTACCGAAGTTAGACGCAACCAAAGTTAGGTCAAGGATGTTAACAACACCGTCCTTGTTGACATCCTCAACAAGATACTCTGGTGCAGTGGGCTGCAGCTCCCACAACACTACCGTACCATCTAATCCGTTACTTGCGAGTGTGTTGCCATTGGGACTAAACGCCACGCCAATAACCGGGTCTGTATGTGCTGTGAGGGTTTGTATCTCGTTTCCAGTCGCAACATCCCACAGACGGAGCGTGTTGTCCCTACTACCACTTGCGAGGGTCTTGCTATCTGGACTAAATGCTAAGGTAACGACTGCGTCTGTATGTGCTGTGAGGGTTTGTATCTCGTTTCCAGTCGCAACATCCCACAAATGGACGATGCCTTCCTGCCAAGCCCCCCCACTTGCAATGGTGTTGCCATCGGGGCTGAATGCTATGCTGATAACCGCATCTGTATGTCCCGTGAATGTTCGTATCTCATTGCCAGTTGCGACATCCCACAGACGGACAGCGCGGTCTGAGCCACCACTGGTAAGCGTCTCACTATCTGGACTAAACGCTATACTGCTGACCCAACCTACATGCCCTTTAAGGGTTCGTATCTCGCTGTCAGTTGCAACGTCCCATAGACGGATGATACCGTCCCTATTACCACTTGCAATGGTGCTGTCATCCGGACTAAACGCTACGTTAATGGCTCCAGCGTGCGCTGTAAGTGTTCGTATCTTGCTGCCAGTCGCGACATCCCATAGATGCACAATACCGACAGTACCGTCCGAAACACCACTCATAAGGGTTTTGCCATTTGAACTAAATGCTATACTGATGACCGCATCCGTATGCTCTGCAAGCAGTTCAAGTTCCTTACCCGTTTGCGCGTCGTAGAGCCAAATCTCAGTGCCACTCGCTACCGCGAGATGCTTGCCATCGGGAGAATACGCTATTTCATTGATTCTACCTTTGTCGAGGCGGGCTTTAGCACCTTCTGGTAAATCCGATTGTGTGAAATCTTGGGCAAAGGTGTTTGCTGTCACTATGAATATGGCGACCCAAATCAGTGAAATGGAAAATCTGTTTCTCATAAATCTTTCCTTAGGGTAAGCACAACCTATTTGGATCTCAAATTAAGGTCGTTCTTCGTCTCCAGTGGCAACGAAATATCCATCGGTTTCATAAATACCTCGGAAGAGGTCGAGTGCAGCGCGCCCAGAACGCGGACCGAATCCTGCCAAATATTGTCCATCCAGCGTCACAATCCGTTTATTTTCTCCCGCGGGTGTATGTGCCAAGCCCGGCAATTTGAGCAATCCGTCAATACCACCAATAGATTTCAGACTTGTAGTGAACAGCACATAGACATCGGGTTGTGCGGCAATTACGGCTTCTGCTGTCATCGGTTTGCTTCCTTTGATGTTTCCCGCTGCGTTTTCAGCTCCAACAATATCAAACATTGCTCCCGGTGCGGTGTCGGTCCCTAACACGAGTGTGGTTTGTGTTCCCCGTAGATAGAGAAAGAGTGCTTTCTGTTTTGGTGTCTCTTTTCGTGAAGCGAGTTTGGCTTCCAATTTCTCAATATCAGTATCCAAAGCCTTCGTCAATTCCTTAGCCTTTTTCTCGTGTCCGACTGCTTTACCGATCGTTAACAACCGTTGTTTGGCAGCCTCAAAAGAGCGGGGTTCCTTAAGCAATAGAACGGTTACACCCGCCATGCGGAGTTGTTGCACGACTTGCGGTGGTCGCACATCATCGCGCCCAATTATCAGTGTCGGATTCAAGGAGAGGATTCCTTCGGCGTTCAGTCCATACTGATATCCGACACTCGGTAGCTTGTCTTTCACACCTTTCGGATACGTTGACGATGCATCGCAACCGACCACATTATCGCCAACACCCAGAGCGAAGAGGATTTCGGTCGTACTGCCGTTCAGGCTCACAATACGTTCTGCTGAGGTGATAACGACAGTTTTCCCCTCAGCATCTGTGACCTCAATTGAACCTGCGACAGCGAGGCAGAGTATAATCCCAAACAGAATAAAGATTGAAACGCTTAATGCCCACGCCTTGAACAAGTTTGCTCGAAAAATTTGCATTTTTCCTCCGTATGAAAATGAGTCGCCGGGCATGGAACCCGCTCAATTTAAGGAGATTTATGATGGACGGTGCTCCATGCCCAACATCTCATGAACTCGTTATTCAGTTGTTCTGTATAGACGACGGTTAGGGGTATTCTTAACGGATTACCCTACAAAATTTTCAATAGCAAGTTATCGGTTTTTTAAGTGTACCGAAAATTAGAAATTATGACTTCCGTCCGGTTGATGGACGTATTTAAACGTGATGTGGCGACCTTCCTCCTTGTTTTCGTTGTCTTTGTAGTATCCAAGAAATTGAACCTTGGCGAATGTCCCATCCGCGGCTTTTAGCACAAAGACCCGATCCTCTAACGGAAGGATCTGGTGTGTCGGTGGTCCGGTGTAGATGTACCATCCATTTCCACTTCCGTGGACGATTGCGAGCGTGTCGTCTGTATCCGCCTTGTACCCGTCTGCTGGTGCTTCGGTTACTGCCTCAAAAGTTGTCTCGGTGAGCATGATGACACTGCCCATTCCTGTGCCACTGGTACCGCCATTAAGTTTGACCTTTGTCGCCTGAAAGCCGATGTCCCATGCTTCCGAATTTTCGGCATCTTCTATTTCAACAACGTCTCCAGAGGCAAAAGAGAAGTATGCCCATGTCTCTGTATTCGTCGCGTCAATTGTGAATGTTAATGTTTCAAGTCCGCTAGGTTCCTCAACCTGTGCTTGTGTATCAGTGTCTACCGTCCCCGGGGATGTTGTGTCTGTGGTATCCTCCGGCGGAAGCAATTCGTTGAGAGTGTCCTCACCAATGCGACTGCAACTGAAACAGAGAGGGATGACAACACCTAACATTAGTATGAGAGAAATAGTGTTATGTCGATTGACAAAATTTCTAATTTTTTCCATGTTAATTCTCCTATCAATAGACGGCGCGGGACTATACCTGTCCTACTACCGAGTTGAAATCGTGTAGAAAAATTGGGCTGCTAAACTCCAATTTATGGGGGTTTTCGGTTATGTAATGATATTCGGTTGCAATTGAGCAAAGATGAGACAAGAGTGATCGGTATGGGTCTCTATCTGATCATCAATTCGCCGAAAACCCTCCAAGCGAAAGTTATACCTGAATCTGCTCTCAACATTTAGAAATTATGACTTCCGTCTGGTTGGTGGACGTATTTAAACGTCACAAAACCACTGTCCTTCTTGTTTTCGTTGTCTTTATAGTATCCGATAAATTGGACTTTGGCGAATGTTTCGTCTGCGGCTTTTAGTACAAAGACCCGATCCTCTAAGGGAAGGACCCAGTGTGTCGGTGGTCCGGTGTAGATGTACCATCCCTTTTCACTTTGTGGGACGATTGCGAGCGTGTCGTCTGTATCCGCCTTGTATCCGTCTGCTGGTGCTTCGGTTACTGCCTCAAAAGTTGTCTCGGTGAGCATAACGACACTGCCCATTCCTGGTCCGCTGATACCCCCATTAAGTTTGACCTTTGTCCGTTGGAAGCCGATATCCCACGCTTCGGAGTTTTCGGCATCTTCTATCTCAACAACGTCTCCGGCATCGAAAGAGAAGTATGCCCATGCCTCCCTGTTCGTCGCGTCAATTGTGAATGTAAATGCTTCCAGTCCGACAGGATCCTCAACCGGTGCTTGTGTATCAGCATCTGTCGTCACCAACGGTGTCGTGTCGGCAGTGTCCTCTGGTTGAAGCGGATTTTCAACGTCTTCTTCACTCTCGGAACCACAGCCGAAACTGAAAAGGACAACAACACCTAATGTAAGGATAAGGGAAGTGATGCCATATTGATTGACAAAGTTTCTAATGCTTTTCATGGTAATTCTCCAGTCAAGAAGCAGCGCAAGTGCTGTGCCGTCTGCACGACGCGGTTAAAATAGTGTAGGGAAATTGGGCTGCTACAACTCAATTTGTTTCAACTGGACGTTTCGAGGTGTGCCTCTGGGTGGTCTCCCTACACCTTGTGCTAAACTTTTACGTGTGTATCCATGTTTTGCAGATCGATTTCCTCATTTACCGGTTCTTCGACCTGCTGCAAAACATGTAATGCTTTGACAAAGACTTCAGCAACTTGGTGGAAATCACAGGCATCCATGGCGATGTCCAAAGTGCGGTATTTCAGGTGGATATGTCCATCCATACATTGATAGATGGCGCATACTTCGGCTTGTGATAAAAATTCTGTTTTGTAACTCATTTTTAATCTCCTTATGCAACGGCACGTCGGAGCGTGCCTGCTACTTTGATTTGATTGATGCCCACGTGGTTGCTAATTTGCCGCTCGCGTCAGTGCTTGTGGGTTCAGATTCGATAAAGATGCGGGTGCCATCGTCCTGCAAAACATATTCTATGCTGACGTACCCCGAACCTTCCTTGGTTTCGTTGTTTTCGTAGTAACCGATAAAACGGATTTTCGCGTAATAATATGGACCTTCGGATGCCGTTGGATCCGCAGGGATTCGCAAGATGTAAATTTTCGGGTTCGGCAAAACCCAGTGATTTGGGGGTCCGGTGTAGGTGTACCAACCATCGCCTCGTGCGAATGTCGCAATCTGTTCGGTGTCCGAAACGTACTCACCTTCCGGGGCTTCGAGGACATCTTCAAAAGAGATGTCCTCCAAAGCCAGTGCCCCAGTTTTGCTGGGACCGCTGACACCCCCGTTGGCGATGACCCCAGTCCGTTTAAAACCGAGGTCCCACGCCATTGAGGTTGCCGCGTCGGCTATGTCAACCGTTTCACCTTCAGTGAGATTGACATAAGCCCAGTTTTCACGGTCGGTCGCATCGACCGTGAGTGTGTTTTGGTGAAGTTCACCATCCACTGTCAAGACAGTGGTGCTGATGGTGAAAACTAACAGTAAGGTTGTGTACATGAGCCGTGTCATGTGGTTGTATCCTTTCTCGTATTAATAGGTTAAAGCGAGACCGCCATAAAATGAGCGGCCCGTAAATGTATAAAATGTCGGGATTTTGAAATCAAAAATATTATTGCATCCGATTGACAGTTTGAATATTTTAAGAAGTGTCTTTGAAGCGCGGAGGTTCCAGACCCAATAACTCGGTGCCAATTCTTCAGATTCAAGCACTTTGTCGCCGTCATCAAAGAACCCCCAAGGACTGGCGTATCGTCCACGCAAGTCGATTTGAGTGCCGGTATTGGCATGTAGATACGCCAATTTGAGCGTTCCACTGTGCGTTGAACGGTTGAGTAGCGGTAGTCCGGTCTCCTTATCCGCACCTCGAAGGTACGCGTAGCCGACGGTTGAAGTAAACCCGCTAATGCTACCGACAACGGCTTCAACATCAACACCCTCTGTGAACGCCTTGCTAATGTTCTGATATTCAAATTTGCTTCCGCCCGCTGCGCTTTGTCCGATGCGCTCGGCTTCAATCAGATTGTGCAAGTCATTGCGATACACGTGGATTCTGCCAATCAAATTGTCGAATATCTGATACTCTGCCCCGAGGTTCCAGTTGTGTGAGGATTCAGGTTGAAGGCTCGGATTGCCTAACACTTGGTAACCGGCTGTCACATTTGTAAAGTCGAGATATAGGTTTTTGAAATCTGGTGCACGAAACCCCTGTCCATACGAAAGGCGAAGGCGTAAATTGTCGGTCATCCGATACATGGTGCTCAACTTTGGGCTGAAATGTGTGCCGAATTCGGAGTGATTGTCTAAACGTCCACCAAGGACAAGTGCGAATGCAGAGACGGGACGGAATACGTTCTGCACAAAGAGGGAATTGGTGAGAATGTCACGTTCTCCACCAGTAATCCGCTGAGATTGGAGATTTTCAATGACGGCCTCTCCGCCGAGGGTGAATTGATGTTTTTCCCAAAGCACTGTGTCAAATTGCAGTTCACCCTTGAGCAGGTCTTGAATGTTAATATTTTGGGAACTTATTTCTGCTGAATCTCTATTGATGACGGTTGATTCATCGTCATATCGGGTTGCATAGAGTTTTCCAGTCAGTGAAGTTGGAGATTTCCGTTGTGTGCGATCACCGAATTCGTGTTCTACTCCGACGCTTCCGCTGAAGTTTTCGATATCGCCGAGTCTGTCAAAAACGACGGACCCGCTATCGCTGATACCTTCTTGGTGCTGGGTAAAGTATTGTCCAGAAAACAGGAGATTTGTCGCTGGCGTGAGTTGATATTCTGTCCGTGCGGAGCCAGTCACATTAGCGTAACCGTCGATTGTGGTTGTGAGATCAGATGTGTCCAAATCAATTGGATTTCGATAGTTTCTACTGAGTGTTAAAAGGGCGTTAAGGTTATCGCGTTGCAATTCAACCGTGCCTCGACTGTCGAGTGTGCTGTTTTGCTCAAATGTTTGGGAAACCTGTACCGAGAAGGGAGAAGTCGCCTTACGGGTAATGATGTTAATAACGCCGCCGAGTGCGGCGTTGCCGAAAAGAGCGGCGGTCGCGCCTTTGACGATCTCTATGCGCTCAACGTTTTCAACAGCAAGTCGTGCCATGTCAAGTTTGCCTGCAATACGTCCAACCTGTGGTTCGCCATCCACAAGGATTAGTATGTATTCGGAGTTGAGTCCTTGAAGTTGCACCCCGTCACCGTGTCCATCTCGGTGGATAGTGATGCCTGTTGTATGTTCAAGAACCTCTCCGATGTTCTCTGCGCCGGTTGCTTCAATTTCGGCGCGTGTAATAAGATTTGTAATAACCGGTGTATCTTCCAAACGTTGAGGTGTCTTTGTTGCGGTCACCACAACAGGTGCTAATTCGGCAGTGGGGTCAGTTTCAGGGGTCTCGTCTCCGCTCTCAGCGGAACTCAGTATAGCGAGCAGGAGCAATCCGAACACAAGGTTTATCAGTATCCGTAAAAACCAAATTTTCCCGTTTGACATCATAATTTTCCTCCTGAATCCATTAAAAGGCTCGCCAAACAAAGACGATAGCAAGGGTTAAGGACCCGAAGATAAGCCCTGCTGCAAGCAACCGTGGTCCGTGTAAACGTGTCCAAAGCAGTATGCCGCTGAGGGCAAGGATAATTAGACTGCCGGCAATCGTATCGGCGAGAAGAATCCAAGCGACCCCCATTCCGCTCGACATGTGCAACCGATTGAGAAAAGCAAATATATTCCTGTCAAATTGCCTGACAGTCGTGTAAGCGTTGCCGACCCAATATTCTGCGCTATAACTCCGTTTCGGATTGCTAAAACTGACGCTCCATCTTTCGGGTTGCGTGACGGATTTGCCACCCCAGCTAATTTCTCGGGGTTCCTGTGAGCGCGCACGGCTCCATTTCTTGTCCAGTTCGAGTTCTGCTTGCAGCCACGCTGCGAACGCTTCAACATTTTCAAATTTGTAATCTGGCAGTGAGAGTTCCCGTCTCGTCTGCTCAGTTTTGGCGGCGTTAATTTTTAGTGTGCCTCTGTGGTTGAGCAAAATACCGGTAACCCCGAAAAGGATGCCCAAAGTCGCACCCCATAGCCCAAGCCACGCGTGTGTTCGTCGGAGCCACTTGAGAAACGCGCCTCGGCTCCATGAAAGGGGTAGAAATGCGTAAGGTGAACGTCGTCGCTGTTTTTTGAGTTTTTTTATTGTTTTTTCATCGGGTACTGAATCAGGGGCGTTTGACATGTTAATCTCCAAATTTACTTGACAATCACAACGCTGATAGCGTATTCTAATTAAGGCAGAAAAGGCATCGGGTAGTAACGCTTCAGCATAGTGCGTGAGAAACCCGCAAAACGCGAAACGCCGTCGGTTCGCAATCGATGTGTGTATTTCCCTTAGAAACATGGACAAGAGGCTAACAATTGGCAGTTGGGAGCATGTCCTGTTTGTTGCGTCGCTTTTTCTGCTATTATTCTGCTTTAGTGGACCTTAAACGGACCCCCGCGTGGTTCTTCCTGCAGATCTGGTTGCGTGGAATCGAGAAACACCTCGTGAAGTTCAAGTTTATTTGATTGTGTAAACGCTTCTTTCGGCAATGTGCCGGACTGTGCGTGTCCTTTACGGAATTCTTCGGATTCTACCCAGTTTTCAAAATCCTTTCGTGATTCCCAGAGTGTAAAAACGACATAAGGATCGCCCTCATTGACGGGACGTAGCACTTGGTTCGAGATGAACCCTGGCATCCCGTCAACAAGACGTGCGCGATTTCGGAATCGCTCCTCAAATTCGTCTTGGTATTCCGGTGTGACGTAGATTCGGTTCGCAACAGTTATCATAACCGCTCCTTGTTTATTTGAGAATGAAACTCATTATCATATTTATGGTGAGGCGGGGTATCCTGTTCCCCGCCGACCATACGGAACATGCGTGACTGTGGGTAGATATGTTTTATCTGCCTTTAGCAAGCATCTCCATTTGAATCACCACTCGGAGGAAATTAGCATACCTGAATCTACCTTCTAAAAATTGAAAATGAGACTCATTATCATTTTTGATAAAGTATATTCAGTTAGCCCTCTTTGTATCAATACGTATATATTATACTATATTCGAGAAAGTGATGTCAAATTTTTTTATTCGATTTCTGAATTTGTCCGATTTTTCGCGTTTGCTATCCGTTCTATAACTTCCCTTCCTGCTTTAAATAGGTCGTGCAGGTGCAGATAGCGGAACAGAGAACTTCTGCCCGTCAGATACAGATTCTCAAACGTTTCAAAATAGGCGACGAGACGGGCTACGTTCTCTTCAAACCCCATCTCAAGCACGGGATAGGCGAACGGTAATTTGTAACTTTGATAGTGGATAATTTCCTCTTGCCCTATTGGCTTGACGCGTTGTAAAGCCTCCCACACCTCGGTTTGTAGCATCGTCTCCGACATATTCCACACGGCATCATCGTTGTAGCAGGGCAACTCTAATACGATCACTGTCTGTCCCTTGGGTGCCATGTGGGAACTTCGGTTTTTGGGTTCATACAAGCGCGTAAAAGGGAATTCTTCACTCGGAAAATAGATTGAGGCGTTTGATGAAAAAGCATCACGATTTAAGCAGAAAACACAGAGCAAAAGGTGTCGGTATTTGATTGTATCCGCAACTGCACAAAGTTCTGGTGGTGGCGGCGGGTCTAACATCCGCATTGAAAGTGTCAATGGCAGTGTATTAATCACTGTCGAAACGGGTATTTCAATCTCGTTTTGCGCTGCAGTAGCGCGATGTGTGTCCAATACCTTATTTACGGTAATACGCGCAATTCTCCCATTTTTGTGGACCAATCGGTTGACTCGGTGCTTCAACTTGATATGATCGGGTCCGATGAATTCGCATAATTTATCGCTAATCATGCCGATGCCGTATTTCGGATAAAAGAAAGAACCATCTAAGTGCGCTGGGTTTTGTGGAGTTCCGAGTACGGTTGAACGGAGAAAACTCCGCAAATCCAATCCTTTAAGTCTGTTCCCTGCGATAGCGGTAGAGAGTTTGTGTGGGGGCTGTCCCCATAATTTCTCGGAGTAATTGAGTAAAAAGTGTTCTGCCAATGTTTTCCCATACTGGTTAATAGCAAACTCGGCGAAGTTGTCTGCCTGTTTTCTACGTCTGTTATGGATTTTCTCCCATGCGATTTTTAGCAGCGTCTTGGTTTCGAGTTTTTGGACCAGGTCGTTCAGCAGAAGTGGGAACCGGTAAAATTTATCTTCATAAAATATTTCGCTCGGTGCCTCTACGCGTAACAAATCGTCACCAAGAAGAGTTTTCACCTCCTTGGTAACTTGTGGATCTTTGTCGTGGAAGCGGTGCGCTCCGGTATCGAATCGAAAATCGTCTCTTTGCAGGAAGGCATATCTACAATCTACACCCTTGATTTTGAGCGTACGGCAGTTCCCTCCAGCGTGTTCACCGGCTTCAAAGATGGTGAAATTGGGGAAACCGTGTTTCTTGGCGTAGTATCCTGTTGTCAATCCGGCGGGACCGCCGCCGAGGATGTGAAGATTAGCACTTTCCATTGTGTTCCATCCGTATAGACTTAATATTCAAACAGAGGAATTTCGGACCACATCCGATTCACATACGGATTGTGGTAGAACACCTTTTCGACTTTGGGCACTCGATTCGGCAATGGGCTTCCAATCACAACGAATCCAGTTTCCAATTTATCAAGTTGGGCAAGATCTGCCTCGCTTTTAATTGATATATAAATTGCTTCTATTGCTTGTGAAACCAAGTAGTATTTTATTAATGGGACAGATACAATATTCAGTTTATCACTCTGTTCATTTTGTTTGTCCCGTAGATATTCGTGTACTTGCGCAATCGCTGTCGGTTTTGTGTGTTGGACGACAGTGTGTAGGGTGACATAACTATAACAGAGAAAAAAGATGATGACAGTACAAAAGGCGAACAGACGGCGAAATCGATCCTGCGTCCCTATGATACGGCTGCACGCGAATGCAATGCCTAAGCTTAGAAAAGGTAACAACGGTAAAACATGTCGGCTCTTATGGATAACGTTCTGCCCCAAGAAAATCCATACGAGATAGACAGCACATCCGATAAGGATAGCGTTGAAAAACGAGGGATAGTCCTCAGAAATTTTTTCTGTCGTCCATCTCTTCAGTATTTGCCAATTGGCTGCGACAATGCCGATTAGAATAATCGCTGTGCAAACGGTTATGGGGTGCCGACCTTGCCAGTAGAGTCCAAATCCATCTGCCCAGATGCTTTCAAAAAGTTTTGTCAAGCGGTGCCACAGGACAGGATGCGTAGAAACTGCGCCACCGAAGTCCGAAAAATGCCCGTGGCTTTGTGTCTGCGCTGCGGCTATTAGTGTCGTCCATCCGGTAATCGAGAGCAGTGGAACGAACCAGACAAGCACACCGATAACACCAGCCACGATGCACTTCAGCCGACCCGGGTGTTTTAACCGTACCACCAACGCAGGGACCAAAAGTGGAAAATACGAAAGTCGTATCCCGATCAGCATACCCGCGAGGAGAAATCCGATGGCATTGTGGGAATCTGACAACGTCTCGGCGTTGCTTTTGGCTTGTCTTGCTGTAAAATATAGGCTTGCCAGCAAGAAAGCGACTCCCATTGTATCAGGCATGTAGCGGTTGCTCATCAACCAGAACAAGGGATTCATGAATACCAGAAATATGGTAATCTTTCCCAATAACGAGGTGTTTTGGAGTTTCGCAATCTTTAGTGTAAAGAAGATTGTGAAAAAAGTTGATAACCCTCCAATGAGTGAAAATGCCAAAGCATAACGACGCGTGGCTGCATAGAAAAGTTTGGCAACACAACAGAAGACAGGATATGCTGGAAAATGTGGTTGCAACTTGGCAACATCGTAGTCTATCATACTCAGTGCGAAGCGGAGGCTATCTAAGTCTTCAATGTAGTAGATAGTGCTAAGCAACCGAGAGCCTATACAACCGATAAATACAATACTCCAAGCTCTGAATTCCGTTGTCATGAATTAAGTTATTTAGTAGGTGCGTATTGTGACGCACCTACCCGTGGAAAGCATCTTTGTAGTTAAACCCGACCTACATTGATACCTACCAGTTCGCCATGTTTGTGTTGGAGAACCCGTATGCCGCCTGCATAACCGCCTTAGCGCGTTCGTAATTAGCTACTTGGGTTTTGTAGCTGTTACTGCCCGGTTCATCATATATGGGTGCTTCTCCCATGATACCATGCAATTCGGCGAGTTGTCCATCAGTAATCAACCGGAACGGGTTGTACTGCAACGCGACTGTGTAGCCTTTCATTTCTGCCCAATGTTTGTTTAAGTTGGCACGATTTTCTTCCGCTGTGCCTAACTGGGACATATCACTGAGCGTATCATTAATGTAGTGTACCACAGTTGCCGCGATAACCTTCTCCATACCTTCTGCAGCAGCTTGGCGGTGTGCGCTAATTTCTGCGACCGATCCTTGATTCGTGATTGCGGTTCTGCCAGCAAGGAAAGCGTTGAAAATCTGTTGTGTGAAATCCACGCCTGATCCGCCCTTATCCCGCTTACCAGCATTTCTGGAGAGCCCGAAGTTGTATTCCGATTTGAAGTCGATGCTTCCGTCGCCGTTAGAATCGAACGTGAAATCATCGACCTTTCCAGCGAGCTGTTCATCACTGTAGCGGGAATAGTCGCGAGCGGCACCGAAGTAGCCGAAGGCTTCGTCCCATGCGTGCTCCATTGCGGTATAGGCTTTCCCATCTTTTCCTTCACTGTTATCCCGTTCAAGCAGACCACCGAGATAGACTCCTGTCGCTTGGTAATAGGGAACTGCACCGATGAGGACCTTATTAACCATCTGTGACATATCAACACCATCATCGGTGGTATAAGCCATTGAGGTGCCGAGTTTATCAGAATCTTGCGAGTTGTCCGCGATACCCTTGAACCATTCGCGTACCAGATCATCCGCAGTTCGGTTGTAACCGATGACAGGTTCGTCGGAAATCTTACCGACAAGATTTTTCCCAGTCGAAAGTGCTGAATAGTGACTTTCACTCGCCGGTAATGCCCCTGTAGTCGTTGACGTTTTTAGGTTAAGTGCGTCATCGTATTCGTAGAGTTTAAGCATATCCGACACAGCAACAGAACGTGCGCCATCTTTTCCGACGCTGTCGGTGAGAGCCTTTAGGTCTTGCAGCAGCAGGTTACGTACGACCTGTCCTGAATAGGCGACACTGCTTTCGCCTTCCATAAAGCGGCTGTCAAAGACGTACGCTTGCGGAACGTCGATCGTAGTCGCAGCATCTTCCTCTAAAGCATCGTCGTCCTCTTCGTCGCTCCCACAAGCCGATAGAAATAGACTCGCAACAGTTAGCAGGACAACTAACCATTGGAATTTTTTTGTCAGGTAATTCATGTTTTCTCCTTTAGTAATTTATTAGATAATGAGTCTCATTATCTATGGAAATTGTAACTTACGTCATTGTTAATAGGTGGGTCGTGATGGCGATTGAGAAACCGGACGCATCCCCAATTGAATTGCGTCCCATTTTCAACCCACGCCAGTGTTAGAAACCTTGTTTGATACCGAAAAGTATCTGTCGTCTCGGACCGATGAGGATGCCCGAGCTCAAGTTAGCTTCAGGTTGACCTGCATTTGAATGCAGGCGCGACCCGATATATACGTGATCAAAAATGTTTTTGGCAGTAAGAAATATCTGCCACTGTTGGATTATTTTGTAGTCTATACTTGCATTGACAATTGTGTAACTCGGAATGGGACCTGTATCACCGCGGTTGAAAGTTTGTTGGAGATTTTCAAAGTCAGTGAAGACTTCATCTACGAACCGCATATCTACGCGCAAGCGGAGGACATCCCCAATGCGTTTCGCCAATCCGACCGTGAAAGTGTGCTGTGGCGCGTAAGGCAATTCGTTGCCGTTTAACTCGACATCAACGTTCCCGGCAATAGTCGCGGATTTCACGATACCCTCAACAATCTTTGTCTGGAGATATGTATAAGAGAGGTTAAGGTCAGGCAGTATCGACACAAATTCGGACATCCCCAACGTCATCGCCATCTCCACACCTGATAGATCAACTTTGCCTAAGTTCTTGAAGGCTGTGCCGCGTCCGGCTGCGACTAAGTCTTCAACCCTAATTAAGAATCCAGAGGTTTCTAAAATAACGCCCGGTATCCATGACCGGAAACCGAGTTCGATGTTCCAACTTTTCTCAGGTTTAAGGTCAAGCCCACCGGCATCAATATTCTGTCCAAAATTCGTAATCTTCAGTGCCCCGCTGGAAGGTGCTGTGTACCCTCGGTGGATGCCGCCGAAAAGGTTTAATTGCCCGAACTCATAGTTCACACCGATCCCCGGCAACAGCACTGATGAAACCTTATCTGCAAGCACCGAACCGCGTAACCGATCTACCCGATCCTGCTTAAACACCTCAAACCGCAAACCCGGTGTAACGGTTAACCTTTTAAAATTCATCTGTTCCTTGGCGTAGAGTGCCAATGCGATGGTTTCATAATGGTGACTTTGCCCTACAATCTTTACTGGATCGGTTTCGGAGCCGGGAGTGCCAGTATAGTAGATGCCGTCGCGGGCATCTGGTGCGTCGCCGGTTTTCTTGTCATCAATAAAGCGTTCCCAGTGTACCCTACCCCCGATTTCAGTATGTGCTAAATTTCCAGCAATACTGTGGTTGAGAGTGTAGTTCTGCTCAAGTCCACCGACGTAGAAGGTGCGGAGGATCCCGAAGTTGCTTTTTCCATTACCGGTTCTGACAAGGTCACCCGTTTGGAAATAAGGCACTGGCACCAGATTTCCGGTTTCAAGTGCCGCGGGACGCACGAAAATATCGTCCTCACGCCACCACCGTCGATCAAACACGCTTGTATACATTATCGTATTGCTGACGAGATTTGTTGAGAGTCTGTTGGTGTAGATGAGGTCGAGTGAGGTTCGCAGGATCTTAAAATTGTCGTGTTCTTTCGGATTGAAATTCGGATCGGTTTGGAAGGAGTACTCTGTCAGACCGGTATACGTTGCGTTGGAGTTTTCATAATTACCGTTAAGTTTGAGGTAGAGGGTTTTTTCCTCGCTGAGTTGGAAAAGGGTTTTTACCGTTCCATTTGCCTGATCAAATGTGTTATTTTCTCTGAATCCGTTTCCGTGTTTATAGAGGAGTTGGACATCAGACACGATTTTTTCGGGATTGCCGATACCTCTCCATTCTGAAAATGCGCTGTAGTACCCGTTGTTGCCGACCGTAAACTGATTTGCTATCCCTTTTGTTCCCCCGGGTTTTCGGGTTGTATAGTTGATAACCCCGCCCATCGTTTGCGGTCCGTATCGAAGTGCTGCACTGCTTTTAATCACTTCGACGGCATTGATGCGATCTGCGGGTGGATTGTAGTAAGCATTCGGATAGATATAAAGGGCAGGTTGTATCGGAACACCATCTTCCAATATAAGCACACGCGCACTTCGGCGCGGATTCAGTCCTCGGATGCCGATGCTTAAGCGCGAGTTCCCAAAACCGTCGTCTGCGTAGCCGTTAATACCCGGTATGAGTTCAAGTAATTCCTGTGTTCCGACGGGTTTAATGATGTCGACGATTTCTGGTTCAAGCATGCTCATCGTCCCGGTAAGTTTTCTATGTTTACGCGACGATTCGCCGATAATTTCTATCGGGGCGAGCCGAAAAGTTTGACTGGATAACGGAATCTCCAAATTGTGTGTTGAATTGGGGTTAAGCGCAAGTATCTCGCTGTGGCGATTATAACCGCTTGAAGTGACCTGAATCTGTTTCTCACCTTGAACATCTGGCGTAAGGCGGAAGTTTCCATCTTTGCCTGTTGTTGTTTCTGCTAAAACCTGTCCGTCCGATTCAATCTTAACAACGGCACCCCAGATGGGTTGCTTTGTCTCTTTATCAATTACCATCCCACTAATTTCAGTTGAGCCTTGACCAAAGTTCGGTATTCCTAATAGAAGAGATAGGGTGGTTACAATTGCTGCTGTCCTAATGCAAGTTTTTGAAAGCCTGCGGGTTGTCCCCAAAAATTGATACATTGATTTGTTTCCTATGCGTTCAAAAGAGTTTTGGATTTGTGGTTGTGATGCGGTTGTTACGAAGTTTATTTTTTTGCGCATCTTTAACCGTATTTCCCGTGTTCTGGGTGCCACCAACTGGTAAATTCGTGTTGCCGTAACTGCCGCCCTCTTCAGCGGCTTCGGTTTGTGGGGCGAGTATAGGATCGCTTTCACAACCAAGCAAAACTAAACTGGTTGCTATGACGGACACTAACAGCAAACTTCTGAGTATAATAGAGGTTAAGTGCATCATCTAAATCCTTAATCTGATACTGTTATATTGAAATTGAGACTCATTCTCGTTGTGTGTTAGCACCAACGGATGTTGGTGCGAAATTACGCTTTTTACAAGGACTCCAAGAACGCAATGAGTGCGTCGCGTTCTCCTTTTGACATCTGCTCAACGGCTTGCCTTGATGCCTCTGCTTCCCCGCCGTGCCAGAGGATCGCTTCCATTAAGTCCCGTGCCCTGCCGTCGTGGAGGAAGTTGGTATGACCGTTAACCGTTCTCACTAAGCCGATGCCCCATAGTGGGGGTGTTCGCCACTCGGTACCACTGGCGCGGAAATCGGGACGATTGTCCGCTAATTCCGGTCCCATGTCGTGTAACAACATATCAGTGAACGGTTGAATTGTTTGGTTGCTCACCGAAGGCACACCTGCTAAAACACCCGTTCTTAACGTCGGAACATGACAACTGGTGCATTGTGCTTTAGCAAAAAGTTGCTCACCCTGTTTAACCTGTGGATCATCCACGTTGCGTCGCGCTGGCACTGCCAGTGTTTGAACGTAGAACGTCACCACGTCTAAAATTTCGTCGCTAACTTCTGGTGTTACACTCTGGTCAGTGAGTTGCGCTTGTCCCGCCGAGTTTTCTGTCATGAACAGGGAGGTCGTTATCCCCATGTCGTCGTGATACGCCGCCGCGACCTGCTGAAGAAGTGTCGGTTGGTTCGCTTTCCATCCGAAACGACCGAGGGTGTAACGCTGTTGGACGACATCCCATACGTAGTTAGGCTTACCGGATATACCATCCCCGTTAGCATCGGTTTCATCTGCATAAGCGAGGATAACGTCTTCAGGAATCGCTTCAAGCAGACCGAGTCCAAAGACAACTGGTGCGACACGTGGCGATAATTCAACCTCTTCTGGCAGGGGTTGATAGGTTTCCGTAAATGTGTAGTTCGGATAACGTAGATGCACACGCGTCCCGTCTGCTGTCGTTAGCGTTTGTTCGGTATAATCAATTTTAATCTTACCTTCTGGTGCTGTTCCGAAAATGGCGCGGTTGTTAAGTTGTGTCCCGAATCCTGGCACGGGGATAGGCGGTTGCCCATCCATCGAATCTGCCGGCTTCGGAAGACTCAGCCTAAAGAGCATGGACACAAATTTCTCATCAACTTTTGGCGGTCGCCCCCGACCATCCCGGCTATGACAGTTGATGCACGAAATGTTGTTGTAAATAGGTCCCAGCCCGGGGTTTACCACCGCGGGGGCTGTCACAAAATTGGCTTCAAATTCGACATCACCTTCCAAATGCTTTTCAAATGCTGCGGGAGAAAGATTAGGGGCGGGGGTTGAAAAAGCATGGCTTGACGCATCAAAGATAGTCGTCTCGCCACCGGAGAGTTCGCTTGTCAAAAATACGGGTGTCGACTTTACTGCCACAGGGGACTCTGCGTCACACGCAATCAGCAGGACTGACACCAAAAGAATTATGGGCAGTAAACTGTAAAAATGTTTTAACCCTTTCACTATCGACATTACGGTAATGCTCCAAAGTATGATCGGGGAACAGTATTTCTACTGTTCCCTGCAAAACGAAATAGCCCTTTCGTGTTTACATGTTTCAGGAATTAAATCTCTTATACAAGATACATATTAATTAAACGCACTCGACTGAACGAGTGTAAGTATATCTTGTTCGAGTGTTTGTTGAACCGTTCTGACAGCATCAATCGCAGCTTGGACAGCGCCACGGTTCGCTGTAATCGAATCACGGAACGGATCCGGAATTGCGCCGATAGCATCAATCGCTGCCTGCACCTCTTGCTGGAAACGAGTGTCTAACGCTGCATCTTGACCGTTCACGAATCCGTTGAGACCTTTTCCATAGACGTTCTGAATTCCACGGATGTTGTTCTGGAAATCCGCGATGGAGTTGAAACTAAACTGAGATTCAACAAGGGTTGTGTCGGATTCGTTGTAAGGGTCAGAGATCTTGCCATTCGCGACTTCATCTGCGATGACGATCATACCGTTGACGATTTCTTGCACGGCTGCACTCTGTGAGGGATAAACGGCACTACCCGTGCCGGCCTGTGTAACTTTACTGGCGAAGTTTTCACCGTCTGATGCCCACGCCGACCGTAGTTGGGAGGTACTCGCCTTGAGATTCTCTGTCGTCGAAAGGAGATACTCCAGTTCACGATCAGTTATATCGGATGCTTTGCGTTGGTCGCCTTCGCGGAACAACAGGAATTCAATTGTGTGAAAACCTTTCTGTGTATCTTCTAATCCACCGACGAAATCCACTGTTAAGGAATCGCCGCTGTCCAGAACGGATTGTAGATTGACATGATCAACGGGCCAGCTATCCAGTGCCGGATCAAGACCTTGTGTATCTACGGGACCGAACAGAAATGCTTCGCTCTGTTCCCAAGGTATTCGAGAGGCTACCCACGCTTGTTGTGCTTTTTCGAGATTCCCTTGCGAGGTATCGCTTTCCAGTGCCTTAACAGCGGATAAAAGTGCACCTGCTTTATTATCCAGATCGGTATAGGTGGGTACCACGATGCCATTCGCAAAATCGTTGAGCATTGTGGTGGCATCAAAAGCCTCAGCATGGTCGTGGTCGTCGTGTTCATCTTCTTCATCAGTTCCACATCCGACAACAAAAGCGGATGTGAGTAGTAGACAACACAGTAGTGTCCAAACTTTATAGAGTTTCATAAAAATCTCCATGGAAAATAGTTATAAGTTATCGGTTATAAGTTATAAGTCTGGGTTGTGCGTTATCGACGTTCTCTTGTGGATACCACAACCTCAATTCGGTAGTAGTCGTTACAAGGAGATGTAGAAACATCCGAAGTTAACTAAAAACTTATAACTTATAACTAATGACTCCTTTATCAATATTGAAAACCGAAGCCGAGTGCGAAGGTATTTTCCTTATTTTTTTCTTTTGTTGCCAATCGTCGGAGGGAATAGTGGCTCTTGAAGACCATCTGTGGGTGGACGTGGTAATTGATCCCAAAAGTCCACGTGGTTCTTTCCCACCGCGGATTGTCGAAAATAATCCCTTCAACGCTCGCCATCGTATCGTAATAATCGTAACGCGCGAAGACATCTAAGGCCATGTTGGAAAGAATGCCCTTCTGATCTTGATGTCCCATTTTGTTATTTGGTTGTCTGAAAAGTGATAAGATATCGTAGCCCGCCTCGATGTACCAACCGAGGGCTGAACTGCCTATCGGTGTCCGTTTTACATTAAGGTTATTGGAGAGCGTCCGGTTGACTTTAGATAACTGATCGGCATTTTCGAGTGCTCCCCAGAGGAACAACCCTCGAACTTTCACCGCATTTACTTCATAAAATCCGTGAAGACTCACAATCCCGACATGTGCATCGAAGTCTACATCAGGTTTCGGTCGGTTTGCTGCGGTGTCTCCGTAGTATCCGGAAATACCGACGGTTGCGTTTTCGTTAAACGCGTAATCAAGTCGTCCAACGAACGCAGGTGCCTCAGCATTCACAGTTTCAAATCGCAGTTGATGTCCGCGAACGATCCAGTGCCGGGAACTAAATCCGGTTGAATCTAAGCCGTTGATGATTTGCGCTTGATAGTTCAGTGAACCGAGTGAACCGAAAATTTCGACACCGGTTTCGTGCCAAATCGTTGGGATGAGGTGTGCCTCCGCTTCGGGACGGGTTGTGGTGAAATAGTGTTGGGGTCGGTGGCGTTTCGAGACAAGCCCTACTGGAACGATGATATGTCCAACGCGAAGGTTAAAAGTGGGTTGGAAAGAGAAGACAGCCGCAAGTTTTTCGACGATCACCTCGCCACCTTTCTCAATCTCCATCTCAAATTCGCCAAACTCTTCAAATTTATCGAATTCCATCGTGCTACCGGTGCCGCCGTGTTCAAATTCGAGTTCCGATTCCAGTCGGATAGTATCGTTGATACGGTATTTTGGGGCGATGACGAAACGTTCTATATCAATAGCAGCGCGCCTACCCGGGTCAAGTTCCCAATCGAAGTGAGAATAGTGGATCACCCCGTATCCAGAGACTGAGAACGGATTTGATTCAGCAATGGCACCGACACTTACGAAAATAAACAGTCCCCAGATAGCGAGGAAAAGCAATTGTTTTTTCATGAATAGAAATTCAATAAAAATGATATTGAGACTCATTATCATTTTTATTGGTATTGGCACTGTGATTTTTAGACTTTTATTTAGAGATTTTAGAGATTTCGATGCCGAAAAATTGATAACGAATCTCATTATCCTTTAATTATACCCAGAATTTTCGCGAATGTCAAAAAAATCGCGATAAATCTATAAATAACCGCACGAATTGTATTAATTATACTCACAATTTCTGGTAATGTCAAAAAAATCTGCAAAAAATGTCAAGATTTTTAAAAATCCGATGAATAGGTGAACCCCATCCACTAAAATCGGTCGGACCACCAAACGTGCGGATGACCAAGTGGAAAGAGAACTTCCAGCACGGGAATAATCTTCTCGTGTATTGAAACAAATGATCGAAGAAAGCTGTAAGTCCTGATTTGGGCAATAGTCCCTACACATTACCCATTTAGAATCTTAATCTTCATCTGATCTTGCCTCTTCCTGATTTAATTACTGTTTTTCTCCTGTCCCTTGTATTGCAACTGATACAACCGATAATAGATACCGCCTTGTTGTAATAACTCATTGTGCGTACCGGTTTCTCGGATTTCGCCGTGATGCATCACAATAATCTTATCCGCATTCTGGATCGTTGAAAGCCGATGTGCAATAACAACAGACGTCCGGTTTTCCATTAAACGCTTGAGCGCATCCTCAATCAGGAGTTCGGTTTCAGTGTCAACGCTTGAGGTGGCTTCATCGAGGATGAGGATACTCGGATCGGAGGCTAGTGCCCGGGCAAAAGCGACCAACTGCTTCTGCCCAACAGATAACCCAACACCACCCTCTCTGATTTCTGTGTCGTAAACCGCAGGCATCTTCTGAACGAACCCGTCTAAATTCACGTCTTGTGCTGCCTTCTTCACTTGTTCCGACGAGATTGATGGGTTGCCCAAACTAATATTCTGTTCAATCGAATCGGAAAAGAGGAAAATGTTCTGTTGCACGATGCTAATCGCTTCCCGCAATTCCTCCAGATTCATCTCTTTGATATCTACACCGTCAATCAGTATCTGTCCTTTGTTAATTTCGTAGAATCGGCAGAGCAGATTGATGATAGAGGTTTTCCCCGCACCGGTATGTCCGACAAGTGCGACCTTTTCACCCGGTTTTACCTTGAACGAGACATCCTGCAGGACATAATTATCATCGTTATAGGCGAACCAGACGTTCTTGAATTCAATCTCGCCTTTCAAAGTGCTGGCACCGCTTTTCGGAGTGGTAGAGGCGATCGTCGGCTGTGTATCCAGCAGATCGAAAATGCGTTCGGAGGATGCCATCGCGTTTTGGAAGACGGCGTATTTTCCGCCGAGTCCTCGGATGGGTCCCAAGAACCGTCCCGCGTAACTAATGAACGCCACTAATACTCCGATAGTCAACGTGTCTTGTACGATCTGTCCACCGCCATACCAAACAATCACGGCTAACGTAAGCGATGATGTCACCTGAGACATGGTGTAATTATTCAGAACAATATAGATACCGCTGCGGAGGTTCGCAGTGAGGAATTTCCGATTGCGTTCGTTAAAACGGAGATGGCTTCGTCGTTCTTGTGTAAAGAGTTTCATCGTCGTCATACCGACGATATTTTCTTGCAAAAAGGTGTTAATCCGTGCGAGTTGTTCTCGTTCTTCGCGAATCGCACGGCGTGAATAGAACCGGTAAAGGAATCCCGTTCCCAAGACGATCGGTATGGCACCGAATGACACGAGGGCGAGTTGCCAATTATAGAGGAGCATTGCCACCATAACACCCAAAACCTGGACCAGGTTCGTGAGGACAGAAATCACACCGGAGGCGAAGAGTTCGTTGAGCGTCTGGACATCGCTGGTGACGCGTGTCATCAACCGACCGACTGGATTTCTATCGAAAAACTGCACGTCCAAGCGTTGTGCATGTGAAAAGAGCACCTGTCGGATATCGTACATCACGTGTTGCCCGATCATTTCCGTGCGAACCTCTTCAAAGTGGCTGAACACGAACTGAGCAACCAATACCAATACGTAAAAAATTGCGATTGTGCCTAATCCCTCCCGTACACCCGGAGTGATGTGTCGATCAATGGCGATTTGCATCAGGTAGGGTCCAGTCAAGCCGGAGAGTGTCGTCCCGACCATGAGTAATCCAATGATGAGCAGCTGAAGTTTGTAGGGTTTCAGGTATGATAGGAGACGCCTCATCAACACCCGGTCATAGACTTTCCCGAGCTCCTTCTCTTTATCGCTATATTCGTCTGGTTGATTTCCTGTGTTCGCCATAGGTGGCTTCCCCCTTTAGAGTTCTTCGAGTTCTTCTTGCAGGAGTTGTGTTTCATAGAGACCGGCGTAAATCCCGTTGTGTTCAAGCAGTTGTTCATGTGTGCCTGTCTCAGCAATGCTGCCCTCGTCGAGAACGATAATCTGATCAGCGTCTTTGACGGTAGAGATACGGTGCGAAATGAGGAGCGTGGTGCACTCGTTCATCACTTCGTCAAGGCGACTGAGAATCGTATCTTCGGTCTGGGTATCGACACTCGCGAATGCGTCGTCAAGGATAAGGATTTTGGGTTTGATGATAATTGCGCGTGCAAGCGCGGTCCGTTGGCGTTGTCCACCTGAAAGTGTTATTCCACGTTCACCGAGGAGGGTTCGCAATCCGTTGGGGAATTCCTCAATTTGGTCGAGAAGATCTGCGGTGTGTGCGGCATCTCGAACCTCTTCATCGTCTGCGGTCTCAAGACCGTAGATGATGTTATACCGCAGATAGTCGGAGAAGAGATATGGCTCTTGCTCCACGAATCCGATATTGGAACGCAGCACGTTTAGCGGTATATCCTGAACGTCCGTTCCGTCAATAAAGACAGTGCCATGTTCTGCTTGCCGGATGCGCGGGATCAGATTGACGAGTGTAGACTTTCCAGACCCTGTCCTGCCGACGATAGCGAGCGTCATACCGCGCTCTATTTTGAGGTTGATGTTTCTGAGCACAGGCGTTCCGTCCGGATAGTCAAAATTCAGATTTCTGAACTCAATTTCACCTTCAATGTTTTTGATGTCCCGGTTCACTTGCTCACTATCAAAGATTTCCGGCTTTTCATTGAGGACAGCGTTTATCCGGTCCATGGACGCGGCACTGCGTTGAAAGGTGGTGACAAAGTAGCCAAGGTTGCGTGTCGCACGGATGAGCATCCCGAGATAAGCAAGAAACGCCACAAATTCGCCGATCGTAATTTTTCCGTCAATTACATGGAGACCGCCCATCCAGAGTAGGACGACGATGCCTATGCCCGGTAAGAGATCCCAACTAAGTGGCCCATTAATAGCATTCAACCGAATCAGGCTATAATTTTGATTGACAAGTTCTCGGTTCAACGCTTGGAAATGCTCTGCCTCACTTGCTTCCAGCGTGTATGCTTTCACAACGCGCACGCCGGACAAGTTCTCTTGGATCTTGGTGTTCATATCTGAAGATGCCTCTTGAATGCCCGTGTAGTGGACATAATATCGCTTTCTGATAACGTGCATGAAAACGAGAATCATTAGATAGGGCAGTAGGGCAACACCGGTTAAGGGCGCATCAATCCGCAGCATGATAGTGATTGCGCATCCGAGAAGCACTATAGCCTCGGTGGTATACAAGACAGCATAACCCAGCATCCCTGTGATGTTGCGCAGATCATTGGTTGCGCGCGTCATCAGATCGCCGGTGCGAGCGTTGTCGTAATACGCCGCGGAAAGTTTTTGGAGATGGAGAAAGAAGTCGGCCCGAAGATGAAACTCTATCCGGTTAGCGACCCATATCGAGGTATAGCGTTGGGTGAAACCCGTGATACCTATACCTACCCCGACCCCAACGAGGAGTAGAAAGAAAAAAAGGAGCCGACCCGCGGATACCGTAAAGTCTGGGTCACTGTCCGCGCGTTTTAACTCATCAATAACCGCTTGGAGAATCTTTGGACTGATAAGAAGCATCGCACTCGTCACAGCCACAACGCAGGAACTCAATATAATGGCGTATTTATACCGAATGACATACTTCTTGAGAGTGAGTAGACTGTGAATGGTAGGCCTCCTATTTTATTTATATAGGACTAGTGAGGAGTAGAAAGAAAAAGAGAAGTCTGCCCGGGGACATCGTGAAGTTCGGGGCATAAAACGTCTCCTTGTATTGGAAATTTGCTCCATTAAACATGGTACAATCGACTTGGCAGCCACTGTGGTCCCCTATCTTCAACTTGCTGACGTGCCGGGAAAAGGGTTTCCAACAGACCTGCTACCGAACGGTTGACTGATGGTGCGACGTGCAATTGATTCTGTAAAAATGCTTCGTAGGGCGTGAGGATCCCCCAAATGAATTGTGTGAGTGTATCATCGTCTGTAGTGATATGGATTGCAGTATCTTCTGAAACCTCCGCCGATACGCGAATGTTTCCATCACTGATGATAAGACTCGCCTGATGTTCTGAACTTTTGATGCCGATGGTTCCCTGCCAGTTTTTGTGAGTGTCGCTCTCGTTGAGTCGCTTGGAAAGCAGTGGTGTAAGCTCCTCAAGTAGCATCGGCAGATTAATGATCTTGAACATCCACACCCAATTCGTAAACACCGACGTGTACCCCAAATTATGGAACAACTTTCTGACATAATTCTTTTCCGCTTCGCCTTGTGAACTCCAGCGTATCTGTTCACATTCACGTTTTACCAGTTCGCTGTGCAACTTGCTAAGCATTGCAGCACCAACCTCCTCAAGCAAACTTTCATCCTCAGAAGGTTGGGGTCTAAGGCAAAATTCCATGATCCAAGCAGATGTTCCGTTCTCACTATATCCTGCTTGCACATACCCAAGCAGTTCTCCATCCTTCTCTGCGAGATAAATCAACCGGGTTTCTGAGTTTCTCTGCCTTACGGAACGCCTTCGCCCGCTCTCCATTTGGTCCTCATGAAACGTATTAGAGACCTTCGCCATCTCGACTTCATCTCCATGTGATTTTGGACGGATAACTAAACCTTCGACCGCTTTCACCGGTTCGTGCTGCAACGTTTTCGTGAACGCTTGCTCTAATAGTCCATCAACAAACCTAAAACTCGTGTACAGTCCATGGGCGGTGTTGTCTGTCCCGGTGATGAGAGAGATACAAGAGTACCGTTGGACCAGATCATGCGACATTGACGCATCCAATATCCACTGCGACAAACCCTTTCGACGATAATTTGGAACGGTATGCAACCATCCTATATAAATTCCGGGAACATGCGTGTTGTAAGGAAAATGGTGCATATAGGGTCTCGCACGGTAAATAGCAACGCGCTTCCCCTCAACGATTGCATCGATATGTAAACCCCTATTATGTTCAACCTCCATTGTTATGACAGGATCACCGTTTTCGTCGATGATCTTCTCGTGTGAAAACCGTTCAGAGGCTGGATGGTCCGTTTTTTCAAGCAGGTATCCAGTTTCGATTTGGTACCTGTAATCTTGGTGCGGTGCGATCTCCACGAACCGATCCAGCATTCCTCCCGCTCGACCACTGCGAACTAACATCAGGGCTGCCATCGCTACGAGTCCGTCGTCCTCGGTTTCAACTGTTAACGCTTCAAGCACATTAACTGCTCGGTCATCGTAGCCTTTGAGCAGTTTTGCCGCCGCAATCAGACGTGTATATCTGTCCGCTGCGTCCAATTCCGAGCCTCCATCCTCCGATTCGTCATCGATTCTGAGAAGCCCCTCGATTGCATCGATTCTGTCGCTGGTGTCCGTGGTTGTGTCACGAACTATTCCGTTGAGGCGTTCACGGACTTCTGTCACAAATTCAGCACTATCATTCGGAAATTCCAACGGAAGTGGATGGATGGTCGTGCCGATCTCTTCAAACCATGGAAACAAATCTTCACCTACCACTCGACTGAGGTAGTAGATGAGTATATCCACATAAGAGAAGGTTGTGAGCGGCATATTCTTGTCTGGGGGCCCCTCTGTTTCTGACATCACCTCGGCAAATCGAACGAACAGGTCATCTCCATATTTTTCAAGGAGTGTCTTCAGTATCCAGGTCCGCTTGTGAGAGGGTTGATCGTAAACTTTTGTGATGTCGACCATCCTCTCGTCTTCGGTGTTTTCTTGAAATCGCCGCTCGAACTCGGAAAGTATCTCCGCCGCTTCTTGCTCAAATCCGAGTATTTTCATTGCCCAGATACCGAAGAAAAACTGGAATCCCTCAGACATAACGTACGCCGCCTTTCCAAACGGTGTTTTGTTGGCGAGCAATCCACTCGCCTCGAAACCAAACGCATAGGCGAGTCTCGAGGGACTGACACATACACCGACTGCCGTTCCCGAACCGAGGCCGTATCCAAGAGTAGCCGACGGTATCAGATCCGACGGAAGCAGCGTGATTTGCCATTCAATTTTTTCACCTTCAGGGAATTTCGAGAGCATCTCCTTCTGCAGTTTCTTAGCATAAGCCATACAGGTATCTACACGGTCCTCGATGAGGTACGTATAGAAAATCTTAATTTTTCCATCCTCTTTGACCTGATCATCAATCGGAATTTCATCAGGAATCGTTTGTGCACCCGTCGTCAAAGAGACACGATTGGTTCCCAACCAATCAATAAATCGTTCAGATACAGGATAATTTTCCTCCGGAAAGGGTTGCGCGTTGATTAGCAGAACGCGCCCCGCTCCAAAATGGAGACTAGCCCCAACAGGTTCTCCTGTCTCACTGTGTTCTAAGAAAACGCTACTATCGGCAGGAATATCAAGGATCCCACAGTGCATAAGACCCAAGTCATCAATTCCCAACCCATCAACAATTTCGGAGTCAGTGAAACGCAGTTCTTTCTTTGTATAGCTGCGTAACGGACTCGCCTCGATATCGATTTCTCCCTGTCCATGGGGTATACGTGGCGGATTCTCCTTGATGCCCGTCTCTTCGTGTTTTTCCGGTAACGGCAGAAACCGCACACCGAAAAGAGACGCGACGTGGTTAACCCCCAACTCCGAGATCGGCTTGCAGACATCTCGCTCGAACCGACTTGTGTTGGCAGCTAAAAGCAGTCCACCGCCATTTTCTACAAACTCTCGGATCAGTTGAAGTTCTGCATCGGTATATTTTAGCGATGTATTGCTGCAAATTGTCAACACATCGTAATTCTTTAGCACTGCCTCACTAAGATATTTCCGATTGTTAGTGGTTTGATAGACGTTGTCAGGCTCGATGTATATCAATCCGTTTGACCAGCAAGTATCGCGTGAAGTATCGACTAAAATCCGAATTCGTTCTTTTGTCATCGGTTTTACTCCCTATCCATTAGCGTGAATTTGATAAAATAAATTATGTGTCTATTAACATCTACAACATCGCAGACAAAACAGCTAATCACCTCACCGTCTTCGTTCAGGACATCAAAATGGGCCGGACCATTCCAAATTTTGTATCAAATTCGACCCACGTTTCCCGCAGCACTGTTGCGTATCCAAATTTAGGGTAGAAGTCTGGGATACCAAAGAGCATAGAGACATCATATCCGCTCTCCGCCATAATCGTAGGGGAGGATCCCGGGGAATGCCAACAGACATTCATACCGTTGATTTGGTGCCCATCCGTTGCTTAGCACTTACCATACATTGGTTGGGTGATTACATACCGAACCAATATCGGCATTTGATCAGGAAAATGTTTTCCCCGTCATCCGCGAAACTACTCCCCAAACTCTGTATTGGACGGAACTCAAAGTCAGCTTCCCCTACGGATGCCAAGTCAGCTTCTCGTGATTGCGTCCATACCAAAAATAGCGTACTCCCAGGTTGGAACTCCCATCGAAGCACGGTGTT
>PYJC01000132.1 GCA_003635255.1 Candidatus Poribacteria bacterium | reverse complement strand
CCGTTTGGGAAGCGTGCTATCGACGGATTCTCACACGCGCGAAAACCGAATTAGATGCGTCTCTGTTTCTATTTGAAATTTTCTATATTGAAGAAGATGTTGACGCACCGCGCCCATTGGACGTAGACGCTTACAATGAAAGTATTCATAGGCTCGCTGAGGAGTTCGGGGCAAGACTGATACCAACAAACGCCGCTTTTGATGATGCAGTCGCTGCCCGTCCCGGAGCACTCTGGACAACCCAAGATGGCGTTCATCCAAATGCGGAGGGACACACCTTGATGGCGTTGGAATTCCTTAATCAGGCAGAATGGTAAACTATCCTCATAGCGTCCGGTGTTACTGCGGTTGAGCATTCTGAGCCTGACGTTTCAACGCTTCAATGAATGCCTGCTCGTGGTGTTTGTTATATTCAGAGGCGAGTTGTTGGGCACCGGTTCGGTTACCCCAATAAAATTGCCATCCGACGAGAGAGATACCGGCACAGTCAATATATCGACGGTCCCGAACAGCATCCACAGCAAGGTAGATGAACGTCCCACTCAATGCTGCCGCGAGAACGCCCTCTTTCATTTTGCCCACGTAAAACTGTCCACTTCCGGGAACGACTGTAGAGAGCCAACCCGCCACTTGTGGTGATTTGGAAGGCAGTGGCGTTTCTTTAAGAAGCGTGTCTGCCAATTCGTGTACCTTTTCGCCCGGGAAGGCACCGGTCTGAGATGCATCTATTTGCCGCAATTCCGAGATCGCCCTGTTCCAATCGGTCGTATGAATGTAGCACCAGCTGCGTAGATAGTGTGCTGCAGCTATGACCTCTGGCTCTTCACTGGTGTGTAAGAGTTCAAAGAGGCTACTTCGCGCCTGCGAATACGCCCCGGCATCGAAATGGAGCTGCCCAAGCATCAACTGACTCTGAAACCGCAAAGGCGAATTCGGGTGGATGGCTGGAAACTTGCGAAACAATCCTTCAGCACGTGTGGCATCATTCTGATAATAATAAGTCTGTGCGATCCGATAGTCCGCTATATCTCTGAATTCTGTATCGGGATCATAAAACAGCAGCCGTTTATACGCAAGCCGCGCCGCTCGGTAATCACCCGATTCAAATAGTTGCTCTGCGTAACGATATTGCGGATTTGCTGTTTCAGCATGGACACTCGTTGCAAAAGCCGGAATAGAGATTAATAGGCAATATAATGATTTAATCAAAACGTGTATCATATTTTGCAGTTGCACAATTTCTCCTTTACGACTTAGAGATTTAAATCAGTTAGGTAATTAGCAATTTGCTTCGGTTGTCCATCAAGGGTTGTTTCCATCGCGGCGATGACAAGCACAAAACTTTTGATATTGTCCTCAACCCGTGTTTCGGAAGGTTCACCACCGTCAATCCAATTGAGGAATTCATCGAATAGATGATGATGATGTTCGTAGCGGACGGGTGGTGCTGCGTAAACCTCCGGTTCACCATCAACACGGCGGATAACCATCTGGTTTCCACCTGCGATTGCGACTGTGCCTTTTTCAAACTCGGCGCGGTAATACTCATGATTCCAACAGTATTCGATGCCAGCCGCCGAACTGTTCCCTTCATAAGAGGTATGAACACCGTTGTCCATACGCATGAGATAGAAACCGCTGGAATGGTGCCGAAAACTTGACCATTCTGGATTCCATCCAAATCCAATCAGCGTTTCGCAGTTGCCGCCAGCGAGAAACCGAAGCATGTCCAAATGATGAACAGAACCTTCAATGAGGAGTCCGAAATCCATATCGTGCCGCCAAGCTCCCCACGCGGAATAGCGACGGAAATCGCATCCATATCTACCAACAACGTATTGAAGTTTTCCTAATCTACCTTCATCGCGGATACGAATCAATTCCTGTTTATTATCCGCATAGCGATAGTTTTGGATGATAGCACACGGCAATCCAGTTTTCTGCGCCGTGCGCACCATTGCCTTCGCGGCATCCCAGGTATCCGCGATCGGTTTTTCACAGATAACAGGCAGTCCGTTTTCCATAGCAGCAATTGCAGCGGGGCTGTGGAATTTCGGTGGGATCGCAATACCACAAAAATCTGCTTTGACTGCTGCACACGCCTCACGAAAGTCCGTGAAACGTTGTGATGTGCTGAGTCCTAAAGCTTCACCTTGTGCTGCGAGAACCTCTGTATTCACATCTGCTAAACCGACAATTTTAACCCGATCTCTGAAACTATCGGTGAGAATGCGTATCCAATTCGCTGCCATACCACCGCCACCAATCATCAAACATGTTCGTTTCGCCATAATTTTTCCTTTATTCAAAAAGAAAGTATCACGAGTAGGTCTATGGATATAGACTTCATCCCTCGACTTTTATTATACCTCAACGCGTACAAACACCATATACGCACCTGACAATAGAACAACAAAAAACAGAGCCAATAGAAGTAAATCTATAGCCGCAGCATTGAAATCGCGACTAAGACTGAGTGTATCTTCAAACTTTGGAACTGCCTCTGGATTAACGGGCTTCTGGGACATTCCCTCACGAACCCCAATGATATGGAGACTCTCTGGATCTGCTTTATCCATATCTGTGACAAATTCTCGGTATTCACGAGCATAACGCTGTACGTTCTCCACAAATTGTTGATGCCGTTCAAAGCCTGTGCCAGCAAAAACCTCAAGAAGGTACTGCACAATCGCAACGGGTGAGATACGAGTGACGGAACGCCCGAGTTGAATTTGGGCGTGCTGCTGGTCTAAAAATTTCTGGCTCAAACGTTCCCGCGCTGTTGCGTCTTTAGTGACATATTCACCCGCTAACGCCCTTCTTTTCGCTGGGTGCTTACGCGCCTCTTGCAAACGCGTATCGTATTCATCCCTGAGTTCAATATTAAGTTGTTGTCGACGTTCATGGAATTCATCATAAGTCATCGGTGTTGAAAATCCGCTTGCAATGGAGGCAAGTGTACTCGGCATAAAAGCGACAAAAGTAACCCATGTCAACAAAAGTATCACAAGACTCGCTGCACTCCGCCGCACACGCGACGACACCAGCAAACCTAATGCAAGAAACAGGCACATATACAGGAGTGCAATAAAAAACACAATGCCCAAACGGCTCCACGCCTCAGTGCCAAGTTGGACATCGCTGGACGTGGAGACCACTAATAGGTTCATCAACACCGCGAGTGTAAACGGGACGCTAATACTTACCAATGCGCCTAAAAATTTACCAATCAACACAGTATGGCGCGGTATTGAGTTCGCCAACATCAAACGTAGTGTGCCGTGCTCGCGTTCGCCGGAAATCGAGTCAAAGGTGAATAGGATCGCGATGAGGCTCAAGACGTACCCGATCACAAACCCCCAATCTACTATGATAGTGTCCGGCCGAATATTTCTTGAATTGTGGGTCGCAGGACGATAATGCAACTGCCAGAAACCTCTTAAGTCATCGGTAGCCCAAGCATAGAATCCGCCGTTGACCTGATCTGACAAAAAGGGATCACCTCCATCTGCACAGAAATGGAGAGATGACGGTTTTTTGTAAAGATATCCGGGTCCCCGTTGCGCAATGTCATATAAATTTGTTCGAGATCCTAAGCGATTCAGCGATTCTGTAACAGCATCGTGATATTTCTGCATCCGTACAGGGTGTTCTCGGAGATGGACAACCGCATTAGCCAACATTAAACCCAGAAGTAACACGGTTGCAAGTGCAAACCGGAGACTATTCAGATTATCGTAAATTTCTCGTTTCGCAATATGCCAAATCATTTATTGGTTCTCAGTTGTCGGTACTCGGTTTTCAGTTTTAATGGTTGTAGGTTATAAGAAAGAGCGATGGGAGTCCCTGAACCCTCTTAACTTATAACTTATAACTGTTAACTTATAACTATTCTACACTTCACTTCTTTGGAAAGCCAGAAATATTACGATAAAGAGAAAAAGGTTCATCATTAGCAGCAAGAGTAAATCTGGCAATGCACGCGCTGCATTTATTTTCACATCGCTTCTGTGAAAAGAAAACTGAGGCAAACTATCCCAGTCCACCGCGCCCTTATCGGCAGAAAACCATTGTTGAGACGCGAAAACATTCTTATCGTAGTAATAATCAATCAGGGTCCGTCGGTACCTTCGGGCCGCTTGAAAAAAATCTCTGAGTCCGTGCAGATCTGTCCCTGCCCACGCTTGCGTTGCAGCATCGTACATCCCGACTGGCGAGCACCTCAAAAGGATGCGGTCAACGATCGCTGGCTGAACGAAGATAGTTTCGAGTGCCTGTTTTCGGACAAGCCACGCCCGTTCTGCGGTGTTGATAGTCTTCGGACCGAGGTAGCGGTAGTAGTTCTGGGCGTGTGGCACCTGAGGTTTGGATGCTTCAGTAAGCTTCCGAATGTTTGAACCAGCGAGGTAGAAATACTCAAGCGTTGATGGCCTTTTATAAAAGTATGCGTAGTTGAAACCGGATCCGCCTGTTATCCCAAAATGTGGGCCTTCTCCTACCATGCCAAAATGTGGATCTTCTCCTGGCGCAGCGTCATTCGCAAGGAAATGTTTTCGCTCTCTGTCGAATTCATCCCAGATCTGTTTAATTTCGTCGTAAGTGGAAACCATACGTTCTTGAGAGGTCTGAGGCGGGGCAATCGCGGCGAGGATCACATTTGGATACACCAACACCCAAAACCCCCAGACAAACATGGCGAGCATTAACGCTGTGCCGGTTCTGCGGGTTACTGCTGAAATTAGCATACCGATGAAGTAGAATAGCGACAGGTAGACAATTGAGCTCAAGATAATCCCGCCGATGCGGAGGAGATCACCGATGCTCAGAGAAATAGCCGTGGATATTGTCAGCAAAATCGCCGCGAGGAGTAGACTCATTAGCAGTGGAACCAACAGACAGGTCATCGCACTGATGTATTTTGCAAGCAGGATATGCCCGCGACGGACTGGATGCGTTAGCACCAGACGCAATGTACCGCGCTCGCGTTCTCCCGCGATGGCATCGTAGGCGAAAATCAGTGCTATCAGGCTCAGAACGACCTCAAAGATAAAAACAATATCAATCGAAGAGAAGAGATTGAGAAGTGGATTTGTCGTCCCTCGCATCCGTGCATCCCACAATGTCGGCACAAAAGCGTAAGATATCCAAATTTCGTTCCCCAGCCGTTTATCCAACCCAACATTGAAGATACTCAGCGGATTTGGCGGGCGAGCAACGTCCAAGGCTCCTGACGAATAGGTTTTCCGTTCCTGCAATTGCTGACGTTCTGTTTTGAGAGCAGTGTTGTAAGCTGCCAAGCGTCGCTCGTAATCTTTAATCAGCACAGCGGAATTCGCAACGACAAGCAGTAACATAATAAAGACTGCGGCAGCGAAGCGGAATGTCATTAGATTGTCAAGAAGTTCCCGACGGATCAGTGTTGTTATCATGAAGTTCCTCTAATTCAGATGTTTTTCAAACCAATCAATAATACGTTTCCAGCAATCAGCGCGATGTTCAGGTCGCCAACTTGTCACGATATGCCCTTCACCACGATACCAAGTAAAAGTCGCTTCCTTCTTAAGCCTGCGTAATCCAGAGAAAAGCTCACCAGATTGCATGTAATCATAACCGTTATACCCTTCACCACAATAGACCAAAACAGGAGTTTCTACCTTATCTAAATGGAATAGTGGTGAATTGTCAATATATTGTTTGCGTTGTTCCCAGAGCGATCCACCTATTTGAAGCCGTCCTTCCACCCAATCAATACCACGACTTTCTCCGCGTTTTGAAAGATCGCCATAAACTTGGATTAAATTATAAAAACCGCCACCGCAAACTGCAGCCTTGAAACGGTTAGTTTGTGTAATCAGTCCCGCTGAACAGTATCCACCAGAGCCGTATCCCATTATTCCCAAACGATTTGTATCGGCGACACCCATTTCAACGACCTTGTCTATTGCTGGTAACACATATTCGGGCAATTCCTTTAACCACATGTCGGATTTAGGCGGCAGATCAATACCAAGCACAGCAAAACCACGCGCGGCAAGGAGTTGAAAGTTTATTACGTAATCAAATAACCCAAAACTATAGATAAGTCTTGATGGAGGCATGCCCGGATGTATCCACGTAACTAAAGGATACTGTTTGCCTTCCTCATAGTTAGCGGGCAGCATCAAAGCACCACGTAAACGTGTACCCTTTTCCGTTTTTGCTTCGACGAATCGGACTTCACCGAATTGTAAGCCGCGCAGATGTGGATTGAGTTCGGTCACTTGTTGTTGTTTTTTAGCGTCTACATCAAACGTCCAGATTTCCTCTGGATGTGTCGCATTTTGCGATCTGTAGACAATCTGTGCCTCATAACCCACCACCTTTAAATCGAACTCGTCTGCAATACGACTGGTTACGCTAATCGGTTCCTCAAACAGACAAGTCGCACGTGCCTCCGCGGTATTTACCAAATAGAAGCCGTCTTTCTTTGTTTCTGGTTCATGCGTCTGAACGCAGATAGACTCCGTATCGCTTGACTGCCATACGACATGGGTATTCCCTTTCGCCACCAGCCCGATGATGGGTCTATCCAATTCTTCTGTCAGTTTCCGTGGATTGCTGCCATCTGCTGCAAATTCCCATATATTTCCGTCGATGCCGCAGAAAAACGAGCCACCTGACGGAGTCCATAACGGGCGTGCGAAGAATCGTAGTTTCTCTTCAATGTTTTCAGTGATGTTCGTCTGTTTACCATCTCGGATTGAAACCAAATACAGTCCACTCTGGTCGGCATATATTAGCTTCTGACCGTCTGGCGACCAACTCACGAATAACTCTTTTTCACTGATATTTGTAGCCAAACTTCGGGCTGGCTTTCCATCTAAAGGAACTAATAATAACTCAAAAAGGTGTTCTTGAGATGTCAACTTCTCTTCCATAATTAGATTTAGCACAGCAACTGTGGTATCATCCGGAGCGAGTGTAATATTTCTCGTATACAATCCGCGGGTGGGAATTGACACCTCACCTGTGTCAATATCAAAGACACCTAAATTTCCTTTGATCCACGCGAATTGCTCCGATTCCTCCTCTAAAAAAGGCTGTTCATCTGAATCGGTGTGCCAAACGTTTATCGCTTGTGGACTTGTTTCAGTTGAGATAATTGTGGAAAGCTCTATATCTTCGGGACGTAACTTTGTGATGATATGTTTTTCGTCTGAAGTCCACTGCGGTACTTCAAGACCGTGTGTTGCACTAATCGGTTTTTCGCTGAGTTGGCGGAGTTTCTTTTCAACCTTATCCCAAACCCAAAGATGGGGTGCCCCCATTCGGTCAGAGTAGAATGCTAAGTAGTGTCCATCTGGAGACCATCGCGGTGCCCAGTCAACCCCAGTATCTGCGCCGAGTTTATGGAATTCCTTCGTTTTGATGTTGGTAACCCATACCTCATGGCAATGATTTTCAGTCAGGGCGCCAGTCAGTTGATGATATGAAGATTCCGCAGATTGTTGTTCAAACGATGATTTTCGGTCAGGATCTATCACAACATAAGCAAGCCACTCTCCATCTGAGGAAAGTTGCATTTGGGAACGGTATGATAAAGACCTCATTTTGAGTATTTCTGAACGCATTCTATCTGTCATACTAATTTCTCCTTGTAGCGGAAGTCGGGAACTGTGTCCCTTTCTAATAGGAATATCTATTGTCTCTTGAGTTGATAAATCGTATTGTCTTAACCTTTGTCTTGCGCGATGAAGTTGGCTCTTAATCGTATTTTGGGGGATACCTAAATAGTTACTTATCTCAGCAGATGTCATCTCTTCAAAATAGTGGAGTGTGATGAGTTGGCGATCGCTTTCCTTTAGCATTGAAAGCAGTTTTTGAGCCAATTCGCGTTGTGCTTCGGCAGCATCCCTCTCGTTTTCCAAAGCCACATACCGTGAATATGTATCTGTCTCTGTATTTATTGTGTAGTTCTCACGTAACAATTTGGACTTTGATTGATTTTTTCGGAACCACGCTATACAAAGATAATTAGCAATCGCAAAAAGCCATGTTGAAAACTTTGCCGAGTCTCGCAGCTTTGCCAAATTTCGATACACTTCAAAGAATGTTTCCTGTGTAATGTCTTCAGCAATGTGGAAATCTCCAGTTTTCCGATACGCATACGCGTGAACTTGTTCCTGGTATTTACCGACCAAACTCGCAAAGGCAGCTTCATCCCCCGCAAGTGTAAGTTGAATCAATACAACATCGTCTGTTTTCATCTGACATCTCCAGAAAGGTTTTATTACGTAGAATTATAGCAAAATTTGTGAAAAGTGCATACACATTACCTTGTATGCACTGATCGAATACTTGACGCACATCAACGTTGATTTGCTGCATTGTAAGTGCGTTGTCAATTGTCTTTAAATAATTGCTGGTTTTAATGACTGGATAATACGTTTCAGGGTAGGAGTGCTTATAGGGTACGAAGAAATGTCTGATTGATTATTTCACTTTTCGCTATATAGTCGCGAATGCGTTGAAAAAGGGTGCATAATTTTAATCTAATACCATTCTATAAACAACGCATCGAGCAACAGCGTATTGTTAAAGAACACGCAATTGACATTTTAAAACCTTGATTTCCATAACACTAATTTCACTTTATCTGTCGGCGGTGGTATTGTCCCAAATAAACCGGAATCTCGAATCTCCTGTTGGAGTCTACTGCGAAACAGTCTTTCCTGCTGTAGATTAAAAGCCCGTGCTGTTTGGATACCCTGATAAATGCTGTTTGCGTAGAAAAACGCGCCAAGTATGCCAACAGGCACAGCAACTTCATAACGCTCTTGATCAACGTAATAGAGACTCGCACCTCCGAGGATTGCGACACTGACGAAGGCATAAAGCCCATCGACTGTTTGTCCGGTGTAAATTTGTCCACTGCCTGGTACCAATACTGAGAGCGCGCCTGCGACCGTTGGAGAACGGTGTGGCAAAGTCTCAGCATTTTTCACCATCCGCGCTAATCTATCACTAACTTCAGCAAAAGGGCTTTCGGAATAGGTTACAGAGACATCATTCCAGACTCTGTTCGCTTCTGTCCATTCTCCCTTGTCTATATGTAGCATTCCGATTGTAAAGTGGACGCGTGGTGCCAAATCACTCTTCTCATGTTCAGTGAGGAACCGTTTCAGTGATGTAAGTCCTTGCTTACGATCCCCTGATAGAATATGGCATTGTGCAATATTGTTTTTAGCGCGGGCGACAAGCGTGCTTTTTGGATAGGTATCAATTAGGCGTTGGTAAGCGCGAATTGCGTTTTTCAATTGACCTGCATTCTGGTAAGATGCGGCAATGCGAAAGGCTATGAAATCGCTTTGAGGGGCATCGGGATGTAGGAAAAGGAGTCGTTTATATTCGTAGGCAGCGTTGAGATAGTCACCTTCTCGGAAGAGTGCGTCTGCAAAATCAGATTCTACGACTGCTGGAGACGGCGAAACCGTGCTGAAAAAGAGAAAATATAGCGTACAACTGAGAAGCGCGTATTGCGTTAAAATAGGTAGGTGGGTTTTCATTCAGTGTCGAGTTGTCTTTGTACATGATCTTTGCTGACTGCCCAAACGCGATGCCCAATATCTATGAGTCGTGGCGCGAAACGAGAATTTTCAATCTCGCTTTTGAAACCATCGCCACCATACGTGTTAAGAAGAATAAGAGCAAAGGCGATAACGACTCCACCTGAAGCGATCCCGAAGCAGAGTCCTAACAATCGGTTCACCCAACCCAAAACCCCTTTTTCAAGGATGCGCTGGACACGTTCAAAGAGTAAATCAATAAGAATAGAAACAGTGATTACAACAGCGGCGATGCTCAACCATTTCGTCCAATTAGGGTTTGCTATAAATTTCTGAAGGAATACCGCGAGTGGATGCCAGAATTGGGATGCTACAAAAAACCCCACACCAATTACGAACACACCCCAAACACTTCGGGTGAATCCCGCACGGTAACAACTTATACCAGCCAATCCAACAAGGATAAGGATACCAATATCAAGTTTCGTCATTGTTGGGTGTTCTTGTATGGGAGACCAAGATTCGCGTGCTACGGAGTACCCACAAGCGGAATTTCCTGCAGCGTTAGTCCAAAAGCCTGTTCAATTGCTGTTTCTATGGGTACACCATTACCTAATTGATGGAGCAGCTTGCGGATTTCGGGAAAACCGAATCGCTGAGTAAGATATTCAACGACCGCTGCGGATTGGATATATGCCAATTTCCGGTATTTCGGGGGAAGTTGACTAAATGGTTCATTCAATGCAGCAAACGAGAGTAACCGCTTCGTTTGAACCGTCTGTTGCAAATCAAACCGTTCGGACTGGAACATAGGGCGTGCGATGCTCCGTGCGAGCCCCTCATCAAGCCATACCGGGCAGTGTCCATTTGTTAGATGATAGACCAATAGATGTACCCATTCATGGCGCAGCAGCGCATATAAAATGCCGAGTACCGGCTCACCCACTGCGCAGTAGAGTAAACGGATACTTCCATCGTAGCAGCCACTGGCCCATTTCGGTAGTGAACGCTGCGACGCTGTAGTGCCATTTGTGTTTGTAATTGAGATAGGTACAGGAAAGATAGGATAATACCCTAATATTTCACCCAACTCAGTATAGGTTCGGTGAATAAGCCGACAGATGTTCCATACTGTCTGAGGGGTCATCGTCGAATGGCAAGTTAGATTGAAAAATTCGGAATCTACAACGTGTTTAGCGGGTGTTGTAGTGTCCAGTTGCAAACGTTCAAGGAATTCTTGGGGAGGTGGTTTGCGCAAATCCTCCGAACAAACCAACCCATCATAACATGCTTTCTCATCAAGAATACGCGCTTTACGTCTAAGGGCAGTTGGCGAATCAGGACATAATCGAAGTGCGTTGTCTAAACATTCCAACGCTGTATCCCATTCTCCAACCATCTCGTATGCTTTCGCCAGATCGGCATAGATATAGTGATGCTGTACCGCACCTAATCTCAAGCCAGCGAGGTAGTGTTGAATCGCTTCAACATAACATGCTTGCCCATAACTGAGCGTCGCTTGTTGAAAATGAGACAATGCTAATGAGTTGGTATGCCTTAGATGCATAATTCCCATAAGGAGCGGAAGGCATTAAGTATTTTTCCATCAATGCACTCCTGCTCCTTTTCCCCATATAACTATGAACGTTCAATATCAACAACCTTAAAACTAATTTTTCCACACTTCAGTATAGAGCCGTCTTGAACCCGGGTAGACGTTTCAACGCGTTCGTTATCAACGTAAGTCGCATTAGAACTCCCGAGATCTGTGACGTATACGTCGTCATCCTTCTGCTCGAATCGCATGTGCAAACGGGAAAGTGTTCGGATTGCATCGTAGCGGTCTAACATTTCTGGAGATGTTGGTGATTGTTCCTCATCCCACTGTCTGAGGGCATCCGCGTCAGGTAAAGAACCCCCTACCTGCATAATTTCGGTAGTATCGTTCCCGACATCTCGCTCATAAACCGGATCAAGTGGGGATCCAAAAGGAACACTTGATTGTGAATCGTTTGATTCCGGTGCCTCGCCCCGAATTTCCGCCATGACCCGTTCTCGAGCGCGCTGCTGGGCACCCGGCGGCGGCACGATGTTCTCTCTCTCCTCGAAGCGATAGTGTGAAAAATCAATGAGTTGTTTTAATGGCTGAAGTTCCGGAAAATTATTGATTTCCTCCAAAAGACGTTTCTGCTTACGGGAGAGCCTTTCGTTTTTCAACCAGCACGTATAAGCCTCCAGCATCTCTGCCTTTTTAAGGTCATCTACTGAAATCCCGGCTCTTCGCCATTTCTTCCAGAAGCGCATTAGTTAATCCTCCAAAAAATTAATAAATCCACTGGATGCCTTTGGCAACCAGAATTTTCCGCAGTTCTTCCGTACACCGAAAAATCCAGATTTTCACAGTGCCTTCTTTCCGGTTAAGAATGCGGGCAATCTCTGCAATACTGTAACCCTCTAAATGCCGTAACATCCACGCAATCCGATGATTCGGTTTCGTGACTTGTTCAAGGGCACTTTCCAGAATCTGTTGTGCTTCTGCAGCTTCTAATTCTTGTTCGGGATCGGCGTACGGGTCCTCGTACTGACTCAACGGCTGCTCTTCCTCATCAGGTGAACCGCTGAGTGGATGTTCCCGAATCCTGTTTCGCTTTCGTATTGCATCGATAATGGTGTTTCGAGCCACCATATTTAGCCATGCCTGAAAACTACCTTTTTCTGCATTCCATTTGTTTTTGTTTAGCTTCTGCCAAACCTTAACGAATACATCCGAGGCAACCTCTTCTGTATCTTGATAGTTTCCAAGCATTCGATAGGCTTTGTTATAAACCCATTTATAATGCTTGTCGAACAATTGCCTAAACGCGGCATCGTTGCCTGCTTTCGCTTGTGTCGCGAGATAGGTGTCTTCGACAGCAGATACATCATTTGGTGTTTGGCGCGCCATTATAATCTGCTCCTTCGCCTATTAAAAAAATCTTTATTCAGCAGGCTACACATTTTAACGTTAACAAAACCGACCGCGTTTCAAAAAAACTGAAAAAAAAATGGCACGCCATGGAAAACTAATGCGCCACCAACGTTTCTTGTATTTAGTATAACAAATTTTAGCAAAATATGTCAAGAAAAAACAATTTTCGTAGAATTTCGAGAGGTTTTTTATAGCTCCGCGTAAAAATAGTGCCAATGGAGATACAAAGAGGCGGTACTGTAAGTCTTTCAAATCGGGGTTGAGAAGTGGCTAATAAGCCTTAAGAAACACTGGCAAGGACAATCCGTTCTTTCTCCGCATAGTCCTTGATCAACTGATATGTGCAGTAAGCAGGTTCGGCATCAATGAGTGTCCGAATAGCATCAGCTTGTGCGTCACCGATTTCGAGGATGAGTCTTCCGTTCGGTGTGAGGTATTCAGGTGCCTCAGCGATTAATCGACGAATCACAGCGAGACCGTCGTCGCCAGCGAACAGGGCGATCTCTGGCTCATAATCTCGGACATCCGGACTCAGGGTATCCCATTCTGCCTTTTTGATATAAGGCGGGTTGCAGACTATCCAATCGAATCGGGTTTTCCCATCAGGATCCATCGCCTTTATCGGTTCAAATAGGTCGCCCGACAGAAATTTGATTTGTGCTGCGCAGGCATGTGTTTCGGCATTCTTCTGAGCGACCGCGAGCGCAGGTTCAGAGATGTCCGTTGCAATAATATCCCATTCCGGTTGATGCACGGCAAGACTCGTAGCGATAACACCACTCCCTGTACCGAGTTCTAATAAACGTTGGGAATCCTCTGTTTTGGCTGTGAGAATCGTTTCAACGAGCTGCTCCGTCTCAGGTCTCGGAATGAGAACCCGTTCATCTACATAAAAATCTAAGGACATGAACTCTTTTCGATTTGTTAAGTAACTAACGGGTGTATGCTCGATACGCTTTTTTATGAGTTCTCGAAATGGCGTGAGGTGTTCTTGGAAGACAGGCATTTCAAAGTGGAGATAGAGTTGCAGACGGCTCTTTTCGAGTAAGTGTCCGAGCAACACCTCTGCGTCTAATCTCGGATTCGGGAGGCTGTGCTGCTCAAAATACCGCGATGTCCAATTGAGTAGATCTACGACACGCCACATTTTGTTAGACATAGTCTGTGTTCCTTAGCTGGCGTGCGTTAAGCCGCTTCCAACTTTTCCGCTTGGTCTGCGGTTGTTAACTGATCAATAAAGGCTCCCAAATCACCATCTAAAACGGCATCAAGTTGATAGGAACTGAATTGGATACGATGATCGGTTACACGAGATTGCGGAAAGTTGTAAGTACGGATTTTCTCGCTTCTATCACCACTTCCGACCATAGAGCGTCGGGTTTCGGCTCTTTCACTGTTAAGTTCAGCCTGTTTTTGCTCTTGGAGGCGTGCCCGGAGGATTTTCATCGCCTTGGAGCGATTCTTATGCTGAGATTTCTCGTCTTGGCAGGTTACAACCAATCCTGTTGGTATATGTGTAATTCGAATGGCGGAGTCGGTTGTGTTAACGCTTTGACCACCGGGACCGGAGGAGCGGTAGGTATCGATTCGCAATTCGGTTGCCTCATCGATTGCTAAATCAAGTTCTTCTGCTTCAGGGAGCACGGCTACTGTCGCGGCAGAGGTATGGATGCGTCCGCTCGTTTCTGTAGTCGGAATTCGCTGGACGCGATGTATGCCACCCTCATATTTCAGGTGCCTATATGCGTTCGTCCCCTCAATTGAGAAAACGACTTCTTTAAAGCCTTTTAATCCGGTTGCGTTTGCACTGAGAAGCTCAACTTTCCAGTGCAGGCGTTCAGCATAACGGGTATACATCCGAAACAATTCGGCTGCGAAGAGACTGGCTTCTTCACCACCGGTGCCTGCCCGAATTTCGATGATGACGTTCTTTTTATCGTTCGGATCTTTCGGAATGAGGAGCAGCTTGAGTTCTTCGGTCAGTGCCTCTTTTTTCCCGGTGAGGCTGTCCAATTCCTCCTGCGCCAATCCAATCATTTCCGCATCTGTTTCGGATTCTATCAGGAGTAGTATATCTTCAAGTGCAGCTTCTAATTGCTGGTACTCCTGATAAGCGGAAACGATCGGGGAGAGTTCCGCGTGGGTTTTGGATAACTCCATTAACCGCTGCTGATTTGAAATTTGTGCCGGATCTCCAAGCGCATTTTCAACCTCAGCGTATTTAGTTTCAATATCCTTGAGTTTTTCAAACATTTTCGGCACCGCTTGCAAGCGAAAACTTGCTAATTACGATTAAAAATGAGGGGTTTATCCGTAAAACACTCCGCGTGCCTACCCCCATTGGTTATATCATTGGGCTGTTAAGACACGGATGTCTTCCTTAGAATTCTAATCAATTTGGACTTACAAGTCAGACAACGTATCTTTACTCTTCTTCTGCTTCTTCAGTCAACCCGTAACGTCGGCGGAAACTTTCAACACGTCCAGCAGTGTCAATAAACCGCGCTTGTTGTCCAGTGTAGAATGGATGACATTTTCCACAAATATCTACGCGCATTTGAGGTTGGATAGCAAGCGTATTATGGGTCGCGCCACAAACGCATGTGATCACACATTCTACGATTTCAGGATGTATTTCAGATTTCATAATGTCCTTCCTTAAATTTGAGATTTCTGTATTACGCATCTGCCATTTATAAAATTGTACTATGCTTCTCAAGCGTGCCGAGGCAAGCATGTAAAGATTCACACTTACCGCTTCGGACGCGCGTTGTTGGATTTCACAGATGTGGTGGTAGTATAGCTTGCATTGTCCACCATTCGTTCGAGGAACTCGGCGTTTGAGGCATTTTTGCTGAATTGCTCAATGAGCATTTCGAGCGACTCCGCGTCGTCCATCTGGCTTGTAAATTTCCGTAGCACCCAGACTTTGTTAAGTACATCTGGTGCTAACAAGAGTTCTTCACGCCGTGTTTTCGATCTTTCAATGTTAATCGGTGGATAGATGCGAAGGTCTAACAAGGCACGCTCCATGTGAATTTCCATATTGGCGGTGCCTTTAAATTCTTCATAGATGTATTCATCTTGACGGCTTTCCGTATCAATAAGGACGGTCGCGATGACCGTTAGACTCCCGCCTTCTTCAAATTTCCGAGCTGCGCCGCAGAATTGACGTGGTTTCACGAATGCCAAGGCATCTAAACCCCCACTCAACGTTTTGCCGCTATGTGGTGCCATAACGTTATGTGCACGCGCCAATCGGGTCATGCTATCTAATAGCACAACGACATCTTTCCCGTACTCTGCCCAGCGCTTTGCCTTTTCAATTGCCATCTCTGCCACCTGAACATGTCTTTCTGGGTGTTCATCAAAGGTAGAACTGATGACTTCTCCTTTGACAGAACGTGCGACATCCGTAACTTCCTCAGGACGCTCATCAATTAGGAGAAAGATGAGAGAGACTTCTGGATGGTTCGCCTCAATACCAGCGGCAATATTCTTCAGAAGTGTCGTTTTTCCGCTATAGGGCGGTGCGACAATCAATCCGCGTTGCCCTTTCCCGATGGGTGCTATTAAATCCATCATCCGGGTCCCAAATTCTGACGGATTGTGTTCCAGTTTTAATTGTTCGTACGGGTGGATAGGGGTGAGATTATGGAAAAGGATTTTCTGTTTGACAGCTTCGGGTGGCTCGCCGTTGACCTTCTCAATTTGTAACATCGCGAAGTAACGTTCTGCCTTGTTTTCCGTCTTCTTAGGCGGGCGGATTATACCTTCAACAACATGCCCTGTCTGTAGATCAAAGCGTCTAATTTGCGATGAGGACACGTAAATATCCTCGTTGCTCTGCAAATAGTTCGAGCGCGATGAACGAAGAAAACCGTAGTGTTGATCCCGGTCATCGAGGATTTCCAGGACACCGCCACCGTAAAATTGGGTATCCCCCTCAGATTTAGCCTCTATAATCTCGTTAATCAATTCCTCTTTCCGAGACCCGGTGTATTCGTCCACTCCGAGCGTCAGCGCAAGGTCTTTGAGTTCCGAGAACTCCATTTCTTGGAGCTTGCCAATGTCCAAGCTCTCCATAGTTTATAGTACTCCTTATTGTGCTTCGGTTCCAAGATAATCGTTCCACCGTGATGTTCATCTAACGATTTAACGAATTCCTTACTCCCACTCAAATATGGGATACATTAAATGAGTGAATTCGCAAAAGTAGCATACGAAGCAGCGGTTAAAATGGAATCAAGGCTGATCTTGTAGAATAATTGACTATAGTTGGTTTCTGTCGCTTTCGGTGCGCAGTTGGAAACTACGCCTACCGGATTTCCCAACAATGCCCTTTTTAATAAAGTGGCATAGGGAAACTAAGGCACGAAGACCGGGTTTTCCTACAAAGCCGGTTAAACTGGTACGATACTCCGACCCAATGCGTGAGACTTCTGAAGATGCGCTTGCAAGCCGCGCGCTACGCCGTTGAGATGTGCAACAAGACAAAACGCGAGGTATAAAGGGGTATCGGTGGAGTAGGTGCAATGTTGCCCGCGGGAATGTTTCTTGTATGGTTGCGTTGTAATGCATGCTGGAAGATGGTTTCAATCTAAAGGTACCGCTTCCTTATTTCCATATTATTACGGAACATATTGAAGCTAAGGTCGCACACATTACTTAACAGTCGGTGACTCGTTTTCCTCAAAGCATGCTTTTTTAAGAGGTTGCGCGATTTCATTAGTGGAAACCCGCATATTTTACCTTTAAAACCGCCTTGCGCTAGGAAATTAAGAACTTTAATTATTAATTATACACAATTGACTATAAAAGTCAAGTTTTTTTCCAAAAAAGATTGGTCATTCTCAAAAATTGTGGTATGTAGTGCGATTTGAACACGCACTATTCCAAAAAGAGTGGTATTAAGTGCGGCTAAAAGCCGCACTTTGTTAACTTAATTTTCCGGCGCATCTGGCTTATCTTCGGATGCCGCTTCACTTTTCAATGCTTTAAGGCTCCGTTGGACGTTCCGGTTATACTGATTATTGGCCAGAAAACCTTCCCAGAGGGCTATTGCATCGTCGTTATAACCTTGTGAGACATAGTAGTCTCCAAGGGCGATCACTGCGATGTCAGAGTGTGGGTTTTTCTCAATCGACGCTTTGAATTCAGCAACAGCGGTTTCTGTATCGCCGTTGAGAAGTGCCAATTCACCTCTACCGTAGGGAATGAGCGCATGTTCTGGATATTCCGCCGCCAATTCGTCTATGATCTTCTGTGCATCTTCGGGTTTATCGCGCTGATGGGTCGCACGTGCAGCAAGAATCGTTGCATAAACTATCTGATTGCGGAATTCCCGTTTCTCCGCGTCGTTCTCTGCCTTACCAAGCAACCGTTTCGCTGTTCGAGCGGCGGCTTTATATCTGGCACTGGCTTGAACGTAATTCCCATATTTATAGGTGAGATCTCCGAGTGTTTTGGCACCTATGTAGGTATCACCCTTCTGATCAACCAAATCTTGGAAAATTACAGCCGCTTTCCGATCCTTTAGCCGGTAGTGGAGAACTTCAGCAAGGCTCTGTAACGCGTCTGTATTCTGCGTGTTCGCGGCGACAGCACGTTCAAGTACTTCCCGTTCTTTCTCTGGTTCGCCAAGTTTTTTGTGTGCAAGCGAAATTAGCCAGTAAACCTCCGAGTCTTTGCTCCGACTCAGTCCGATGACAGAATTGTAGGTTTCTATCGCTTTCTCATAGGATTCGGAAGTGTAGTGATTTCGACCCGTATTGATAACCGCCTCAATAACTTCACCATCCCGACTTGCGGCTTTTCTGAGTACCTCTTTTGCGCGTTGATGCATCCCGACTTTTCGGTAGCAAATCGAAAGTTTGAGATAGGTGTACGGGTCAATTTTTACTTTTTCGGCTTCTGCCCGTGCGATCGCATCGAAGTATAACGCGCCTGCGTCCCGATAACTTTCATCGCCGTAGAAGAAGTTGGCAATCATAAGTTCAGCGTCGTGGTAACTGCCTTGATCATCACCTGCGATACCGCCCTGTCCACCGAAATTCCGCATAACGTCTGCTGCGCTAATTCCAAACCCAGAGTCCGGGATTTCGACGTTTGTGTTGCCCATTGCCGGACTTCTCTCAACGCCGCCGCGCGGTCGGTCGCGTTCACGTCGGGCTTCAAATTGCGCCAACGCCCTGCCCTGCTGTGTTGCCAATGGATCATCGGGTTCTGGAATCGTGGCGTTGAAATCTCTGAGTTCTTGCTTCGCTTTTTCGACCGATTCTTGGGCACCTTCAACCTTTCCATATCTTTTAACGAGCATTTGGTTCGTGCGTTTCGCTTCCTCTTCGTCCTTGAGGTGTTGGCGTTGGATTCGCGCCTTATTCTCAAGTGCCAATGCCGCTCGTTTGCTGCGTGGATTGCGGTTCGCGAAATTATCGAAAGCCTCCGCGGCCTGTTCAAAACTGTTCGCCTCCTCGTAACTTTTTGCCAACATCAGATGTGCATTGTGGCTCAGTTCCAGCTGCGGGTATTTATTGACAATTGCGTCAAATTGGGTTTGTGCAGACTTGAAATCTTTTTCTTTAAAATAGTGCATACCGAGTTCGTAGTATGCTTCAGCAGCTTGCTGGCTTTCAGGGGCAGTGGCGATGACGGCTTCATAAGCCTTGATACCTTCTGCCGGTCGATTCATCTGCTCAATAGACAGTGCACCGATAGCAAATTGTGCTTGAAGTGCTTCCGGTGTGCCGGGTTGGGTATCGACAATGTTTTGGTAAGCCTCAACTGCACCATAGTAATCTTTGTTTTCTGCCAGTTTCTCTGCGTTGCTTAAGGCACCTCCGGGTAAACACCCGATTTGCGATGCTGCTAACAATATAATCGCAGTCAATGCGAAACATTTCATACTATCAACAGCGAGTTGTGTCAAAAATTTCACGGTTTTTTCTCCTTTCTTCATAGCGAATCCACAAGAATGGACAACCGTACTTTAGTAGCACGATTTGGACGCGCTTTCATCAATCAGTGCTAAGACCTCTTGTCGGGTATAGCCCTCTTTTTCGATGAGTTCGTCGCAATCCACTCTATTTTTCGCGTCGGGACCTCTGCCTGCTTCAAGGATTGAATTCGTCAGCCAACTGGTGCGTACGCCGTTGATGCCGGAGGTGTAGTTTGCTTCGTATTCACCTTTCGCTAAACCGACGAGTTGGTCAACTTTGTTGCGCGGGTATCCTTCCGGACGCGGGTAAGTCAGCGGTTCAGCCTCGCCACCCTTGGGGATGTACCGAATTCCGCCTTTGATTTCAATCGTGCCTTCGTCGCCCTCAAGAATGACCCACTCTTCAAACCCAACGCGCGTGTTACCGAGGATAGTAATTGTTCCTTCAGCACCGTTATCGAGTGTTACATCAGAGTAGGAATTAATTTCGACGAATTTTGGAACGAGATTTCCGTCATCGTCCTCAAATTTCATGTCGGTTGTTCCGTAGACTGCAGCTGGCAAAGCATTGGTCATCCACAAAAATATATCTTGGAGATGGCTGCCGGAATCGTTGGGTTGACCCCCACCGGAGAAACGTGGATTACCGCGCCATCCGCCCGCGCCCCATCGCTGCGCCATATACACCTCGAATTTCTGTAGGTTTCCGATGCGTCCTTCGGCGATTGCGCGTCTCCCCGCCATGTAGGTGTCTTCATAATGCCGTTGATACCCACCGACGAGGTGTAACCCGCTGCCTATCGCAATTTTGGTGATTGAGATAGCATCACCGACAATGTTTGCCATCGGTTTTTCAACGATGACGTGACAACCCGCGCGAAGCGCGTACTTTACATGAATATCGTGCAGGGAATGCGGTGAGAAAACACCAACGATGTCCAGATCTTCGTGATTGAGCATCTCGATGAATTCATGTTCGCCGAGGTAGCGATTGAGACTGTTCGCTTTATAGCCATCAACGCGTTCTTGGAGTGCATTCTCTAAAGCGTCTAAACTGCCTTCATGTGTATCTGCTGCAGCGACAACTTCTGCATCTGGACGGGTTGCGAAACCGAGTGTATTACCACGTCCCGCACCCCCTGGTCCAATCACACCGACTCTTAAAATATCATTTTTGCTGGTTTCCATGATTCTAACATCTCCAGGGTAGATGAAAAAAATTAGGGCATCATTATGTCGAGTTTGTGAACTCATATACAGGGAGCGTAACAGTTCGAGTTGGTTGCCCCTTCCACACTACTTGTTGTAAACGATCAACGGTTTTTGGTGAAAAATATTGTTCTCCTGTTTCAACGTTGACTCGGGCAGGTACATTCTCAATTAAGAAAAATTTGCCATCCATCTCAAGGGTGTACGTAACCTTCTGTTCAATTAGAATTTCATTCTGGATTGCTTCGTTAGGCATTTTTTCTCCTTATTTTGAAATCAATCCATTGTAACGGATCTGGTTCGTACAAAGTAATGATTTTGATCAAAGGTCTTGATGGGTAACTGCACTGAATGTGCAGAGGTCGTTTAGATTTCGTTAATCCAAAAATAAGACAGCTTGGACCGTACTTGTCTTCTGGATAATCCTCAAGCATTTCACATGTTTCTATTGCTTCACGAACCTCTTGCATTGTGATATGTCGTATGATACTTTGGTTGGTGGCATGTCGCGAAAGTTCAAACTGCCAATTTCTGATTTTGGCACAGATTTCATCAAGGAGACTCATGACACAATTATGATGACTTCATCAAAGGTAAGCAAAGTTTACCACAAATTTCAAGGAAAGTCAATTCGTTTTTTTAAATCCGAATAATGTGCTTAACGACTAAAGACACGGAAGAGTTTTTTGATCGGATCGTAGAACTGATCCACCACGCGTTCTTTGAGCGGGATGATAGCGTTATCCGTAATTGTGATATGCTCCGGACATACCTTCGTGCAACATTTAGTGATATTACAGTACCCGATGCCGTCTGAATCTTTCAATTCTTCCAATCGGTTTTCGGTATCAATTGGGTGCATTTCCAGAGACGCGGCGTAGACGAAGAATCGGGGTCCGATGAATTCATCGTGGAGATCGTGTTCGCGAAGGACATGACAAACATCCTGGCAGAGGAAGCATTCAATGCACTTCCGAAACTCTTGGACGTGGTCGATGTCCTCCTGTTCCATCCGCCATGTACCATCTTCAGCATCAGGTGGACGCGGCGTAAAGGGTTTCATCTTCTCTTTCACTTTGAAGTTCCACGATACGTCTGTGACGAGGTCTTTGATGAGCGGGAACGCGCGCATGGGTTCAACTGTAACGGGTTCGTCGAGGGGTAGGTCATTGAGGCGCGTCATGCACATCAATTTCGGTTGCCCATTGACTTCGGCGGAACAGGAGCCGCATTTGCCTGCCTTGCAGTTCCATCGAACAGCCATATCATTTGCTTGTTCGGCTTGGATACGGTGAACGGCATCTAAAACTACCATGCCTTCAGAGACCTCAGTGTCGTAATCGACAAATTCGGCTCCCTCTGCGTTGCCACGCCAAATTCTAAAAGTTGCTTTCGCCATAATAGTTATCGGTTGTCGGTTGTCGGTTATCGGTTACGTCTGCTGTGACGCGACCATCCCCTGACAATCATCAACTACTTTCCTCCCTTTCCCGTTTAGGTTATCGTCATCAGAAACCTCTTTAACCAACAACTGATAACTGATAACCGAAAACTATTTATCCCATTTCGTCTATGATTTCTTGTAGATCGGCTCGGAGTTCGTCAACCGGTTCCCGACGGATTCCCATCGTGCCATCGTCTGCCTTTTTGATAATAGTGTTATATTTGCCTGCACCGGGTTCCTCTTTCTCAGGATAGTCGTCACGTGAATGTGCACCGATGCTTGCCCTGCGTTCGAGTGCCGCGAGCGCAATCGCTTCGGAGACCGTGAGCAGACAGTCGAGGTCTAACGCTGTATGCCATCCAGCATTGTATTCGCGGTTGCCAATAGCATGAACGCTCTCCGCTTTTTCACGCAGGTTTTGGATCTCCTCCAAGGCTTGCGTGAGGCTATTTTGGCTTCGGGCAATTCCTACGAGTTCCTGCATCTTATCTTGGAGTTGTGCCTGAATATCATAGGGACCCACCTTGTCTCCATTGTCATCTTCTGGCGGATTCTCGAACGGTTTCAGCGTGTACGTAGCGATTGCATCAATTTCTGATGCCTCAAGCGATATTGCCTCATTTTCCATCGCAAACTGTGCTGCGTATTCACCGGCACGTTTACCGAAGACAAGTAAGTCGGATAGCGAATTCCCGCCAAGCCTATTCGCGCCGTGCAAACCCGCAGCACATTCGCCTGCAGCAAAGAGTCCCGGAACCGCTGTCATTTGGGAGTCGGCATCGACACGGATGCCCCCCATGATATAATGTGTCGTGGGACCGACCTCCATCGGTTCTTGTGTGATGTCGATGTCGGCAAGTTCTTTGAATTGATGGTACATGCTCGGCAGTTTTCTACGAATATGCTCAGGCGCGTTCGGAATTTTTTCCTTAATCCACGCTATATCCAAGAAAACGCCACCGTGTGGGCTGCCCCTACCTTCTTGTACTTCCCGAACGATACACCGTGCAACGTGATCGCGTGTTAAAAGTTCAGGTGGACGGCGCGCTTCCCGATCCCCTTGTGTATACAGCCAACCCTCTTCAGGATTATCTGCTGTTTGATTCACATAGAGTTCCGGGATGTCATCAAACATGAAGCGTCTGCCTTCGCTGTTTGTAAGGATACCGCCTTCACCACGGACCCCCTCTGTAACCAAGATGCCTCGTACACTGGGGGGCCACACCATACCGGTCGGGTGGAATTGGACGAATTCCATGTCAATGAGTTCCGCTCCCGCGTGATAGGCAAGAGCGTGTCCATCACCGGTATATTCCCAACTATTACTCGTAATTTTATATGCCTTCCCGACACCGCCTGTTGCCAAGACGACGGCTTTCGCAGCAAAGACCTTGAAGCGTCCTTTTTCTCGTTCGTAACCAAATGCCCCGGAAATTCTATCTCCCGTTTTCAGGAGCGAGACGATGGTATTTTCCATGTGCACTTCAAGGCCTTGGTGTATACCGTGGTCTTGTAGCGCACGGATCATTTCCAGTCCTGTCCGGTCACCGACGTGTGCGAGGCGCGGATATTGGTGTCCACCGAAGTTTCGTTGGAGGATACCGCCTTCTTGGGTCCGGTCAAAGAGTGCGCCCCATGCTTCAAGTTCGCGTACGCGGTCTGGTGATTCCTGGGCATGGAGTTCCGCCATCCGTGCGTCGGAGAGATACTGTCCACCGCGCATCGTGTCAGCAAAGTGGACGCGCCAACTGTCTCTTTCATCAACATTCGCTAAGGCAGCAGCGACACCACCTTCCGCCATGACGGTATGTGCTTTGCCAAGCAGGGATTTGCACACGAGTCCTACTTTAAGGTCGCCTACAGCGGCTTCAATGGCAGCACGAAGTCCAGCACCACCGGCTCCGATTATCAATACATCATATTCGTGAGTTTCGTAAGATGACACGCTAAAATTTCCTCTCTATAAACATTTCATTCTTACAACGTATTTAAAATGTAATCCAGT
>PYJC01000131.1 GCA_003635255.1 Candidatus Poribacteria bacterium | reverse complement strand
CGCCGCTATAAACTCTTGGACGCTTGAGTTCTCACCGATGCCACGCATACGAATGTAGCCGAATATCAACCCCAAGATTATCGAAATGGCGGAGAGAGGGTTGATGTAGTCCCAAGCGGAACTGTGCGGACTATCATCGGTGGAGGTGTGGTAAATCGGCTCGAGGATTGTCTGGATGGCGACTATCGCCGCAATGACGATAAGCACAACGCCTATAAATCGCTTCAGGCCTTCCATGAAAATTTCTCCTTTTCCCTCATTGGGTCCAGTTAAATCCTATCCCAAGACGCAATAAGGGATAGCATTGTTAATGGATGAAATTTGAGGTTTTTAGCCTCTCGTTAACGAAATAAGAAATTACCTTCACTTCTTAAATCGGAAAAATTTGTCAAATACGACTGCATTGTACATTTTACAACATAAAAAGTCAATCTTTTTTACAAGAAAGTATACCAGGGCCGTTTAAGTCGCGGGTCATAGCATGACGCGGGGAAATGGAAGCGCGCGAAGACAACATTTTCAGATAATCGTCCTGCTTTATTTTAGGTGGGAATAAATGTCCTAATTTCCGCGGCATACTTCTCAAAATCGCCCTCAGCGAGAGATTTAAGCTTGTCTAACTGCGTAAGGTTATCTATCTCCCAGCGATCAATTTCTGGATTGATGCGTAAATAATTGCCCTTTAGCAACAGTTTCGCTGTATGTGCGGATGCTTGGGCTTGCAAGGTCATCACGTAGGAGGTTAGTTTCGCACCACCCCATCCGGTGATAAATCCCCAGCCGCGTCTCTGCCGATACATGTTTGTTGAATGTCCTGTGCCGATGGATAGCATCCGAATCTCTCGCGCCTCTTTTCCAAACACTGAGAGTGCCTCTGTGGCGGCAATTGTGGAAGGGTTGTTTGCCCATAAGCAGCCGTCTGCTAACAAGAGATTGTCAACGGACTTTGGGGCAAAAAATGTGGGTGCAGCACAAGAGGCGAGGATAGCGTCTCGTAAACAGACATCTTTATTTATAGAAGCACTTTCCGAATCGTGACTTCCATAATTGGACCTAAAAATGTGGACTTCACTTTTGGCGATCTCTGAGCTCGTTATCATCAACGGCGTTGTTATTTCACCAAGAGGCGTTGCCGGAATATGCTTGGCGATAACCTGAGCGAGCTGTTCGCTTGGATATTTACTCAAGAATAATGGGATGCGATACCATCTTCTTCGGAAAATATGCGGTGTCTCGGTCTCGAACAGTTCAACAATATCCGTCATAGGGATGTCGGAGACAGCAGCACCTGCGATAATGGCACCTGTGCTTGTGCCAACGATGAGATCAAAACAGGTCTTGATACTCGTTCCAATAGCCTGTTCAATTTTGGCGAGGAGTTGGGCGGTGTATATGCCACGGGTGCCGCCGCCATCTAAGGCAAGGATGTGGAAGGTGTCGGTATTTTCCATTGATTGCCTATTCATCATCCTTGTATTCAGGAGGTTCCCAGTCATCAGCATTGAGTGCTTTGATGCGCGGGCGGAAGACCTTATCAAACAACTCCAATTTTGAAGCAAACCATTCGTGTTGATTTGGCCAATCGGTTTCGTCTGTCGGATCAGTATCACCTTTGCGCAAAGAGATCCGCTTAACTATGGGACCGGCTTGTTCGTCCCATTCAAGTGGTTCGCTAAATTCGTTTTGGATTTTCTCTTGTTGTTCTTTCAGCAAATGAAAATATGCTGTAGCGTTTTTAGCGTCTTTTCCGCCTATATAGAGGCGAATGCCAATTTCCCTCCTTGTGGCAACTAAATACGGCTGCATAGTAAAGTGAGCACGCCCTATGCTGAAATCTAGATAATTTGACGAGCCTGGTTTTGGGAATTTAAGAGGATTATTCTTCTGATCCATGTACTTGCGTAGTGCTGTCCAGAATTTTATATTCCGGGCACCCCTTTCGGAAAGATCCTTACTTGCTGCAAGTTCTGGACCTCGACTTACTGAGCGGCTCCAATTGTTAGGACTGGAGACGACATCAAATTGCGCGGCGCGTGCAGAATCTCCAATTTGCCATACCTTAACCTCTATCCCAAAATACTGGTAGTGCTCATCTGTAATTTCATTGAGTCTATCAAGCGCAGCACGGTGTTCCTCTCGGAACTCTTTTGCGATCCAGATAACTGTGTGGATATCCAATCCAGCTGCGTATGTAAGGATTTGACCAAGGTGGCTGTGGTTAGTTCTTTCCAACTGGTTTTCAATGAGTATCCTTGAGCCATCGACTATATCCCTGCACAGAATATCCGCTCGGAAGTCTCCAACACTTAACTCTTGACTCTCAAATTCAAGTTCGATACCGAGTGTTTCGCCAAGGAGGGTAAGGTTTTCTTCTTCAGCTAACCAGGGTGTGAAATTTTGAGCTTCGTCGGGCCAAATTTCGCGCAGTTCAACCGATTCAAGGCGGGAAAGTTCTTCAGGCATTAGGCGTTGTTTCCTTTGTTATTTGTTTGTCAGTTGTTCATATCTGTAACGACGGTGAACTCCGGGGCGTAAGGCGAATCTGCAATTTGGAAAACCTCAATCTCTACACCAAAAAACTGGAGGGCAGCAGATGTATTTTTATTTAGCCAATTGAGAACATCACGGTGTTCAGGACGGAACTTTTCTGCAATCCAGATGATGGTGGCGGCATCCAGGCCCGCTGCATAAGTGAGGACTTTGCCCAAGTGCGGGTGATTGGATTTTTCAAGTTGGTTTTCGATAATCACGCGTGAGTTGTCAGTCCTGTTACGACACACAATGTCGGCTCGAAAATCTCCGACACGTTTTTCCGTGGCTTCAAGTTCCAAATCCATGCTCAGTGCTTCAGCAAGGAAAACAAGGTTCTCCGCCAGCCAAGGTGTGAAATCTCGTGCTTCGTGGGCCAAATATCGCGCAGCTGAACGCGGCGAGAACGATAGAATTCATGCATCAGCGCGCTTCTCCCACCCTAATTCTTCCTTAAGTTCTTGAATCTCCTCGACAAGTTTCGCTTCAAGCTTCTCATCACCAGTCTTGCGTGTGAGTTTGAGTGCTGTCTCAAAATCCGCGAGTGCTTTCTTTTTCTGTCTGAGGCTGCGTTCTACCATGCCCCGTTCGACGTACGCTTCTGTATACTCTGGCATTCGACGAATCGTTTCGTCATAATCAGCAATAGCGGCCTTATATTGACGCAGGAATCCCTTTGCCATCGCTCGATTCCAATACGGGACAGCACTCTCAGGATAGAGCTGAATTGTCCGGTCGAAGTCCTCAATAGCACTTTCATGCTTCCCAAGCATCAACTTTGCAAGTCCTCGATTATGGTAGGCTTCCACCAAATCCGGGTTCAATCGTAAAGCCTCATCATGATCGGCGATGGCGGCTTCATGATTGCCTAATTTTGTCTGTACGAAACCACGGTTCACATGCGCTTCGGCATTCGCAGGATTGAGGCGGATTGCCTCATCATAGTCAGCAATCGCCTCTGCATACTGTCCGAGCGCGTCTTGGACATTCGCCCGTTGGGCATAGGCTTCCGCATAATCGGGCTTCAAACAGATCGCCTTGTCATAAGCAGAAAGCGCCTTCTTTGTCTTCTCTTGTTCCAACAGGAGGTTGCCAATAGAAAACCATGCGCGGGCAGCGACTTCGTTATCAACCTCCTCTACGATATTCGCGAGCGAGCACCATTTTTCAAGTGCTGCTGCGATTTTCCCCTCTTCTTGCAACAAGTGCGCATCGGCAATTGCCTTATCTATCAGCGAAACCACCGGGGACGTTTGATATGCTTGCATCGTTTCCTCAACTTTCGGTGTGTTATCTTCAACAATCGGCTTTATTGATTTTTCACTCATGGGTTTCCTCCTCTCTCTGCTTTATTAACAAAATACCACATCTCTATGCCAAAATCAACTGAATTTTATATTGACACAAACCCACAATTTCTGTAAAATGCCATTCAAAACAGCCGGACAAGGAGAACACATGAACCGCAGAAATTTTTTAATTCGGGGAAGTACTGCAGTAGCAGGACTGCTGCTCGCGAACAGTCCGCTGCACCTTTATGCAGATCATCACCAGCAGGCACATAGCCATGGCCACATGCTGCCAAAGCTACGCTACCCATACGATGCACTTGAACCGTCTATTGACAAACGCACGATGGAGATCCATCACGGTAAACACCATCAAGGCTATGTCAATAAACTCAATGCAGCGATTGCACATCATCACAATTTGGAGCACATGTCAATTGAAGATCTACTTCGGAATATTGATAAAGTGCCGAAGGACATCCGCCAAGCTGTTATCAACAGCGGTGGTGGACACGCCAACCATACGCTCTTCTGGAGCATTATGATTCCCGGAGGCAGAGAACTGACAGGTAAAGTTGCCGAAGCGATTCAATCCACGTTTGGATCGGTTGAGGATGGCAGTGAGATGTTCGCCAAAGCCGCGAAAACGCATTTCGGGTCAGGATGGGCATGGCTTGTTGTCGATGATAAGAAGAAGTTGCAAATCTATTCAACATCGAATCAGGATAGCCCTTTGATGAAAGGACATATCCCTATCCTCGGTCTTGATGTCTGGGAACACGCGTATTATCTGAACTACCAGAACCGGCGCGCCGATTACGTTGACGCTTGGGGCAAAGTCGTCAATTGGAAACAGGTTAACGCCAACTACATCGCAGCGATGAACGCTTAAAATCGCGCCTGCCAAAAAATAAGGAGGCATCATGGATCGCAGAGATTTTTTGCGACAGAGCGGTATGACGCTTACAGGGTTGCTGCTCAGTCCGTGGGCAGTCTATGCCTTTCCAAGCCGTGAAGGGGAAATGCTTATCCCATTCACCGATCAACCGCCACCTTCAGAGCGAGTCTTGTTGGATTGGAACAAACTTGATACGTTTATAACACCAAACGATGAATTCTTCAACGTTTCACATTACGGCAAGCCCGAAGTCGATCTCACGACGTGGAAACTGGAAGTAAGTGGTTTGGTTGATAATTCGTTGATGTTCACAATTGAAGACATTAAAGCGCGTCCACGGCAGGAGGTAACCTTTACCTTGGAATGCTCCGGTAACCACGGTTTTCCGACGTTTACTGGCGCGATTGGGAACGCGAGATGGGCTGGTACACCGCTCGCACCGATCCTCAAGGAAGCCGGTATCCAAGAGAACGGCATTGAGGTCATTTTTTTCGGACACGATGTCGGTGAAGAAGAACGGCGAAAGGTCAAGATGCGTCAGAACTTTGCCCGGAGCATGTCCGTTGAAGACGCACTGGAAGATACCAATCTGCTCTGCTATGAGATGAATGGAGAACCCTTGCCGCACGCCAACGGCGCACCGCTGCGCTTGATTGCTCCGGGTTGGTATGGCATCGCCTGCGTCAAATGGCTCAAACGCATTGAGGTGCGTAATACCCGGTACATGGGGCGGTTCATGGGACGCGATTACGTGACGATGCGTGAAGAAAAACGTCACGATGGCGAATCGGTCTGGATGGAGACCTCAGTCGGTAGAACGCAGTTGAAATCGTTAGCAGCGAAGGTGACACGCATCAGCGATCAGTATCGTATCTACGGTGCAGCGTGGGGTGCTCCTATTGCTACCGTTGAGGTGAGTATTGATGGCGGGGCGTGGCAGAAAGCGACGATTGATCCGGAAGAGGATGCGGAATTCGCATGGAAAATCTGGCATCTCGACTGGAACAGTCCATCGAAAGGCGAACACACCGTCGTCTCCAGAGCGATTGATACGAAGGGCAACATCCAACCCGCAGCCGATTCTGACTATATCACGGGAAAACATACCTATTGGGAAAGCCACGGTCAGGTGGTCCGCCGAGTAAATATTGAATAGAACTTATACTCCCATATTGCTGGCGAGGTTTGAAACCTCGCCAGCGGCACGTTATAGGTAGGAATTTATGAACGTAACCGATGCACAGAAACAGCAATTCCAAGAGGAAGGCTATTTCATTTTAGAGAATGTTATCCCAGAACCGCTCCTGGAACTGCTTCGCGGTGAATGCGGGACCTTTATCAATCAGGCGGATGCTGAGATGGAACGACAGAATGTAGATATGTTGGGTCTCAATCATCGCGGGAAGCGGTATTTTGTCTCAAACTGCTTCAGGAAGCAGCCGAAACTCCGCGAATTCCTGTTCAGCGACCTGATGGCGGATGTCTGCCGTGCCACTTTAGGCGATACGGCGTATCTCTTTTGGGAACAGTATGTCGTCAAAGGCGCGGAAGAGGGGATGAAATTTAGTTGGCATCAGGATTCCGGTTACGTCGGTTATCCCGATCACAAACCGTATCTCACTTGTTGGTGTGCGCTTGATGATATGTCTGAAGAGAATGGGACGGTTTATGTAATGCCGTTTTCCCACATCGGCATCCGTTCATGGGTAAAACACATCCGAGATGAAAAAAGCAACGACATGGTCGGCTATTTCGGACCGGAGAAGGGTGTCCCTGCTGTCGTACCTGCGGGAAGCATTGTAGCGTTCACAAGCGTCAATTTCCATTGCAGTGGCACGAACTATACGAGTAATCTACGGCGTGCCTACCTTGCACAATATTCCGCGGAGCCACTCCTTTCGCACGACGGAAGCCGGTTGTGGGGCAATGCGGAACCGTTGTTACGCGATGGAAAATCCGCTGTAGGCGAATCACCACCTGACATTTCATCACGATTTGAGTAAACTTCTGTCAGTTGTAGGCGCGGTTTGTAACCGCGCCTATAGAAATTGGTTTATTCAGTTACTTCCACACGACGACTAAACTCAGTCAAATAATTCCCAATCTGATCCTGAATATCCCGCGCGGGGATGGCAGAACCGACGTAGTGGCTGATGAGGATGCCGAATGCAAAGACTTCATCGTCTGCTGTCACGGCGTAGCCAGCAAGCGCAGAAACACCGCTTAACGTCCCCGTTTTCGCTCGCAACACCTTCTCAGCGGACACGCCTTGCATCCGATGGCTTAAGGTGCCGTCAACGCCAGCAATCGGGAGCGATGCCACATACTCCGGCATCAACTCAAAATTCTGATACATGTAGACAAGCAGTTTCGTGAGCAATTCAGCGTTGAGTAGGTTGTACCGAGAGAGTCCAGAACCGTCAACGAACCGATGCGCTGGCGGCTCACCAATGATTTCTTCTAAGAATTCATTGACAGCATCCCTCCCTTTTTGCCACGTTCCGGGTTCACCCATCACTTCAGCACCAATGGTTTTGAAGAGCAGTTCAGCGATCCAATTGTCGCTCGGTTTGTTCATTAATTTGATGATATCAGCAAGCGGCGGTGATAAGTGTTTGGCAGCCGTACGCGCATCTAATGGCACTGTTCCGGGGACAACATCACCCGTTACCTCAATACCTTTTTCTATGAGTTCGTTTTTCAATAGATAGCCACATGCAAGGGCTCTGCTCCTTGTTCCCGGTTCGGGTTCTATTTGTCTGATACTTAAAGCACTAATCCGAAGCGGTCTATCGTCCCACATCCAGCCCGGCCCCTCTCGGACAGTGTCAAGATATGTTGTGTCAACGAGGATATCACCTTGTATCGACTTTACACCACTTTCAAGCAATACATCAGCCAATTTTACTATATCTTGAGGCTGAAGCACTGGGTCAGCTCTACCTTTGAGATAGATGTTCCCTGCGACTTGCGTATCTACCTCTGCATCAACATAAACGGTTGTCTCAAACCGGTAGTCCGACCCCAGTTTTGCCAAGGCGGTTGCTGCTGTGAAGAGTTTTGTTGTGGAGGCAGGATGGTGTAGTTTGAAGGGATTCTTTTCATAAATCACTTCACCGGTTTCGACAGCAACAATCTTTATGCCGATGCTTGCTGTTGTGAATAACGCCTCCTGTAAAACGGCATCAATATCGGTATGTAGTTTTTCGAGCGGGTCTGCAGAAACTGTTGGAGGTTGTGTCTGAACGGGTTTCGGTTTTAGTACCGATATACCACAACCTGAAAACAACAACGCGACGCAAATAAGTAAAATAGCATAATTTTTCATAGTGATTAAATGATAACACAATTGCGTGGATAATGAAAGGGAAACATGACCTACCCTGCTTATGGAGCATAGTAAGTAAGACGTACAACCGCAAATGCCTTGACTTTCGCCCTAAAATGTGGTAAAATTCCACTAACAGAATTAAACGGGTATTGCTAAAAGGAGACACCGAATTAGGTGTGGCTTATCAGCTAAAACTTGCAGTGAAAAATAACATGGTCGAATTTTACGATACAACGCTCAGGGATGGCAGCCAAGCAGAAGGCGTAGCGTTTTCTGTTGAAGATAAACTCATCATCATAGAGGCACTCGATAAATTAGGTATCCGCTACATTGAGGGGGGTTATCCCGGTTCTAACCCGAAAGATATAGAATTTTTTAAGCGTGCGAAAGGCATGGCATTGGAAACAGCGACGATTGTGCCGTTCGGTAGCACACGATACCCTACGTATACCGCCGATACCGATCCGAATTTGGCTGCTTTACTGGATACCGGCGCGCGAACTGTGACGATCTTCGGAAAAAGTTGGCGACTCCATGCCACGGATGTCCTTCGGGTGACAGCAGAAGAGAACTTGGAATTGATCGAAAGTTCTGTCCGTTATCTTGTTGAGAATGGACGCGAGGTGATTTACGACGCGGAACACTTTTTCGATGGATATGCCGATAACGCTGCGTATGCGATAGAGACACTACGCGCCGCTGCAGAGGGTGGTGCAAGCTGCCTCGTTCTTTGTGATACCAACGGCGGCAGGTTGCCGTTAGAGATTCAGGAAGGTGTCAAGGTTGTCCGCTCCGAGTTGTCGTTGCCTGTCGGCATCCACACACACAACGATGCTGGCATGGGTGCGGCAAACTCCGTATTGGCTGTTCAGGCGGGTGCAACCCATGTGCAAGGCACATTCAACGGCTATGGTGAACGGTGTGGAAACGCGAATCTTGCCTCGATTATCCCAACAATTCAACTCAAACTCGGAATAAAGTGCCTCAACGATACGCAGCTGCAAGCCATAACAAGTGTCTCCCGACTTATCAGTGAATTAGCGAACCTTCCACATGATGAACGACAACCGTATGTCGGACGTTCCGCCTTTGCACATAAAGGCGGTTTGCATACCGATGCGATCCGTAAGAATCGCCTCACTTATGAACATATCGTGCCAGAAACGGTTGGCAATACACAACGGATTCTCGTCTCTGACCAAGCCGGCCGCGGTACTATCATGAAAAAGATTGAAAAGGAGTATCCCGATTACGACAAGAATTCACCACAGGTGTTGGAGCTTTTCAAACGTCTCAAAGCAGCCGAGCAGGACGGCTACCAATACGAAGCCGCTGAAGCATCGTTTGAGCTTTTAACACATAAGGTGTTTAACGGGTATGAATCTTTTTTTGAACCTGTCGGTTTCCGCGTGATTATTGAGCAGTTCACCGACTTCGCGATGCGTTCTGAAGCGACGGTAAAGGTCACGACACCGGACGGTCTAACTGCACACACTGCCGCTGATGGCGACGGACCCGTCAACGCACTTGACACCGCACTCCGAAAGGCGCTCGAACAATTCTATCCCGCCTTGCAGACGGTTCGACTCATAGATTACAAGGTCCGAGTGCTGGATACCAAAGCAGGCACCGGTTCAAAAGTTCGGGTGCTGATTGAAGCGAGTGATGGCGAGCAGAGTTGGAGAACCGTCGGCGTCTCAGAGAATATCATCTCCGCGAGTTGCGAAGCACTGCTGGATAGTTTTGAATATAAACTTTATACAGATAAAAAATTCGCTGCCTCACAAGCGTCCAAGTAATTATCCCGGATAGGTGCTTTATCCTAGCACAAGCCTCGTCTGCGAATAGCGTTTGGAACGCTTTAATTTCACCTTGCAGCCTTGGGGGAAATATGGGACATTTAGACACAATTGAGAAAGCAGCACAGAAACTGATTACGCTCTGTCAGAAGGAAAAGCAGACGAAAGCCGACAAAGAAAGAATGCTCGTCATACACGCGGAGATCCTTACGAGCATAGAGAACCTTGCCGAATGCGAACTCTGCGGCGCAATCAGTGAAATGATTGTAACGATGACCTTAGCGGATGTCACGGCGAAAGTGTGTAGGGAATGTGGTGTTAAATCATTGGAGGCGGGGAAAATTCAATCTTCTAAACAGGGGACATCTCGCAAACGGACGCGTCGTGCGAAAACCTCAACGACTTCATCAGCGAAACCTAAAACCGGTGCCTCTGTTTCCAAGCGCAAAGCACCCGTTGAGGAACCAGAGACCCCCGCAGCGTTACATACCCGCGTAGAAGCACAAACCGGTATCAAGAAAGCAGATGTGAAACGCCTTCATAAGATCGTTCAAGACATTGCCACCCCGATGAATCCGGAACATACACTGACGTATGTCCAACGCGAAGCGGAAACGGCAAAAATAAAGGTGGACGCGAGTGCCTTAGAAAAGGCGGTCTCCCTCTTGACTTAACAGGAACGGTTCACAAGTCGCATTCGCGGTTTAACCTGTTTGGATGTGCTTTGCCCAGTCCCGATTCTCCTGATACCACTCCACGAGTGCCGTTATTCCTTCTCGAAAAGTGACTTGGGGTCGCCACCCTAAAAGTGTTTCCGCTTTTCGGATATCTGCCCACGTAGCGCGTACATCTGCCGGATGAAACGGTTGGTGCGAGAGTTCCGCTTCCTTACCGACTAATTCTTCTATCAACCGAATCGTATCAATAAGCACAATGGGACTGTCTGAACCGAGATTAATTACCTCATATTTGAGCGATTTCAATCCAGCAATCACACCGCGGGCAATGTCTTCAAGATAGGTATAATCTCGCGAGGATTGTTTGCCATCGCCATAGACCATCACCGGCTTTCCTTCGCTAATCCAGTGTACGAAACGGAATGCACTCATATCGGGTCTGCCAGCAGGTCCGTAGACAGTAAAAAAACGGAAGATTGTCACATCGATGCCGTAGAGATGGTGGTAACTATGGCAGAGCGATTCAGCACCTTTTTTTGAGGCAGCGTAAGGCGACAACGGGCCGTCTGTGTTCGCCTCCTCGCTGAAGGGGAGTGGATTGTTCGCACCGTAGAGACTTGATGTTGATGCCAACACGAATTTCTGGACCTCAAACTCGCGGCACAGTTCCAGCAGATTCAGCGTGCCCGTCACGTTTGTGTCAACGTATACCCACGGGTTTTCTACAGACTGCCGCACCCCTGCCCGCGCAGCGAGGTTAATTACAGCATTAAAAGTAGTAGGCACACGCCGTTGCGCCGTATCAGATCCCCTAAATATCTTTCGCAATGCGTCCTGGTCGCAGATGTCAGAACGGTGAAATTCAAAATTTGGGATCCCTTCGAGTTGCTTGAGCCTCCACTGCTTGACTTGTGTGTCATACGCAGTGTTTACGTTATCAACCCCGATAACGGTGTGTCCTGCTTCCAGCAAGAATTCCGTCACTTTCCATCCAATGAACCCAGCACAGCCGGTGACGAGATATTTCATACCTATTCCCTTCACGGTTATTCGCAACCCGTTTTGAACTCCTCAAAACGTTCTTGAAACATTGAGAGTGCTATTTTTGACATCTCGTATTGTGTTAGCGTGTTTGTCTCCAGGCTTTGCAATTCGGTTTCATGCGCGGCTATCAGGGCATCGATCGCTTCAACCTCTTCTTTCAACGCTTGGATAACGTCATACGGATCGGTCTCTCTGGTACACGTTGTTAGTAATTCATGGTAAAGCGTTACGCCATCATCAAGCCTTTTAAAATCTTTATGAACTCGACGTAACACACTTCGGTAATTTTCTGGCACTACCGGACTTTCTGTCTCAGCTAATGTTTTTAAGGCGGTCCCTAACTGCGTCAACTCAAGCTGCTTATCCGACCAGATGATTTTCTTAGCGACACCGTCCACATTGTCATTGTCTATGACAGGGGCGTGCTTTCTCAGATTATCGTGGAGTTGTGTCTCTAATTCAGCTAACCCAGACTGGAACATCTTGAGACGGTGGTTGAATTCCTCAGCGTATGCTCGAACTTCAGGAAACTTCTCATGAAGCATTTCATGCTTCTCTTTCAATTTGTGAACCTGCAATGTGTAGGTAGGGTAACGTACCTTTAGACTCTGAGAAAGTGCGAGTACTTCTTGTCGTTCAGTCTTAGTAAGTTTTTTCGGTTGTTTGTCCTCTAATGTTCCCATCAGTCCATAAGCAGCGGCGGAGAAGCCGCAGACAGTTAGAAATAACGCTAAAATGTGAAACAGCGTATCGTCTGCCGCTATCCACATCGCGAACAGCCCGAAGCCGCCAAGGAGCAGCCCCGTAACAAGTGGAAAGATTGGGCTGGACAAATAGTCTTCAACAGTTTTTCCAACAAACATTCTACCTACCTCCTTTCCGTCTACCATCTTGAAGAACCCATATAATGCCATAAAGATACCACAAAAGATCACTCTTCATCAGGCACTGCTAAAAGTTTGTCAATTTCCTTTTTAAGTTCGGTGTAAGTTTCCTTTTTGAAATTTGCTTTTCGGTGGAATACAATCGTCCCTTTCTGCGAGATTAGGTAGAGCGTCGGTTTCTCCTTTTCCGTCTGATATTGCTTATGTACCTCGCCTTTCCAATCCATTAAAAATTTCACAGGCGGCGGATTTCTCTTGAGTTGTCCTCTGATAAACCGCTTCGGTATGAAACCGGGAACACTCCGCATATCAGCGATAATAAAGGCGGTAACCTGTACGTTCTCTCGATAATCCTTCTGGAACGCCTCTGCCCATTTGTCATCTTCCTTCCGAATTTTTCTGTTGCCCAGAATCAAGAAAACGACTTTACCGCGCAGTTTCTTCAGGTTGTGTTCCTTCTCTTCTGGGTCTTGGAGCGTCCAATCCGGTGCTGTGTCACCTACTTTCAGAGGTGCTGGTTCTGTCTTTTGGTCGGCGAAACTCATAAGCATCCCGAAGAAGGTTATACTGATGATAACAACGATGGACAATTTCATGACAATTCTCCGTCCGTTCCGTGTGTTTCTTATCCACATTCTAACATAGTTTTTCGATAATTGTCAAATTGACTTTTTGCAGAAAACCTGCTATTCTATTAGAAGAAGTTGTCAGCTGTCAGAATTAGAGATACTGTTTGATTGTCAATCGTCATTTGTAGCGTTACCGATATTTCTTAACTTCACCTACAAGAACTGAATGATCCTGCTCTATTTATCGGCTATTGCCTCCACACGTAGAAAATATGAACATCGAACGCACTGTCCCCACACTTTTGAATCAGATTCGGGAAGAACTCCTTCCACAGATTGCACGTTCCTCGGAAATCCAGACGGCTGAGAGTTTGCAGTTTTTTCGGAGTCAGCTCCACAGTCTACACTACTACTGCGTCCGCGCGCAAATTCCTGATGCCGTTTGCAATCGGGTAGAGGTCTTGCTTTCAACGAGTGCAGATTTTTGGAGGCTCATCGCCGACAACGAGTTGGTGTTGACAAACCTGAAAGACTTTACGCGCGTTCGCACCTTCTCAGCAGAAGCAGAAGGGATAACCAACTTAGAGGAACTCATCTCCGGTGAGGATACCCTTCGCGATGTGGTTATCAACAGTATCGCTTTTATGCTGAATTGGAAGGCGAATACCATCTGGGTGGATTCTGCTAAAAAAGCACGCACCGCGATGGCAAAAAACTATATGCTTGAAATTCAGGATCGTATCTGGCAGTTTATCAAGGAGAGTACACCAGAGATAGAAACAGACGATTTAGAGAAAGCCGAGCAGGTTCGCGAACGTGCGGACAGGTTACTCGCCGTGATTTATGCCAGTGATCTACCAACGGAAGCGCAGGTTACGCTCCTGATGCAAATCTATACGTTACTACTACGACTGCAACTCGGTCAACTGATCCTTCAATTAGAGGCACTTCAAGAGAGTGACACAGACGCATGAAGATCCACCTTTTCAGTGCAGCTTATCACATCAAATGCCTCTATTCCAACCATTCACGCCGTAGCACAAAAACGGCTTGCTTCAGCATACTCCTTTTTTTTCTATTATGTAATGGTGTCCTTGCCGGTGATATGCCAATGTCCACCACGGAATTGTTACCCGGTAGAGAGGTAGGCATCACAGCTCCAAAGACGGGAAAGACATTCCGACTTTACGTTCCGGTTGATTACACCGACAAACGTCCATTCGCTGTCATTTTCTGTTATCACGGCTACCGTGGGCATGCGACGACGTGGCCCTTTAAACAAGTAACAAAAGGAGAAGGGTTTATCATTATCGGTATGAATTACGCAACTGACGACTATTACAAGGGACACCTTCCGCCTACCAAAACAGCACCTGAAAAGGCGTTCTTTCATGAAGTAGTAGCACTTGTATCCGCGCGTTTGAATATTGCGAGGGATTATATCTTCATGGGAGGTTATAGCCAAGGTGGCTATTCGACGACTGTTCTCGGAGAGCAGTTGCTGGATCAGTTAGCCGGTTTTCTGATTCTTGGTGCCGGTAGACGTAATGTGGATACGGAGCCACCGCCAGCGGAACTGATTCGCGGGCACCCTATCTTCTTCGGCGCAGGTGAATTGGACGACCCACACTATCCACGCGCAAAACGCGCATCGGGGTTTTATACAGAGTGGGGCGCGGATGTGACGTTTGAAGGGTGGGAAAATGAAACGCACAGTCTTTCTCCAAAGTGGTCGACAAAGACAAAGATGAGGGAGTGGCTTATCGCTCACGGACCTGCGAAACAGGTTAAGTCCGGGTTTGAAAAGGCACAAATCGCTGAGAAAAGTGGCAAACTCGGTGAGGCGTTCACACTTTATGCCCAAATTGCGGAGATTCTGCCTGATACGGAATTATGTCGCACAGCGAAAGAATCAGCGACACGTCTTACCACTCAAGCCGAAACCCAACTCGACCAACTGAAAAAGGCTGGGGACAAGAAACCGTATGCTGAAGTGGTGAAGGCGTTAGAGATGTTTCGCAATACATATAGCAAGAGTCTGTTCGCGGCGCGTGCTACGCAACTCCTCAGTGAATTGTTGAATGCGAAGGCAGATGCATTAGAGAAACGTGCCCGTGCGGCAGAAACACAAAAAAACTATGCTCGCGCGTTGCAACTCTATAAACTCTACCTGACCTATTTTCCAGAAGCGAAACGCTACCCAGAAGTTCAAAAACACGTGAAGAACTTGAAAAGCAAAACAGGAACGAAGTAAAGGAGGTCGGTATGCCAGAAGATCTATTTAAAGAGTTGATCGGTGTCATAGCAACACTAAGAAGCGAGGATGGATGTCCGTGGGATCGCGAGCAGACGCATGAATCGCTGAAACCTACACTCATCGAGGAAACCTACGAGACGCTTGAAGCGATTGATGCAGGTGACCCACAGAAACTGAAAGAGGAACTCGGTGACCTGCTTTTGAACATCATGCTCCAGGCACAGATCGCAGCCGAACACAAGGATTTTGACATCTATGGTGTCATTGAAACGTTAACCGAGAAATTGATACGGCGGCATCCGCATGTTTTTGGTGATGTCAATGTCGAGGATTCGGATGAGGTCGTGAAAAACTGGGAGGCGATCAAACGCCAAGAGGCAGGTTATGAGGATCGGGAATCCGTACTTGATGGAATTCCGAACGCGCTTCCTATGCTGCTCCGCGCGCAGAAAATACAGAACCGCGCAGCACGGGTCGGATTCGATTGGGATGAACTTAAAGATGTTGTTGCTAAAGTTGAGGAAGAACTCGAAGAGGTTAAGGCGAGTATCAACGCAGATGAACCAGAGGCAACTGCAATGGAACTCGGTGATCTATTGTTTGCCATTGTTAATCTGTGTCGCTTTATGGAGATTCAAGCCGAAGAGACGTTGCGACAAGCGAACCGAAAATTTATGGAACGTTTTAAATGGATGGAAGCAGAATTAGAACGCCGCGGCACGAATTTTGAAGCACAAGATTTAGAAAGTTTAGACGCAATCTGGGAAGCGGCGAAGAAAGCCGAAGCCAGCACAGATTAATCCTATTTTCACACAAACGCTTTGACCAAAACCCAAACATCGGTACAGTGTAATGGCAAACTCACTATTGGATCTGTTGATACAAAAATGCGAAAACCATCCAGACTATGAACGGTATACTGAACTCTTTAATCAGTTGGATCCAGCGGCACTGCCGCAAATAGAACTCGTCCACCGTGGTGCCCCGCCGAGACTTAAGTGTGGTAAGAAACTTGGTGTTTTTTCAGGTTCCTTCAATCCATTGACCCTTGCACACACGAGGATGATAGAGGATACAGCCGCTAAGTATCAGTTAGATGAACTGCTTCTGCTCCTTGCGAAAGCAAATGTAGATAAATCGGTCTTCGGTTTACCGCTTGCTGCGAGGCTTTTGACGGTTAAAAAATACGCGGAGAACCGACAACGGTTTTCTGTCGGTGTCTCAAGCCACGGCAGATATATTGATAAAGTCACCGCCTTGAAAACTATTTTCCCATCGGAAACCGAATTTTACTTTATTGTCGGATATGACACCCTCGTCAGGATCTTTGACACAAAATATTACACAGATTTTCACACTGAATTGAAAGAACTCTTTATCGCAGCCCGCTTCATCGTCGCTAACCGTGCGGAGGCGGATATCAAGACCATAGAAACTTTCATGGCACAACCGGAAATCTGTCAGTATTCCGCTTACGTTTCAAGTGTACTGTTGCCTGATGCTTACGCCTATATGTCTTCAACAGAGGTCCGTGAACTATTAGCGCGCGGCGAAAATATTAAACACCTTGTACCACCGAGTATTTTTGCGATGCTTGACGAATGTCGTTCTAACAATGAAAAAGCACACATCGGGTAAAATCATACCAACGTGTTTCTATTTTGATACACTCTCCCTTGAATTTCTATCCCATTGTGTCAAGTAACACACACTTTCCTAACTTATCCCTCCATTTTGACGTTTCTGCCTTGGCATGATTCTTGCTAATTCCTTGATGTGATTCATGTTAATTATTACCAATTCCATTGTGAATAGGTAAATTTAATAAACAAAACTGAAACCGATTAATAGATACTTTCGTTTACTTGCAATAATTCTGGCAACAGGTTAAAACCTGAGAAACGTCAATAGGTTCACATAGGGCTATCATATAAATCTCATGTTGAGGAGAAAATATTATGATGTTCAACGGAGTAGAAATCATTATTGGTAGTTTAGGTGCCCTCATCGGTATTGGTGGCGGTTATCTGATCCTCTCTGCCTTTTTCGCGGGCATCCGGCATATCACGAAGCCCGGTGCCGTTGAAGTCAAAAAGACAACACGTAAAAAATAGCCGTTTCTACGCGTAGACTACGCCGAAAGGGCTTGACAATTGAAGATTTCTGTGTTATAATTGTTCAGCATTCAGCGGGTGATTGCCACCGGTTTTTTGGTGCCTGAAATATTGTAATACAAGATGACATTTACATTGAAAACGAACAGCGGCAGCTATGAAATATCGCGCCCTCCACTCGTGGGATGTTACACCTGAAGAAGCGCGGCAGCTTCAAAACGAACTGCGCACTCAGGTGATTCAAACAGACCGGTTTGGGACAATCAACACCGTTGCTGGAGTAGACATCGGGTTGAAAAAGGACACCGCAATCGCATCCGTGGTCGTCCTCAGTTTCCCTGAACTGCAGGTGGTAGACAGCGTGGTTACACAGAGCCCTGTTCGTTTTCCTTATATACCGGGGTTGCTGTCCTTTCGGGAAATCCCACCACTGCTAACAGCATTTGCACAGTTGCAAACGATACCAGATCTGGTAATAGTAGATGGACAAGGCATCGCACACCCAAGACGATTCGGACTCGCATCCCATTTGGGGTTGATCTTGGATAAGCCGACGATCGGTTGCGCAAAATCCCGGCTCTGGGGACGATACAAAGAACCTGACGCGGAACAAGGTGCTTACACATACCTCACAGACAAAGAGGAAGTGATTGGTGCCGCAGTTCGCACGCGTACAAACGTTCGGGTGGTGTACGTGTCTATAGGACACCGAATCTCCTTGGATTCAGCCCGCACATGGACATTAGCATGTTGTCAAGGCTATCGCTTACCTGAAACGACACGCCATGCGCACAACGCCGCATCCGGTAAAACTCCCCGAATACACACATGAATGATAACAGTGGGCATCATTGGTCATTTGACTACAATTATGGTGCGCAAAATCCCCAATTCGCACAGGAATTAACTGGAACGCTCCGTGAGTATTACGCCGAAATTGCAGCGCGTGATACGCAAACAGGGCAGACACTCACGCACGTCTACAATATTTTACCGAATTATTGGCGCGGCTATGCTGGAGGGGGTGCTAAACAAGAACTAAGCATCGGGACAGCCATCATTGAGCGGAACAAGGATAACGAGCTTTGGAACTACTCTGTCCAATATGAGAATACAACAAGTGGTGAGAATCTACGGATGCAATTCCGTTGTAGTGATAAGCACCATCGTTCCCTCACAGACAGTTGGCGTGTTGATGCCCGAAATGGTGGCGACGATAAGTATTCTGAATTAACGTGTGAAGGGTCTCTTGTTGAAGATTCGGAAGTGCGACTTCGCATTAATGGGACTGAAATTCTTGCTGGAACGGTGGACGCATCTGTTAAACTGACGTGCAATTGGGCACTTTTTGACGTAATTCCCGCACTTGCACGGACAATCCAAGCGTCAGAGAACGGCGTAGGTCTCGCACTCCTTGAAGACCTGGAGCAACTCAGACCCAAAAGCAGACTCGGTTTCCTTGAATCAATACAGAATCCTTTTCCACTTGACGGTTATTATCTTTACGGTGCCGGACTTTTGCCTTCATATTGGTGGCTTGATGCACACGGGAACATCGCCATCGCTTCCACCTTTTTCGAGACGTTAGTGCTAAAAGAGAGAATAGGAGGAAATGCGTGAGCGAACGTCCGAATATCCTCTTTATCAATACCGACCAGCACTCGTGGGATGCGATCTCTGCTTACGGAAACCCGTATCTTCACACGCCTAATATTGATGCGCTTCACAGGAATGGCACCTCCTTTCGCCGATCATACTGTACGGATCCAGTGTGCGCAGCTGCGCGTTCGAGTTGGGCAACGGGGTTATATACCTCCGAAACGGGTGTCCCGTTCAACGGTGGACATCTACACCCAGAAATCCCGGATATTGGACAGGTGCTGACCGAAGGTGGCTATAGGGCATTCCATTGTGGCAAGTGGCATGTCCCGGGTAGAAATGTTCGGGACAGTTTCCAGACCCTCTATTACGGGCAACGCAATATCGGTGCAGGGGGTGCCGCATACTACGATTCGGCATCCACCCATGCGGTTGCCGATTTTTTGACAAATTACGATGGAGACGAACCGTTTTACCTCCAGATCGGCTACGTTGATCCGCATGACGTGTGCGAATATTTGCACAACCATGAGGAAAAACACATCCCGAATCCGTTGGAACAGGGAATCGTTTCGGAAGATGTCTTGCCGCCACTCCCTGAAAACTTCGACTACGATGCGCGGGAGACGGTGCTGCATCGTGTCTGTCGAAGGGTTGATGACGCACTGATCCATGCAGCTATCCTTAAAGGAGTACGTGAATGGGATGCGCTTCAGTGGCGTTATCTGAGATGGAACTACTACAGATTCATTGAAAAAGTTGACGCTGAGATTGGTAGAATACTCACGCTGCTGCGTGAGACATCTCTGCATCACAAGACACTCATCATCTTTAGTGCCGACCACGGTGAGGCGTGTGGAAGTCATCAGATGTTCCAGAAGTTCACACTCTACGAAGAGAGTGTGCGAGTGCCGTTCATCGTGTCGTGTTTAGGAGCGGAAATTCCGATAGAGAAAGATCGGTTTGACGAAACGCATTTCGTCTCTGGTGTAGATGTATTCCCTACCGTCTGTGATTATGCCGGGATTGACGTACCTGAAGGGCTGCAGGGGTCCAGTCTGCGTCCACTTGTTGAAGGTAGAGATGTCCCGTGGCGCGATTATGCTTACATAGAGAGCAATTATTGGGGACGCGCGATCGTCACTGAAGGGTATAAATACGTTACAGAGTATAAACCGAAGGCGGTTGAGGATTTTATGCCGCCCGGACCAGATGCTGAACAATTCGGACTCGCGCAGCTGTTTGATCGACACGATGATCCAGGTGAGACGAAAAACTTGGCAGAAGAGACATCTTACGGTGAAATCGTCAAAGCGTGCAAAGATAAACTGCTTGCACAGGAAGCGAAACTTCATCGGCAGGAAATTGTGCATCCGAGTCCGAAACGCGTCATCTCAAATTGGGGTGAGCGGTTACGCGGATATTGGCAGCACAATGGATAGGAATAGAACTTACGCATTTTCTCTTAAAGTCCCCCTGATAAGGGGGATTGAGGGGGTTAAATATACCAAAATTGCTGCTTTTTGCGTAAAGTTCTAAGGAAAATAAATTTGTTGATACAACGTTAAAAAACATCAGGACTTTCGGAAAAATGGATATATTTTCAAAACGCTTAAATCGACTTCCACCCTACATGTTCGGTAAACTGAAACAGATAACACACGAACGTCGACAGCAAGGTATAGATATTATTGATTTGGGGATGGGTAACCCGAATCAACCGACACCGCAGCCTATCATTGATAAACTGACAGAAGCAGCGCAAGAACTTCGGAATCACCGCTATTCCGCTTCACGCGGCATCTATAATCTCCGCAGGGAAGTCAGTTGGCATTATGAACGCCGATTCGGTGTTGACATCGATCCGAATGAGGAAGCGATTGCTGTCATCGGAACCAAAGAGGGCCTCGGCCATCTCGCTTTAGCCTTGATTGATGAAGGCGACCTAGCGATGGTGCCGAATCCGACGTTCCCGATTCATACCTACAGCATTGTACTCGCAGGTGGAAGTGTTGTGAGCATACCGCTCACCGAAGAGAACGATTTCATCCCTTCGCTCACTGAAATCACACGCGACATTTGGCCAAGACCCAAAATGTTAATCTTAAGTTTCCCACATAACCCGACGGGTGCTGTCGTTGATCTTGGGTTTTTTGAAGAGATCGTTGCGTTTGCGAAACGACAGGAGATCGTTGTCGTCCACGATTTGGCTTATGCGGACATCGTTTTTGATGGCTACAAAGCACCGAGTTTCCTACAGGCAAAGGGTGCCAAGGATGTGGGGATTGAATTTATTTCGCTGTCCAAGTCCTATAACATGGCAGGTTGGCGATGCGGGTTCGCAGCCGGAAATCGCGAGATTATAGAGGCACTCGCTCGGATTAAGGGCTACTACGATTACGGTATTTTCGCGCCGATTCAGGTTGCCGCAATCATGGCTCTCCGCACGCCAGCGGATACAGTGATGGAAAATGCTGCGATCTATCAGAAACGCCGCGACGTGCTTGTGGACGGATTAAATCGGATCGGATGGAAAGTCCCGAAACCTCAGGCTTCGATGTTCGTCTGGGCACCTATCCCTGAAACGTGGCAGCATCTGAGTTCTCTGGATTTTGCGATGAAACTTCTGAATGAAGCGGAGGTCTGTGTCTCCCCCGGTGCTGGGTTTGGACACAACGGTGAAGGCTATATCCGTATTGCGCTTGTAGAGAACGAAGATCGGATTCGTCAAGCAGTCCGTCAGATCCGGCGTGCGTTGTTTGGCTAATGATCCATCGATATGTATACAAATTATACATATCAACTTGGATATGTATACAAATTGCGAAAAAGTATACATGTCCAAATGGATATGTATACAAAGTATACATATCTACGCCGATATATATATAAATCGCCCGAAAAAGTATACATATTTGGACGGATATGTATACAAAGTATACATATCTACGCTGATATGTATAAAAATCAACAAAAAGTATACATGTCCGGTTGCCAAGACTGGTGACAACAATGCCTCAATTCAATCCAAATCTTCCATGGAACGATCTTCCTGAACTTCCGCCAGCTGTAGACCTTGAATCGCGTGACATTCTCAAAGCGTGCATATCGGCAATGACAGAACTTTCCAATGCCAATGCCTTGGTAAAGATGCTACCAAACGAAGCGGTTCTGGTAAATACATTACCGCTTCAGGAAGCACGTAGGAGTTCGGAAATAGAAAACATCGTTACGACGAACGACGAATTGTACCGAGCTATGACATCTGATAGAAACCAAATACCCTCCAATGTTAAAGAAGTGTTACGCTACCGCGAGGCATTGTGGGATGGTGTCAGTCACATCCGAGAAGGCTCAACTCTGGACATACAACTCTTTGAGCAGATCTGCTCGCGTATTCTTGACGAGGAAATGAAAGTGCGGTCCGGTCCGGTAGTGATTGAGAACCGAGCGACACAAGAACTCATTTACAGACCCCCAACCGGATATGGAAATCTTATCAGATTGTTAATTAATCTTGAGCGATTTATTAATGATAAGGCTGATGGATTTCAACCGCTTGTCAAAATGGCCGTAATGCACTATCAGTTTGAGGCAATACACCCGTTTATGGATGGCAATGGACGCACAGGACGTATACTCAACATCCTCTATTTGGTACATCAAGGACTGCTTGATGTACCGATACTTTACCTCAGCCGTTTCTTTATCCAAAACCGGGATGCGTATTATCGCTATCTTCGTGAAGTCACGGAAAACGGAAGTTGGCAACAGTGGATTCTCTATATCTTGAAAGCAGTGGAACAGACCTCGCGAGACACTGCGGACAAAATAGAGGCAATTAATCACCTTATCAACAACGTCATTACAACGGCGCGGAACAAAACGAAAGCCGTTGAGCGCGAAGGTTTTGTCGATTTGCTCTTCAAGTGGCCTTACTGCAAGATTAGTATTGTTGAGGAAGAACTGAGATGTAGTCGCCTTACAGCCACAAAATATCTGAATGAAGTAACAGCACTTGGATTGCTGGAGCGTTTGCGGTTTGGCAGAGAGTACTACTATATCAATAAGAATCTTATCGACTTGCTGTCAATTGATACTGTTGACGAACCTCTAACAAGATAAAATGTGTCAGACAGTACGTCATATACAAAGTGTACCATGTGAGCCCTGGTTACATTATTCCAGTCCCCACTGCTTCTTCGCTTCTTCAAATGAGATCTTCTGGCTTCCGGTGTGAGAAATCGGGTTTTTGCCGACCCACCGTTCATCAATCGGATGCTCTGCCGGTTGGAAACGGATGTCACAACTGATACGCCACCGATCTGAAAGATTCTTGGTAGAGGTGTGCATCGTGTGCATCGTGAAGATGATGACATCCCCCATCTCAAAATCGGCTGTCTGCCACTCACCGCCGTATTTACCGCTGATTTCCATCGGGTCGCGTCCGAAATGCCCCGGAGTCCCGTCTCTGTCAACATCTGTTTTGCCGTAAGTATCCCGAATCGGCGCGAAACTCGGTAGGTTGTGCGACCCGACCAAGACCGTCAACGTCCCCATCGTTGCAGGCACATCACCGAACGGGACCCAACACGTGTGCAACTGCTTCGAGCCTCTGCCCATATAGACGAAATCGAAATGCGGTCCCGACCAGCCATCAGGACGGACGAACCGGAGCCATTTGTAATCAAACGTGCGGGTATCGCCACCGAAGAAGTTGCGGAAGAACTTGAAGAGTTCATCGCCTTCCAAAACGGATTGGACATCTGGATGGTGTGTAACAGCAGGTGTGCCCATCGTTCGTCCCGGACTCCCCTCACCAGCGATCGCCTCCATTATGTCGGTGTCGGATTTGAAGACATCGTCTTTTCCGTTTCCATTGGCGTATTCCAAGATAGCCCGACGCCCGGCGATCAGTTTTTCCTTATCAATCAAGCCGCGAACGAGGAGATACCCGTCCTCTGCTATCTGTTCGTGCAAGCCTTCTGCTGAGTCAAGCACAGCGTTACAGTCCCGAAGCACACCGAGGTGTGGACCCGGGAAGGTCAGTTCATGGTCTCCTACAAAAACAGTTTTCGCCATTGTTTTCCTCCGAATTGTGCAGAATTTATCTTTACTGGACATACACGGACGGTTCCATCCGCTGCGCCCCAAGTTGAAAGAGTGCTTCGTTTGCTGATGTCTCAAAAGTGAAAACGGGTTTACCCGACGCTATCATCTCCTCTGCGAATTTCAGGGTCTTGCTATCTTCAGCGGCGTGCGCGATATAGATTTTGTCGGCGAGAGCTGCGACGAAAGCATTGCGTCGGTTCGCCAACGCCACTGTCTGTCGATCATGGCGACTTTCAAACGGCGATAGAATTAATAACCGTTCTTTAGCGAATGCGTCTTTCCATGTCGATCTCATCCGCATATTTTCAATGCTCCGCGCCGGACATAAGAGGATTGGTTGTCCGCCGCGTAGCAGGACACGCAGGCATTCCTGTTCAATCGGCGAATGATAACCTCCGATCGTTGGGATACCTCTCTCCTTAAATGTTTGTGCCAAGTCGTGCGTTTTCAGTATCAGTTCCCCGGGACACTTCTTGGAGCAGAAGAGTGCCCAGAGGTTTCCGTTAAAAGCGGTATCTATTCTGGGTAACAAGTCGATATTTCCACGTGCCCAAATCGTTTCTGGTGCTTCTGTTTTTAGGATGTGCTTTAACTTTTTCGGGTAACTCGGGTCTGTTTGTGTGATGCGTTGAATTAGCGGTGTCACTTCTGGATCCTGTTAATTTTTTAGAATCGTTTACCTAACTGCCTAATTAATCGCTTACCTAATCGTTCACTTAATCGTTCACTTAATCGTTCACTTTTCGTACGTACTGGGTTCCTCTTCCCTTACCTATCACATCTAATAAACTTTTATCCACCATATCCCTAAGTTCCTCATAGGCGGTTGTGTTTGCGACATGATTAATCTGGACGTATTCCTTCCTCGTGATTTGTCCGTGTCTTTGCACATGAAACAAGGCATTCCTTTGACGTTGGTTTAATTGCTCTGAAATGTCGTCAATTTCAACATAAGTGCTTTCTTGAATCGGGGAATCAAAGGTGATTTTCGTCTCAAGTGGGTGAAATTCATAACGCGGTGCTTTGTTTCCCCATTCCTTCTGATTGTTGTGACGGCGCGCAGCGCGCCTACTACCTTTCCTTAGGATGGGATAACTGGTTCCCTAATCAGGACGGTGGTTGTTCGTGCGCTGAATTTTGCCGTTTTTGTGACAGATCACGAATTCCGTGTTCTGATTTCGACTCACCTGCTGTCCATACGCCACTGCGTCCTTTTTCGTATCAAAATGTCTTAATGATTTTGTAGCACCTCGGCGTTTCACATCCCAGCCGCCGTTATCGCCACGAATGACATAATGGGTATCCTTCGCCAGACCGTAAACGACAGCCTCTACGGCATGTTGGATCTGGCTTTTTGTAAGATTTCCTTGTTTCGGAGGGTCTTTGACGATTCTTTTTCTTTCCATTCTAATTATCTCCTTGCATTATCTCCTTGCACGTGTTGGGATAAACGATTTTCTCTGGTTCGTAACCATTTCACAATCAGCCAAATGTAGTCATTGTAAATCAGGTTATTAGCATCTAACTGTGATATTTGAGTCATTTCAGGTAAATCTTGCATAAAATTTTGGTAACGTTCCCAAATGATGTCGCCACCCGGAATTGTCCTATGTCTTGATGCTGTGCGGAGCCAGTTCCGAACGACCTTTACAATTTCTTCTGGTGCGTTGTTATGCGCCTGAATATCTTGCCCCGCAATATCCGACATGAACTGTTGATACCGATACGGTTCCCTATCCAATATGAGACATTTTTTGCCTTTTTGTGCTTCCGAACCAAATTTCTTTGCCCCGAGAAAAATACCCAATTCCAGAGGCATATTAAATCGGGGAAACCCTGAAGGTTCGTCTAATTCTATTCTGGATATGTCGTGAATACCGTAGCGGCAATCAGCAATAATTTCGTAGATTTTTTCAATCCTCACTTGGCTTGCGTCTTCTTCTTCAAGGGCACAACGCGGAATAAAACCGCAATCATGCACGGTAAATACTGTTGCATCAAACAACGGCTTATAAGCTGGATCAAACGGACAATTGATAAAGACATTGTCGTTATAGTGGCGTGATTTCATAAGTTCTTATGTCTAATGCCTATTCTTCCCAAAAATTTTCAACCGGTATTGGTTTCCTGCGTCCCTTGTATATTAATCTAACCCGTATTGTGCCGGATGGACGCGGTGGTGGCGTGACTATGGCAGCATCCCAGTCAAGAATATCCTCTTCATCATAGACAGGAAAAGCGAGGCGTTTTTTCGGTTTTTCGTTGGTGATGTTTTTTGAGTGTGTGGTTTTCATAGACTGTTTAGAACTCCTTTTGTTTACTATTTTAGCAGAAGTTGGGGAGGCATGCAACTGTATTGCACAAAAATTCGAGAAGTGAAGTGGCGCGCGTTTCACAGTTTTCATAGCAAAATCAAAAAAGTGATAAATTGTGAAATCATTTGTAAACCCATACAGTGACTGGGTTTAGATCGGTTTTTGCTGATGGATGCTGTGAAAGTTGCTATGAAATTTTATGGGTGGGCGAAGGGCTTAATCCTAACGTGAGTTTGATAACTAAAGATCCAAATGTAGACATCCACTTGTCGTAAGGAAATCCTTTATCGCCTGTCTGCATAAGTTCTAAAAATTAACTATTTGTTAATTTTTTTCTGGTTTCGTGGACAATGGGTTTTTCGGACGTAAATTATGAACATTTCGTGAACATGGCACGGATTTTCATGAACATTCATGAACATTGGCGATGTGTTCAATTTTCATGTTCGGAGTATACGCGGTTGTGAACCCACTCAATGCGTGGGTTTGTGAGTGCAATAGATTCTGTGAACGATAATTTTTTTGCTAAGATGTTCACAAATGTTCACGAAATTGTTCACGATACTTTTTTGCCCTTTGTAAACAGCACGAACGCAGTCAAACCGTTGGATCATGACGTTTTTGAATTCTATGTCTCTGGAATTTTCGTGAACAATTGGGCAATTTTAATTTTTGTCTATCTCTTTTCAAAGTGCCACGAGCATAGTGTTTGATTGGCTTTGTGGCACTTGATGGATTGGATTCGTTTTCAAGTTGTTCATAAAATGCGAATTTCATCGGTTAACGTTTGTTAATTAATTTGGCTGGTGGACAGCTCGTTTTATAGGCGAGGCTGCTTCGGTTTTTCATAAGCTGCTACATTATATATGATAATCTATTTATGTATGATAACATATATAATGTAGAAAGTCAAAAAATTGACATATAAAACTTGCGTCAATTTCCCAAACCCATACGATACTTGATGTCGTAGTTGATTTAGTCCGTTTCTGTATCATTCTGAAAACGACTGCGAATAAACTCTGTTACCTGTGGTCCTGATAATTTCTGCTTACCTCCTGGTGTCTTGACAAAAAGTTCTCCACTATTTGTGTAAAAGATGCCTCTTTCTTGCGGAGGTAGGACTAGAAGTTCAACAACCCATAAATCCTCTATAGTTTCTCCCTCAAAGTTATAGACTTGATGTAATTCAAGGTGCCAATCTTCAACGCTGACTGGCGGATCTATAGACCCAAGTTTTTCAGACACTATACGTCGGACTTCGTCTCTCTTTTGATCGTTGAGAGTTACACCTACCGTGGTTCTATCACTATCCCTTACTCCCCAGAAAATACGTCCGCCTTCACTATTGAGAAACGCAACGGTATACTCATCAGCGTCTTTTGTAATTCGATTAGCTGGATTTCTGCCCTTGACTTCCTTGAATTCGTAGAGGCGCGTTTCCTCAAAAGGAACAGGTTGATCCTGAACAAAACGGATTTGGGTCGGATCAGTTAGGTTATCAGCGTCAGTTGCACGAACTAAGTATTCCTCAGCTACCTGTTTATTTTCACGTAATAAGGAAATTTCACCTTCTGGATCAAAGGCAATACCTTCTTCAAAACATTCAATTGCTTTTTGATACTGTTTGAGATTGAGAAAAGCCCAACCCTTGTTGTTCAGAACAATTGCTTTTTGAATTGGATTTGGCACTGCGTTAAGTGCTTTATCAAAACTTTCGAGAGCCATTTGAAACTCTCGAAGATGAAGAAGTGCTACACCGTTATCGCAAAAGATCATTGGATCAACAGCCGAAGTCAAGTGTCCAGCACGCAACGCCTCTGCTGCTTTAAGTAAAGTGAAACTCCCGCCTGCTGCTGCCTCAACGTACTTTCCGTGGACGGTTGCTACATTTACGTGGATACTTACCTGCGCCACTTGAAGTTGGAGTTTAGCATAGAGAAAACCGTAAGTGGTAACCTTCATATCAGCAATAAGCATTTCCAATAATGGTGTCATGAATTGTGAATGAAGGATTTGAGTGAACCACTCACGGGTTTCATCTGAAGAATCTAAACGTTCCCAATTTGACTGCGATTCACTAAAAATTGTCGTGTCACCATATAAAGCGAAAAGCAAACCTGAGGGGGACGCAAGTAATATTCTTTGGATACCCATTTTAGTCTCATCGTCTTGATAAACCGAATTGAGGTAAAAGCGGTTAAGAACATAATCTACGAGTTTATCATCAATTCTGTTGAGGTAATATTCCGAAGTAATAAACTGCTCTATTTGATCCGTATGCTTTTCTTTATTTAAAAGGAATTCCTTGACCAGTTGTGCAAAAGTCTCAATATCTTTTTTTACAACATACTGATTCATTTCGCCATTGCTTACTTTTTCACAGATACCTGCTGAATCAAGTATAGTAAGTTGGTGTTCTACAGTTACCGACGGTTGACCAATCTCGTCAGCAATTTCGTTTGCGGATTTGGTATCGCTATCAAGTAAACTCAATATAACCTTTTTATGAATTAAATCATCCATGAGATCCACCGTGTTTTATAATCAACTGGAAGATTCTATTAACCTTTCCTTTGAGCTGCTCTGAATAATACGCGTTTGTAAGTGTTGGAAAACAAGTCTTTTAGAGGGAACTACTTCGTCCGCCGCTGTTAAATAGGTGTGGTTATCTGAACCGAGGAATATCAGTAGGTAAACCCACCCGCATGAAAAAACGGGCGAAAGCCTGAGAGAGGTGTTCTCTGTATGGAGGCAACAGGCGAATCCGATTTTGGGATTTTGCCGCGAACTCTCTACAAAAATCTAATGGAAGCGTGAAAACATAGCGAAAGTCGACAACCCTAAATCCTTTTTCTACTTGTGCTAATTTACATTCATTGAGTACGTGATAAGCTGGAAGTTGTCCTCTACGTGCTTCTTCCATACCTTTGTCTGTAGAAAGATGTCCCTCCGTAAGATCCGAACGATGCCATACAGCGCAGAGCAAGACTTCCTCGATTTTCTCCCTGCCCTCAACTAAATCGCAGCTTTGAGACATGATAATCACATCTTGTTGTTCCCAGATAAATTCCGTTACTGTTTCTAAAGAACTTAATGTCAGATTGGCAGGTGGGGAAAATACGGGACAATTCTCCAGAATGTCTCCTTGTTCAAGCTCAGACCCGCTTACTAAACGATACCAATGGTAAGTTGTTTCTAAAACAGTCATAAATGATCAAGCCTATTCTTCGGAGGGGTCCTCAATAGGAATCGGTTTCCTTCGCCCTTTGAATTTTAACCTAACCCGAATTGTTCCAGATGGACGGGGCGGTGGAGGTATGGCAACATCCCACTTAAGGATGTCTTCCTCATCGTAGGTAGGAAAAGCAAGACGTTTTTGTGGCAAAGAAGGTACTGGAATCTGCTGTTTATCTTCTTCACCGGACGGAAAACTTACGCTTTCAACTATTGTTGCCGTAGGATAAGCAAATTTAAGCAATACTTCAGTACTCTGCCAGAAGAGCTTTGAAGTATCTGATTTTTCTCCTTCAGTGAAGAGAAAACCGATATTTGCTGCTATAGATGATTGCGTGTTTATATACGCATTTAGCATGATTTCGCCCCCAAAATTGCTATTCATTTTTCACTTACGCAGTGGAAAAATCTGTAATTGTGTCATGAGTAGCCTTAAACTGTTCTCGCGCCAGTTGCTCATGAACTTTAGCAATTATTTTAACATAAAGTTGGCAATTAGGACAAGCATATTACAAAGGAAAAAATGCGTCTTTAATGAGTGGGCGAGTGGTAGACCACTTCAGGTTCCACTTGCCGATTGTAGAAGTAATCCCATGAACTTCAAAATCTTTTCCTTCTTTAGGCAGATACTCTCGATTTTTTAGCCAATCCATCGTAGATCGGAGACTCTCTGTCGCTTTCAACTTCGCTATGAGATGGTCAGCAAGGATTACAGGCACTTCCAGATTTTGAACATTCGCATATCCTATCCAATTCTGTGAAACAACTACCGTTTCAAGTCTATAATCGGTATCAATTCCGAGTTTTGCCAACAATGGTTCATGGCTAGCCGCAAAAGCCTGTTTAAATTTAAGCGATTGGCAAACTCCCTTCTTAATTGCCTTAGATTTATCAATAACTTCACGGAATTCTGCCGGGCCAATGAACCATTTGAGCTCTAAGAGTAAACACGCTTTTTCAGAATCCCTAATGATAGCGAGATCAATATCTGGTAAGTCCGACGATACATTCCCCTCAATAAACTGAAAACCCTCAGTAGACAAATCGGTGGTAAAACGTCGTTTCATAAGTTCTTCTTGTTCGCCGACTAATTCCGCGTAAATTTCCCTTTCAGATGGTATCCTATTAAGTATCACAGTCAAATTTCGCTCCGGTGAAAGCGACATCCATAAGCTAGGCATAATTGCATAGTGATTTGAATTCAGTTTAATCAAAGGCTGCAAAGCAGGATCGGGATGTAAAATACCTCTATTCCCATAGGTCAGATCGTCAAAGATGCTCAGGACTTTTGCATCTGGAACTCCTGAATACCTAGCAACCCGCCTTAGCAATTCATTGCAGGTCGGCACATAAATGCAATCAAGATAACCCATGTTATCACATTCTTTCTCTATGGCTATCCTCCACGCTCTAAAGTGAATAGAGGCAATAGCTAAAATTGCTTCAAACACCTTCCGAAAATCTCCTAACGAGTAGCGACTAAACCGCCATTCGGGCGGCAATGAAAACGCCATGTCATAACCAGGGCTCATGGTTTTTATTACATCAGAAACCATTCGTGGATTCATTTTATAAGAAAATCTGTTGCCTTCTACTACCTTTACAGAGGAGCTGATTGCCTCTCTTACTAAGTGAAAATCGTCAACATTTATCAAAGATATCCCTTCATCTGTCTGATGCGCTTTAATCAAACGACCATAAGCTTGGTACTCCATTCCTTTAAAAAATTCCTTTGCCGGTTGAATAGTTGATCCCTCAAGTTCTAATTTAATCAAACCATTACTGGCATAAGTGTATGCTGCCTCAAACCATTGATATTTTTTTCCTAACTTGAATAAGTCCCAGGAAGCTTGGAAAACATCATCATCATAAGCAGATGGAATTTGCCCCCCTTGCTCACAAGCACGAAATAACCAAAACATGGGTTCTTTAAGTTCATTAATAAAATTATCGCTCTGCGTTTCTAGCTCCTGGGAGGTTGACACGTTGGATACTTGTTTCAGACTCTCAAATTCAGCAAACGCTAACAAAGACCAAGCAGCAGTTGCAAACGGAAGTTCTACTAGCGGGTTAGATTTATAATGGTTGTCTATTTCTTTCTCAACTTTTCGCAATTTAGATGAGACTTTATCAGGAGATTTCACAATATGTTCCTATCTTTTTTTGTGCGGTTATTCGTGGGTTAGGCAAGTTTTGTCTAAGTAGCCCTACTGCAGGTTGAATCCGAAAACTTCCAAACAGTAATTTTATGATACCAACTCATGTTAAGTATACCACATCCAGCAAGAAATTTCAAATTTATTTTGTTTTTACGCTCAGCTATTTCTCTTAGTTTCCTTATTTTTGTCCAATGAAAGCGTAATGTCATTCTTGTTTGAAAGGTGTGTGAATGTAGAAAAGATGTGCCATTGAGACGTTCAAAAGGTTATCATATAGATAACCTAACCTTTTTGGAGGTCTCAATGGCAAAAAGAAGTATAGCAGGAAAACGGAAAAAGCACAATCGGAAAAAATGGATTCCAACCCCTCAGGCACCGTTGTGTGCCCTGGGTGAGGTGTTGCGGGTTCGTGAAGTATTTCAGCCACTCCATGACTTGGTGAACATTCCGCAGAAAACAGTTGTGTATCGTCCGACAGACAAGTTAGTTTTCGTGGTGTTAGGGATGTTATCGGGTGCCGAGACGGTGTCTGAAATCCAGAGTAAAGTTCGCCCGGATCGTGGCTTGTTGTCAGCGTTTGGCTATGATAGATGCGCGGATGCGTCAGTGATTCAGCAGACGTTAGATGCCTCAACCGAAGCGACTGTAGCCTCGCTTGAAGTGGCTTTAGCAGAGGTGCGTCTCAAGCAAGGTCAGATGTCTCAG
>PYJC01000130.1 GCA_003635255.1 Candidatus Poribacteria bacterium | reverse complement strand
GGCGTACCCTGAACTACATCAGCAAAATTCAAGCTTCTCCCCTCCGTATAGCTTCAGAGAGAACCTCGGAAACCTTTGTGCTGAACGCTGTAAGTCCCCCAAAATCTGCAACAGTGTTATCAGGATCTTCAGGATCCAGGGTTGAAATATCTTTGACCTTGTCATCACCAGAAAAATAATAGGTTTTGAATCTCTTTTCCTGAAGTCCCGTTTTCGCCAGTTCCTTGGAAAAAGGTGTCGCGTTTACATCTAATAATTTTAACAAAGATGCTGGTCCCGCGTTCCATTTGACTAACAATTGTGTCGCCCACACAAAGTTAAGTATTTGAGATGAATGCGTAGAGACAATGATTTTGTAGCCGCGCTTCAACAAATCTAAAAGAATAGTAAGTAAAGCCGTAATGCCTTTTGGATATAGTCCCATTTCCGGTTCTTCAATAATGACCCAGTTGAGGTTATTTTTTTTTCCCGCGCCACCTGATGGCATTAATCGGTACAATCCCATCAAAAGCGGTACAAATTCCCTCTGGCCAGTAGACCAAACCATAAACGGCAGTTGGCTGTCCGCAATGTCTAAGACAATCCGTTTACGTAAACCAGAACGATCCAATTTAACTTTAGCCCCTCCGAAAATACTTTCCCCAATTGCATCGCGGATGACTTTATCCAAGCGGCCCACCTGCGGGAAAATGGTATCTTCATTAGCCCCTAATTTCATTTCCACCAACAGTCGCAATTGTTCACTGAATTGTTTAATAATGTATGGGTCACCGATAGCATAGTCTGTAAAGGCACGCGGCCATCCATCTTTGAGTGTCATCACCCGTTGTGCGGGTATCATGCAGAGAGATTCTGCTTTTTTTCTGCCTTTTTTCGTTAGTATTTTGTCAAGTTCAAACGCTTCGTTGTCAACGGTGATTTTTGTGGCGGCGGGGGACCAAATGCCCTGCATCCCTTCACCGAAATAAAGAGATAGAAAATGTTCTATTTTTTTGTGCCAATCAAAGCCGTGTTTTTTAAGGGTTTTTGTAATATCGTCGGCATCCAAAATTAACTTCACAAGCTGGAGCAGGATACTCTTCCCACTTGCTTGTTCACCGACGAATACTGTCAGATCTCCAAAGGTGATGTCGGCTTCCGGAATTTGTCCGAGTGAAGTCAGTTTAAGATTTTTCATGATTCTTCTACTCCGTTTTCCAACATGCTAACTGAAAAGTTAGTATCTCAATTTATTCTAACATTTATTTTACTACAATTCAGATTTTCTCATAGACAAAATCCAACCATCTATTTTGTGGTGGTATAATTTCCGGTTTCGGCGAAAGCGGAGTCCAGTACGGCTTGAAAATGTGTCCCAGATCACTCTTTAATTCCCACGCATCCGCCGTTTCCTCTTGTGTGGACAGATGGAAAAAATGTCTCTTTTTTTGCGCGCTTAAACTCTCATTCGGTACCCATCCGGTAATGTTAGCGTCAATGTGTATGGGTTTGTAAAATTGGTCATACTCGTATTCAATGTACGAAATGCGTGTAAAATCCTCCTGTGTGGAAAGATAATCAACGGTAAGCCCCTTGGGCAGCATTCGCTTGTAGGGAATTGCACTTAAGTTGGGTTCGATATAAACTTGCGTTGCTGCCGCGATTATTCTTTGGTTATCTTCCAATTCATTTTCAAAACAGCCCAGATAATTTTCAATTTCTACAAACCGTAAGCCTGTTTCTTCGTATACTTCTCTCTTCACAGCAGCTTCAATATCCTCATCCGTTTCAACAGTCCCCGCAGGAATTTGGACACCCGCAGTCGGATGTCTAAATACGAGTAACTCTTTGACACCACTCCTTTCACGCACGATAAACGCAGTAACCTTTTGGACAACCTGATTCACTTTGATCCCTCTTAGTCTGCACTAACAAGTGCCCGTCCGGTTTTTTCCTCGGCACGGAACACGGCAAGGTTACTATCATCGGCATCCTTAACCAACCAGATATGCCCAGCGTATGTATGCTGATTAACAAAATCAGCAGCGGCAACCTTGCCATAGTGCCGCTCCTTACCCGCGCCATCTACCCAATAGTAGGCAATCTCGGCTTCGGTGAGATTCACAAAGATGATCGCAGTTTCGGTCTGGCTATTACCTGATCTTAGATTTGGCAGCAAACTCGGATCGTGTCCTTCCAAGTCTATCCACCTGTCACCACCATCGCTGTTCGGATCCTTCAATTGCTGATAGAACGCTGTCAACTCTATTAACTCAGCAGGCCACTCAAATTTCGGTGACGCTTCAGGCTTGAACCCTTGGAGATGCAAGAGACTTAAACGGGTCACCGCTTGCGTATATCGCCAATCCATATCGCCATAAACTTCAGTGAGCAGTGCTGCAAGTGCGGGGTCGTATTCCTTCAACTTGTCGCGGGTGTCAACATGGTTGTGTTGGTCATCGTTTGCTCGGTTGGTGTCAAACCAAGACTGCGTGCCTTCAGCCCAGTACTCCGCCTTGTTTGTAATAGCATAGGTGTCTTTCCATAACCCTTTTTCGACTGCAGCATCATATAGCACCTTAAGACGATCATCAAAATCCGGATCCACCGTATTTAATCCCATCTGGTGAATCGCATGCGCGAATTCGTGTACCAGAATGTTCTCAGTCGAGTAAGGGTCTCCTGAATAGTTAAGCAAATTTTCCTCACCACAACTTACAGCGGGTCTTGCTGGCGTGGAGCCCAAACCGCGTGCGCGTCGATCCCAGTAGTAATCAGGCTGGAGATCACTATGTTCAGGAATTTGGGTCGTCAGTTCGCTATGTGCCATCACAGCGAAACGCACGTTATTTTTTGCGAGTGCATGCAACACATCCTGACGATGCCCGATCATCTGCCGAATGAGCCATGCTGCTTCCTTTAGGGCATAAGGATCCACCTTCGCCGATGCGACAACGGGCAATCCTTCTATATCAATCCACTGTTCATAAAATGGATCCAGGTTAAAAGTTTTGCGAACAGCATCTGGCGGAGGGACAGGTTCGGGAATGTTGACGCTTTGCGCCGTTGCTGTCAATTGTATTGAGAAAAATAGGATATAGACCGTGAGAATAACAGTTAAACAAAGCATAGGTTAGTTTCCATTTTGCATCAGAAGCTGTGTTAGAATTATAAAGAAATCCAGAAACTGTTCATCTTGATTTTCAAAAAGAAGTCCACATCCTCCCAAATCAATGTGTCCAATCTTCAAGTTTTAATCCGAATTCAGCAATCCTTTGAAAATCTGAGTCAGCGGTGACGAGAATTGCATCAAGTGCCATAGCAGTCGAGGCTATCCAAAGATCGTTCTCTGACAAAGCAGTTCCGTGTTGTTCCGCGTACTTCTTCATCGGAGCATAGTAATCGGCAGCTTCCTTTGGGATTGCCAAACAGGACAGTTCTTCAAACAAGTTAACGGCTTGATTCTCCAAAACTCGCCGCTTGCGCCCTATCGGAAGTCTCTGAATTCCAAAAAGAATTTCGCCCCTAACAATCGTACAAGTAAAGAGATAGTCATTGTGGTCAGACAGGGAATCGAAATGAGCGGTAACGTGAGGGACATGTGCCATTAAGAAGCTGCACGTAGATGTTTCTAAAAGATAGTCTATTAACTATTTGCTTTCCGACTCGTCGAAGACAGAATCAAAACGCATTGGGATTTCTCCTTCTTTAATCGCGTTTAGCAATGCCTCCGCGTCTTCTGGTGTCATATCATGTGATTTGTTAATAGCTGCTAAGATCCGCTTGGGTTGACCTTTTCGCTTAAATTTGGATGAATCTTGCGGGTTTCCTAAACTTTCTATTGGGATTTCCGATTTCCAGACGAGGTATTCCAAATACCGCTTCAATTCCTCGAGCTCAGTAGTGGATAATTTCTCGACGGTATCAAGTACCCATTTTTTTGTTGTAACTGACACGACTTTCCTCCTTTTTTCAGAATGTGCTGATGCTGCCAACAAAGGAATCGCGCAATGATTTTCGCAAATCTATTGTAAAGTTTATCAAAATTTACAATCCGCGTCAAAGATTTCTGGGTTTCAAAGGACTATTTCCTGTCCTATAAGTACTATTCCCCTTCACGATATTTTAACTCGGGCCAAATGGAGCGCATCTGCCACACATCCATCGAAATAACTTTCGCTTCTCCACCAATGGCGAAAAGCGAAATGCCGTTGCTCTCCTCTTGCAGCGGATAGGCACGTGCAACAGCACACTGCCGCGAGAATAACGGAAAGAGTTTGTCAATGCCCTTCCTCGGAAACGCCCATTCTGGCAGGCATTCCCCGTTATTGGCGAAAACTTCAATGAGGCTACGGTCAAGGAAGATACGGAGGTGCGCTTTACCGTCGCTACTCAAACGGAACGGGGCACTCTCAGGCGGTTTGCCGACAAGGTCTGTACGCAAAGAGGAATAGGATGTGTCAATCTGCAAACTATCGTTCGTTTTACCGTGCCTGTGGTTATAGATAGAGATCTTTGTCCGCTCATCTCCACTCGGTGAACGGAATACGTACAGACCGACTTCCCGTGCTGTTCCCATCTCCACGGTCAATTTTATCTCAATCGCTTTGCCTGCTACATTATCAAGAACGCGTTCATCGTTTGCTGAGAGGGTAATATCCGTGAGACGGGTATGCCCGCTGCGTAGACTTTTCACTTCCTCAACCGGTTCTATCGCCAGTGCATTGTCCGCTTTCAACGTCAGTTGCCACGGGAGCGTCATGCATAGTCCCGATGCTGCCGCCTCACTCTGTCTGCCATCTGAGCAGTTTAAAATGGCGATGCAGCGACCCTGAGAATCTATCGTCGCAGAAGGACAGGAGACCATCCCACCACCGAAGGTACCGTGGTTGATCCTGCCGTGATATTCAGGTGTAAATTTGTGGGTCCCGCGGTCGTATTCACCGATGTAGTAACGCGCCGAACGTTTATGACTGAAGAGAAGCAGAATGTATTTATCGTTTCCGATTGGCAAGAAATTAGGCACCGCACCATCTTCACCGAGATCGCAGAACACATCGTCAATCAACAACGGATGGAGATATTCCCAATGCGCTAAGTCTCTCGAATAAAACAGATGTGAGGCTGACCTACGCCGTTCGCGGATCCAACCGTTCGCCGACGTTCCAGAAATAGAATAATACCCATCCTCTTCTTTCCAGATACACGGATCAAAAACGTTATACGGCTGCTCATATTCATTGGTCTCAACATTCGGGATGACAGGGTTATCTGGATGCTTTTTCCAATTGAGGAGGAGCGGATCATTCGCAGTAGCAATACTATTTCCCGACATTTTGCCGTGATAGATCGCAATAACCCTATCATTTTCGACGAGACACTGACCGCTGAAGCAGTGCAGCTCGGTATCAGGATACAAAGCAGGGGGTAGATCTTGCCAATGCACCAAATCTTCGCTATAGCAGTGTCCCCAATGGACACGACCAACATCTGGAGGCCCAAACTGATAAAACAGATGATACATGCCCTGCCATTCGCAGAGTCCGTTTGCATCGCCCATGCCATAGAAGGAAGACATGTGATAGATGGGACGGTAAGGATCCGAAGCCCACGCTTCTCTCCGTTTTTTGTAGTCGCGTAATGTCTCATCCGTCTCAAGGACAGCGAACTGTTCTGCTACTGTATCCGGATAGGTTTTACCTTCCAGTTTTTCCCAAGTATCTGCCATACCAGATGCCCTTACTCAAATAGAGGTTAGTCTCAGAAAAGAAAGATGATTCTTGTCAATCTAAATGGTCCTTCAGTGCCGCCCAGGTCGTTGTTAATTTGTCTGCAGCTTCAACGGACAACGCTGATCCGCCACCAAATTCAACATCAATTTCAAATTCATGAATTGTCTCGTGTACGTCCCGCTCCCTGGGTGTTACAGGTTTCTTCCAACGGTCTTTGTTCGGCTTTCCTTTAGGTACTTTCGTTGCCTCAACATCGGGCATCGAATCTACAATTTTCGACACATCCCATACAGGAATTTCGCCTATAGGCGAGAGTGTAGCGATATTGGCTGAACGTGCGATTTCAACCCCATTCATCCATAGAATGTAGGAGTCGTCATAGTCAATCCGAAACATAATTTTTTTTGATGTAACCGCTTTAGGTACATCGAAGTGATAACGCGTGTAAAGTGAACCAACCTCCCCTGATTTGATTTCCGTATTGTCATCACCATCACCGTAACCGATGCTGATGATGCCCTTTTTCCAGTTCGTATCGTCAAATTCGAGTTCAGTCCAATCATCAACGTCTTTGTCAGGAACATGATATCTTACCTCGAAGCCCTCGTCAAAAATAACATCCTTTCCGACGGTGAGCTGGATAATAAGTGTCATATCACTACTGCTGAATCCATCATTATAACACCCCGCGGCAAGTACATTATCTTTTGTAAAAAGCTTAGGGGTATCGAAGGCATAAGTGAGAGATGCAAATACACAGCAGAAGCATAGATAGAAGAGAAACTGCTTTATCATTAAAATTTCTCCTTTGTGCTGGGAGTTAAGCATAAATGTTTTTCATCTGCCAAGCATCCAGCGATTTAAGTTCACACGCTTGTCCCTGCGAACGCAACGACACACCAACACTCTCTTCCTTGTCCGGATAGACGCGCATCGCGACACACTGCTTTCCGTTAGCGAATACCTCTACCACACTCTTATCAACAAACACCCGCAGCTTCAGCGTTTCGCCTTGTGCGACGGAGATTGCTCCAGTTTCAGGCGCACGCGAAAGGACATCTGATGCCACTGACGAATACGATGAATCAATCGTTAACAGGCTATCACGCACGTTAACATCGGAATTCAGGTTACGCATGCCACGTTCTCTGAAGAACGCGATACGGGTGAACTCCTCCTTCTGCGGTGAACGGAGCACATTCAGTTCAACCATCGGCGCCGATTTCGTGTCGATTTCGAGTTCAAGTTCCATCGCATTGCCATTTATGCCATCAAGCACAATCTCTTCGTTGGCAGGGAGGGTCATCGCATCAACATGCCGATGCTCATACCGCAACGATTCAATATCACCCGCAGGCTCAATCCCGATTTCATCTCTGGAAAGGAGTGTCAGGCGACGCGGCAGCGTCATGATCTGGTTCCAACCCTTGGTAGGTTTCGCCGGATTCATATTATAGATAACAATCAGTCCACCATTACCATCAGGTGTTGCTGAAGGTGCATGGACCCCCGCAGGCGATGCTGCGCCGAAATTGTTCTTCGCACCTGCTGTTACGACGAACTTATCGCGCGCAGTGTCATAATCACCGAGCAGATATTGTCCACCGCTCATATGACTAAAGAAAAGGAGCATGTGTCGGTCACCGATGGGCCAAAAATATGGACACGCACCATCATCACCCACCAATGTGAACATATCATCTTCAACGAACGGGTGCAGGTAGACCCAGTTTGCGAGGTCCGCTGAACGGAGCAGGAAATTGGCACGAATCGGTTTACCGCCGGGTCCGTGTGGGAGTGTGCCACCGGAAAGCGAATAATACATGTCGTCTTTCTTCCAGATACACGGGTCAAAGACGCGGTAAACAGGTGTCGTGCCGTCCGCATGTTGCGCTGGGATCACCGCTTTGCCGGATACTTTTTCCCAATTCAGAAGCAACGGATCGCTTGATACGGCTACCATGTTGCCGACGACTGTGCCATGATACATTGCGATCACGCGATCCTCTTCTACAAGTGTCGCCCCGGAAAAACAGCATCTTTCTGGGTTCGGATAAATCGCATAAGGCAGGTCGCGCCAGTGAATGAGGTCATCGCTAATTGCGTGTCCCCAATGCTGCCGTGTATCTTCAGGTGGATACGCCTGATAAAAGAGATGCCAGCGTCCCTGCCAGAAACAGAGACCGTTCGGATCATTGAGCATCGCTTCAGGGTTGATGTAGTGGTAAATCGGACGGTGCGGGTCACCTTCATACGTTTTCCGATAAGCGTTAAGCCGTTGCATCAGCGGATTCGTCTCCAACTGTGCTTCCTGCTCTTCCAATGTGTCTGCGAACGTATAATACGGTACACGCGAGGTATAGTCTTCGTTTGCCATCATTTCTCCTCTGTTGCGTAATTTTATGAGATTCTGCGGATTTAGCATAGCATAGAATTGATCAACTGTCCAGAAAATTTTCTGTTGACTTTTTTGAATTGACTTAAGTTTTTTAACTGTGCTATAATGCGTGAATATCCTCTTAAGTCCGAACGGTTTAGCATATTCAATTGTCATAAGGAGAACAAAACGATGGATAGACCTGAGACGCAATCCCGCAAAAAAGCGGAGATGCACGTCGGTGTTCAAGGCATCGGAACATCTCCGAAAGAGTTGACATTCCTTGCTCGGCACGGTGTAACACACATGGATACCACCCCTGAGAACACCGAAACCGAAACGCTGATTCGACATAAGGAAGAAGCAGCGCAAGCCGGTGTCAGTCTTGAAATGATTCATATCGGAATGCCGAGAAGCATTACGCTTGCACAAGATCCACAGCGCGATAAAGATATCGATGCGGTTTGTAAGATAATTGAGAATGCTGCGGCAGCAGGTTTACGAGGTTTGAACTATAACTTTTGCATCCTGCAAAATCAACGAACTGAGAGCACATTCGGACGTGGCGGCTCCAGCTACAGCACGTTCGATTTCTCCAAGTACGATAATGAAACACTTTCAGAAGCAGGTGAGGTAAGTCGCGAAGAAGCGTTTGATCGGATCGCTTATTTCCTTGAGCGTATAATTCCAGTCGCTGAAGAAAACAAGATCCAGATGGCATGTCATCCTAACGATCCACCCGCACCTATCTTGAGAGGTGTCGAACGCTGGAACTACCCCGTTTTTGATGGTATGAAACGTTACGCTGAAATTGCGGAGAGTCCCTACCACGGATTTAACTTCTGCTGTGGCACTGTGTCGGAAGGTTTAGACGATCCGGGTACTGAATTCTATGAAATTATCCAGTATTTCGGCGAACAGAAGAAACTTTTCAATATTCATTTTCGTAACATTCGCGGTGGACTGCACAATTTCCAAGAGGTGTGGCCCGATGAGGGACACCTTGACATGCACAGAGTTGCGCAAACCCTCCGAGATGTAGAATACCCCTACATGTTAATGCCTGACCATGCCCCGGGGCATCCAGACGATCCATCGCCGCCCGGAGTTTCTGGCAGAGTGCGACAGGCATGGGCTTTTCAATTTGGATACATCATCGCCTTAATTCAGGCGGTCAACTCAGAACAGTAGATTGTTAATTTTAACCTATCAACGCGGTTCGGTTTATAGTAAACCAATTTTTTCAGGAGACAAAATGAGATTTATTATAGCTTGCTTAGCGATTATCACCATCAGTCTGACCTTCACAGTACATACTTACGCCGAGATTGACCTTGAAACCGCAAGGGGAATTTGGCTACTTGACGAAGGTGACGGCACTGTTATCAACGACATGTCTGGAAACGAAAATCACGGTGAACTTCAAGGCGGAGAATGGGTCGACGGACCCAACGGTGGTTCTGCCCTCAGTCTAAACGGAAACAATGATCGGGTTATCATCCAAGACGCCGACAGCTTGTATCTCGAAGAGGCGTGGACAATCACTTCATGGGTGTACGTCAACACAACCGAGAACGGTTTTGGACATATCCTCGGCAAAAGACCCGCATCTGGTACAGTAGCCAATTACGCATTCAGAACAAGCGGCAGCGGGACCGGCTGGGAAGCATACTATGCGCGAGACGGTTGGAAAGGGGCTTGGAATCAAGGATCCGTAAAAAAAGGTGAATGGTTGTACATGACCGCAACTTATGACGGAACGGATACCATCAAGATCTATGAAAACGGGGCTGAAATCGGTTCTGTTGGCGGAATGGGTGGACCGGCACCTCGGAATGACACTGAGGTCAACATCGGCGGTTGGACCGACAACACTTCGGAGACACTTGATGGCATGCTCTCTGAGGTCGCACTTTTTAGTGTCGCCCTGTCAGAAGCAGACATAAACACCCTGATGGATCAGGGGCTATCGACACTAACGGCTGTTGAACCTGCTGACAAACTCGCAACGACGTGGGCAAGTCTCAAATCTCGATAACAGATGCGTCAAATTGGATGCAGTCAGTGTGTTTCCCAAACAACTCACTGCATCTATTTGGCAAATCTTTAAGGAGGCAACAATGAAATCCATTATAACTTGCTTAGCGATCATCGCTATCAGTCTGACCTTCGCAGTACATACGCACGCGGAGATCGACTTTGAAACCGCAAGGGGAATTTGGCTGCTCGACGAAGGTAAAGGCAAGGATATCGAAGATATTTCTGGAAACGACAACCATGGTGAACTTCAAGGCGGAAAATGGGTCAAGGGGCCTGATGGTCCTGCCCTCAGTTTAGACGGCGTAAATGATAGGGTTATCATTCCAGACTCCAAGAGTATGTATCTGGAAAAGGCATGGTCAATTACTTCATGGGTGTATGTCAACAAAACCGAGAACGGTTTTGGACATATTCTCGGAAAAAGACCCGCAGGTGGCACGATAGCCAATTACGCCTTTAGGACAAGCGGCAATGGCACCGGTTGGGAAGCTTACTTTGCGCGAGACGGTTGGAAAGGTGCCTGGGGTCAAGGACAAGTCAAGAAAGATGTCTGGTTGTATATGACCGCAACTTATGACGCAAAAGACACCATCAAGATCTACGAAAATGGCGTTGAAATCGGTTCTGTTGGTGGGATGGGTAAACCAGGGCCCCAGAATGACACTGAGGTCAACATCGGCGGTTGGACTAACAATACCTCAGAGACACTTGACGGTATGCTCTATGAGGTTGCAATCTTCGCTTCCGTACTGGAAAAAGACGATATAAACGAACTGATGGAGAAGGGATTAGTGACACTACTGCCTGTCGAACCTGCTGGCAAACTCGCAACCACATGGGGAAACCTCAAATCCCAATAATAGATTAAGCAAACCCGGTGCAGCGGGTTCGTTAAAAGAACTAACTGCCCGGTTTTGCAGACATTAACTTAATGGAATCCGCATGGCTGAACACATTGAACGCGCACGAGCCCTGAATCGTCAGGCATGTGATGACATCGACCAAGGACAACTTGATGCAGCGAAAGATGCTTTAAACAAAGCGATTCTCGTTGCCCCTGATCTGGCAGCACCACATACCAATCTTGGTGCTTTGTACGCTTGGGAAGGGGAATTGGAGGCAGCAATTACCCTGCATCTCAAAGCACGTCGTCTCGATCCGAATCTCTCGGCACCGCATACCAACCTCGGTGTCGTTTACGCATGGCGGGGAAAACTTGACGCAGCGATTCAGTCGCTTAAGACCGCACTTCAGTGCAATCCCGACTCCGCTGAGGCATACACGAACTTAGGGTTCGCCTACATCTGTCAAGGGAAACTTGATGCAGCTATAACCGCATCAGAAAAGGCGATTCAACTCGGTGATGGCGGAGAAGCGAAACTGAATCTCGGATTGATTTACACTTGGCAAGGACGGCTTGACGCAGCGATCGAACTTTATCAAAACGCACTTAAAACCGACCCAACCCTCGCGGAACCGCACAACAATCTCGGATTCGTCTATCTGTTGCAAGGCGAACTTGCGCGTGCCATTCAGGCATTCAAGACTTCAATTAAGCTTGGCGGTGGCGAAGAACCACACACGAATCTCGGACTCGTGTACAGTTGGCAAGGGAAATACGATGAGGCGATCGCATTGCACAAGAAAGCACTGGAAATGGCACCTGACTCAACGGAAGTGCAGACCAATCTCGGTTTCGTCTACATCTGCCAAAACAGACTCGACGCAGCAAAAGTTTTGTTAGAAGGCGCACTTCGCAGCGATCCAAACTCAGCAGAGGCAAACACCAACCTCGGAATTATCCACTCCCACCAAGGCAGAACCGAAGCGGCTATTGATTCCCACAAAAAGGCTGTGCCCATCGCTGAAGCACACAACAATTTGGGAATCGCCTACTATCAACAAGACAATCGCGATGCCGCAATCGCAGCATTCAAAGCCGCAATTGAAGCCGAAGATTTGCCAGAAGCACATACTAATCTTTCGATAGTAACCGGTAGTTTGGAAACCATAGACGTATCAGAACTCCAAGCGTCGCCAATTGGTATACCAACCGGTGTACCCGCTGTATGGTGTGAATTTGTGGATTGAGTAGTTAGTAATAAATCACCACATCCGCGCTACAAGATCTTCACGGAGAAATTATGACAAAATCGCCCAATGTCCTCCTTATCCTTGCCGACGACCACGGTTACGGTGATATTTCGGCACACAACGGTCCCTCAATTCAGACCCCTAATATCGACCGGATTGCCGCAGATGGAACGCGATTTACCAGATTTTACGCCAACTCTTCCGTCTGTTCCCCAAGTCGAGCATCCCTCATGACCGGACGCTATCCTGATAGAGTGGGGGTCCCCGGTGTAATTCGCACCCACCCAGAAAACAGTTGGGGATACTTTCGACGGGATACCACTACACTCCCTTCTGCGTTGAAACAGAAGGATTACCGCACCGCACTTATCGGCAAATGGCACCTTGGACTTGAGCCTGAAAACCACCCATGCAAACGTGGATTCGATCATTTCCACGGTTTTCTCGGTGATATGATGGACGACTACTACACGCATCTCCGACACAATATAAACTATATGCGGCACGGTTTTGACACTATTGATCCGAGGGGACACGCCACAGATCTTTTCACAGAATGGAGTATGGATTTCATCCGTGCGCAAGCGCAAGCGTCCGATCCTTTTTTCCTTTACCTCGCCTACAACGCACCACATACGCCAATCCAACCGCCGGATGAATGGATAACGCGGGTCCAGGAACGTGAACCGGATATTTCACCACAGCGCGCAAAATACATCGCCCTTGTTGAACACATGGACGCAGGCATCGGAGGCGTACTCGATACACTCGCGGATACCGATCAACTGTCCAATACGCTCGTTATTTACACATCTGACAACGGCGGGGCAATGAATGTCGGGGCGCACAACGGGCCCCTACGCGGGCAAAAAGGTGAGATGTACGAAGGGGGTATCCGGGTACCCACGTGTGCGATGTGGCCCGGGTATATCCCAGAGAAACATGTTACCGATCAGGTTGCATTACTTATGGATCTCTTCCCCACAATATGCGAGGCAGCTGGCACACCAATCCCACAAGGCATTGAAGGACGTTCAATCTGGCAAACACTCCAAGGCGAACAGCAAGACTTCTCAGAGCGTATACTCTATTGGTTGCGAAGAGAAGGAGGGCAACAGTTTTTGGGACAGTGCCAACATGCCGTCCGGCGTGGCGACATCAAATTATTGCACAACAGCCCGTTTGAACCGTTGGAGCTTTATAATCTGTCAAACGACCCGCTGGAAACAACGGACAGCTCACAGACAGAAACAGCACTTTTCAAAGAAATGAGTCAACTCTTTCAAGCAGAAACGCAGAAAGCGGGGAGTGTGCCGTGGCAATAGTATTTGTCCAATCCTATTGAGTGAGTTCACATTAGCAAGGTTTCGATTTCGTCTCGTTCTTGAAGATGTATGGATTGTAAACCGCTTGAGCGATTACATCAAAATATGCTATACTTAAGCGAAACATTCAACATTGTAAAAAGGAGAGTAGTATTTTGAAGCAGCAACAAAACGGACCCGAGGTACCAGAACCTCATGACGCTTTTGACGCACCCATCAATTATTCCCAGAGAAAAGATCTTAACAACGAGATTAAGCAAATGGAAAAACACGGTTATACCTCCCTGCATGATGCCGCACGCGATAATGCTCATGAAGCAGTAGTAATGTTGTTAGAAAATGGGGCTGATGTTAACGCAAAAGACAAATACGGTTACCCCCCTCTGCACTGGGCAGCTTGGCATAATTCTTATGAAGCGGCAGCAGTGTTGTTAGAAAATGGGGCTGATGTTAACGCAAAAAACGATAAGGACTTTAATCCATTACACTGGGCAGCGTGGAACAATGGACACGAAACAGCAGCAGTGTTGATAGAAAACGGCGCAAATGTCAACGCAAGGAATGAAGACGGGGATACACCTCTACACTGGGCGGCATGGCGGAATGTCTACGAGGCTAAGGGCGTATCACTGGAAGGTTACATAAATAGCAATCCGACAGATAAATCTGGTTATACCCTCCTACACTGGGCAGCTTGGCGGAATGCTTATAAAACAGCGGTAATACTTTTAGCAAACGGAGCTGATACCAACGCAGCGAACTACAAAGGTCATACACCGCTGCACATCGCAGCAGAAGACGACACCGCCGAAGTCGCAGTCGTGTTGTTAGAAAATGGCGCAAATGTCAACGCAAAGGACAAAAACGGGGATACACCGCTGCACATCGCAGCTGCCCACAACGCATACGAAACAGCAACAGTACTGTTAGAAAACAGGGCTGATACGAGGGCAACGAACGATAAGCGTCATACACCGCTGCACATCGCAGCAGAAAAGAAAGCACATGAAACGGTCAAGGTACTCTGCGATCACCGAGAGCGAAAGGGGTGGTCATGGTAATCGTCTTTCTGTTATCCAGTAAAAGTGCCACCCCTCAGAGATGGAAAAAACGGACCTAAATGCTGTCAGCGAAACAGGGCGAATAGGTTAAAACCACAGCAGACTCACCTAACACAACAGTACCCTCTACACCTCTGTAACCTCTTACTACGCTCAGTTTGCTGTGGCGACTCGCACGCGTTAAGTTAAAATTTAAAATCCTACATCTTCATAAGGGAATGCGATTTTGCGTAAACAATACACCATACCTAACGCGTTAAAAGCAGAAGATACCCTGAATATATTTACAAAAAATAATGGAAAACCACAAATATACACCCACTGGGACCGCAGAAGGAGGAGATGATGGGTAAAGTTGTTGGTATTGATTTGGGGACAACGTTCTCAGCCATCGCACACGTTGACGAATATGGACAGCCAGAGATTATCCCGAACGCTGAAAGCGACCGGATTACCCCATCGGTGACGATGTTCGAGGAAGACATCGTCACCGTCGGGAAAATCGCCAAACAGAATGCCAGAGCCGTTCCAGAACAAATCGTCGAATTCGCTAAACGCGAGATGGGAAAATCAAAAGAGACGTTTTTCCGCACTTTTAATGGCAAGAACTATTCACCCGAAGAACTCTCCGCACTGATTTTGACAAAACTTAAACAGGATGCAGAAGCATATCTCAATACCGAAGTCACCGACGCTGTTATCGCTGTCCCCGCCTATTTTCGAGACGCAGAACGTGAAGCCACACGAAATGCTGGTAAAATTGCTGGATTGAATGTCCTACAGGTCTTGAATGAACCGACTGCCGCCGCGCTCGCTTATGGAATCGATCAGATCGGAACCAATCAGAACGTATTTGTGTTTGACCTCGGCGGAGGAACATTCGATGTAACTATCATGAACGTCTCCGAATCCAAAATACAGATGCTCGCTACGAACGGTGATCACAGACTCGGCGGTAAAGACTGGGACGATAAAATTATTACCTACGTTGCCGAGATGTTTGAGGTCGAACACGGTGAAAACCCGTTGCAAGACCTCCACGCATATCAAGACCTTCAACTCGATGCAATCGGCGCGAAAGAGTCTTTATCCCGCCGCGAACAAGCACGCATCGTTTGCGGATACAACGGCAAAACAACACACGTGGAATTGACACGTGAAAAATTCGAGGAACTCACTGCTGAACTCCTCGAGAGATGCCGAGTCCTCTGCGAGGTAGTCCTCTCCGAAGGAAACATAACATGGGTAGATATTGACAAGATCCTATTGGTAGGAGGCACAACCCGAATGCCAATGGTGCGAGAAATGATCACAAACATCAGCGGTAAAGAGATCAACCCTAACGAAATTAACCCAGACGAAGCCGTCGCCCTCGGGGCAGCGATCCAAGGAACACTCCGTCAGATATCCGAAGGGGACACCGCAACAGCAGATGTATCCGACGCGGTTATCCAACGGTTCATTGGACCGGATGGCACCCCTAAAGTGACTGTGACGGACGGTGCCACGCATAACCTCGGACTTGTTGTTCTTAACGCAGCACGCGAATCTATTATCCATGTAATGATTCCTAAAATGACCGCTATTCCTTGTGAGATGGCGGATCAGTTTGGAACCGTGGACAACAATCAACGTTCAGTCTTGATTGAGGTTGTTCAGAGCCTTGAACAGGATCAACGCAAGGATGAAATAGACCTATTTGACGAATATAAATTGGGTGAATGTACCCTCGAACTACCGCCAAGACTACCACAAGGATCCCCAATTCATGTTACCTACAAATACAACTTAGACCAAGTGCTTGAGGTGACAGCGAAATCTCTGAGTAACGCCGGGGCAACCGCAGTTTATGATGTCTTTTCCATCATTAAGCGACCCACGCTTGATGATGACGCAGTCACACAGGCACGAACAGATCTACAAAATTTGACAGTCGAATGACAATTTCCAAAGATAAAGTAATTACAGAACCTACTATAAACATAGAGTAGCATTTTCTCAAGGACTTCAGTATGTCCAAACGCGATGAATTCATTACAATTATCCGCACCCTCAGAGCAGCCTCGCCGACCATCACTGACAAACAACGCATCGGGCTTCTCCAACAAGCTACCCAGAATTACGGACTTTCTGCTCAAGAAGCCTCCGAAATTCTGAAAGACCTCAACTTGGTTGTCGGCGAGATGGTAAACTACTTTGACGTTTTGGGATTTTCGATTGAAGATATCCAAAACCTAAACGAGGATGCCATCGTCAATTTCGTTGAAGCTGCTCACAAAAAACGCTATAGCGCGTCGTTACGCGCAGGAGGACGCATCCGATCCGACGGCAAGACAGAGGAGCAATGGCGGACGACCTTAAATCAAGCGCGCGATACCCTCAAAAATCCTCAACAGCGACGAAAACACATCGACTCACTTGAAAACGAGAAATACGCACCACATACCGAATTAACGGGTTCAGTACCTGATGACATGACACTCATCCCCGCAGGTGAGTTTCTCATGGGCAGCAATGACAACGAAGCCCACAAAGACGAAAAACCTGTGCATACCGTTTATCTCAATGCATTCTATATGGACATACACCCAGTGACCAATGCGCAATACAAGGCATTCGTGGATGCAAATCCACAGTGGAGCAAGCCGCAGATGCTCACAGAACACATTTGGACAAAATACCACGATGGCTATTACCTGCATCATTGGTATACGGATAACTATCCTTTCATCATAGGCGACCACCCAGTTATTCATGTCAGCTGGTATGCGGCGATGGCTTACGCACAATGGGTAGGTAAACGGCTGCCGACAGAGGCAGAATGGGAAAAGGCAGCGCGTGGCGGGTTGATGAACCAAAAATACGCGTGTGGAAATTCAATAGATGAAAGTAAAGCGAACTATGGTAGAAATGTTGGTGAAACTACGCCCGTAGCAAAGTATGCTGAGAACGGCTACGGCTTGTACGATATGACAGGCAATGTGTTTGAGTGGTGTTTGGATAAATGGGATAAGAATTTCTATAAGTCTTCGCCACACAATAACCCTGTTTCCGACCAGAGCATAATAGGTATCATAAACAACTTTACAAAAACCAAAGCGTTCCGCGTTTTGCGTGGCGGTTCTTGGTATAATAAAGTACAAAACGTGCGCGTTGCCGCTCGCACCGCGGCACATCCTACATACGCGAACAGCCACCTCGGTTTCCGCTGTGTCATGGATATAACGCCTTAATCGGCTTACGGCTAGACTCGCAAATCTGATAATTGGAAAAGGAATAACACGTGTCCAAACGCGAGGAATTTACAGCATTCATCAACACACTCAAAGCAGTTTCACCAACTATTACCGACGAACAGCGCATCGGACTCCTGCGTCAGGCAGGACAACAGTACAGTCTCACCATTGATGAGGCAACTGAGATTCTGAAGGCATCGGGCTTAGTTGTTGGTGAAGACGTGAACTATTTTGAGATGCTCGGACTCTCAATCGCAGAGATTCGAAATCAAAGCGAAGCCGATATCGCAACTCACGTTGAGGCTGCTCACCAGAAACGCTATAGTGTGTCGTTACGCGCGGGTGCGCGTATCCGACCAGACGGTAAAACAGAAGAGCAGTGGCGGCATATTCTGAATCAAGCACGCGATACCTTGAAAGATACGCAAAAACGGCAAGAACACCTCACAACGCTACTTTCTCAGGAAGATCCACACGAAAGCGAATTTTTGGACACAGAATTCATACCTGCAGAAACACCTCAGACCGCCTCAGAATTAATATCCTCAGTAAACGAATTGCAAAACTCGGAAGCGTTGTCTCCAACTACGTCAGAGATTACCTCAGCACCAGCGATTTCAAACTTTGATGTGCCTGCTGAAATGGTGGTCATCCCCGCAGGTGAGTTTCTCATGGGCAGCAATGACGAAGATGCAAACGCCAGCGAAAAACCGGTGCATCCCGTCTATGTTAACGCATTCTATATCGATAAATATCCAGTGACCAACGACCAATACAAAGCATTCTTGGACGCATGTCCACAATGGGAAAAAAATAGCATATTGACAGACTACCACAGTGGGAATTATCTCAGAACTTGGCATCGAAATAACTATCCTAAGGGTGCAGCGAACCATCCTGTCGTGAATGTGAGTTGGTACGCAGCGATGGCCTACGCGCAATGGGCAGAAAAACGTTTACCAACGGAGGCAGAATGGGAAAAAGCAGCACGTGGTGGGTTAACAGGAAAAAAATACCCGTGGGGCGATCAAATTGATACAACGAAAGCAAACTACGGTGAGAATATCGGACAGACAACACCGATCGGTGAATATCCGCCTAATGATTACGGTGTGTATGACATCATAGGAAATGTCTGGGAATGGTGCCTTGATGAACATATTTTCGATTTCTATGCCGCTTCACCCCGTCGGAATCCAATTGCCGGTGGCGATATAACCTACGTGCTTAATAATTTTATATCTCTTAAAACATACCGTGTATTACGCGGTGGTTCTTGGATGAGCATACCACGTTACGTGCGTGTTGCCCCTCGTTTCAGGTTCACACCTTCGCACTCGATTAACAACGTCGGTTTTCGTTGCGCAAGGTCCGTGTCTCTATAATATCTAATACGTATCATTTTCAGAAACGACGTGAGAAGCCTAACATTTCGTATAAAGGTCTCAACCAGAATATCAACACTATTGAAAGGTATCATTTATAATGACAAATACAGATAATCTTACACTTTGGTATCAGAAACCCGCCGAAGCATGGACAGACGCGCTACCCGTCGGAAATGGGAGACTCGGTGCTATGGTATTCGGCACCGTAGAACGGGAACGTATCCAACTCAACGAAGAAACCCTTTGGGACGGAGGGCCCCGCGATACCAACAATCCAAAAGCTTTAGAAGCACTTTCAAAGGTGCAACAACTCCTGTTCGATGACAAAAACGAAGAAGCCACTCAACTGGCTAACGAAACGATGCTCGGCGTACCAGAACGGATCAAATCCTATCAGTCCTTAGGGGATCTGTTTCTGGAATTTACACATCAGGGTGCGACACACTACCGTCGGGAACTTGATCTAAACACCGGTATCGCAAAAACGACCTATCGCTGCGGTGATGTCAACTTTACAAGAGAAGTCTTTGTGACAGCGGTGGACGACCTTATCGTTATCAGAATTGAATCTGATGCAGCTGAACAAATCGCTTTTGACCTGACGATGACCCGTGAACAGGATGCCGCCGTTGAAGCAATTGCAGCCAACATCCTACGACTTGATGGACAGTGTGGCGATGACGGGGTACGGTTTTCAGCCTATCTACAAGTGCATACTGAAGGCGGAAAAGTCGAGTCAACAGGAGATAGCCTATCTGTCAATGGAGCAGACGCTGTTACGCTCTTCCTCTCCGCGGCAACCAGCTACGTCCATCAGACGGATACAAGCGGTAACCCACACGCGCTTTGCGAAGATTATCTGACAAATATTGATACAAGACCCTATGCAGATATTCGGGACGATCACATCGCTGAGCATCAATACTTCTTCCAACGCGTTGATTTAGACCTCGGCTCCACGGAGGCAGTAAATCTCCCTACTGATGAACGATTAAATGCAGTAAAAGCAGGTGCGTCAGATCCAGGACTCATCGTACTTTATTTCCAATATGGACGCTATCTGTTGATGGGAAGTTCGCGACCCGGATGCCTCCCTGCCAATCTGCAAGGCATCTGGAACGAACACATGAACGCACCTTGGAACAGCGATTTCCATACCAATATCAACCTCCAAATGAACTATTGGGTCCCCGAAATTTGTAACCTCCCGGAGTGCCATACGCCCTTGTTTGACTACATGGACACACTCGTTGAACCGGGGAACCGGACGGCCAAAATCCATTACGGTGCTGATGGCTGGGTCGTTCACCATCTCTCTGATATTTGGGGTTTCACAACGCCTGCTGATGGTATTTGGGGGATTTCGCCTGTCGGTGCTGCATGGTTATGTGAACATGTGTGGGAACACTACCTTTTCGGGGGGGATAAGGACTTTCTTATTCAACAAGGTTACCCTTTGATGAAAGGTGCCGCCCGCTTCATGCTCGATTTCCTCGTTGAAGCCCCCGAAGGCACACCTTTTCCTGGGAAACTTGTCACCAATCCGTCGCACTCACCGGAAAATAGTTTCCTGAAGCCTGACGGCACACGCTCCCTCTTCACCTATGCCGCAACAATCGATCTGGAAATTATACATGAACTCTTCACCAACTGCATCGCTTGCATTGATGTCCTCGGAGAAGATGCAGAATTCCGTGCTGAGTTGGTCTCCGCTTTAGAACGGCTCGCACCGCTCCAGATTAGCAAAAAAACAGGACGACTACAGGAATGGGTGTTCGATTATGACGAACCTGAGCCGGGGCATCGACACATGTCTCACATGTATGGACTCCATCCGAGTTGTCAGATTACACTGCGCGGGACACCTGAACTGGCAGGGGCTGCTAAGAAATCGTTGGAATATCGCCTGGCACACGGCGGCGGACACACAGGGTGGAGCCGCGCATGGCTCATCAACTTCTGGGCGCGACTTGAAGATGCTGAAGAGGCATACACCCATCTCCAGGCACTCCTGGCGAAATGCACCTTGACGAACCTCTTCGATACACATCCGCCCTTCCAAATTGACGGCAATTTCGGCGGAGTCTCCGGCATCGCGGAGATGCTACTACAGAGCCATGCCGGTGAGATTCACCTACTGCCCGCGCTTCCGAAGGTATGGGATACTGGACACGTTAAAGGCTTGCGCGCTCGCGATGGGTTTGAGGTAGATATGGTATGGGAAAACGGGCAGCTTACGGAAGCACGGCTTCATTCGACATTGGGGAAAGACTGCACCGTCCGAACAACAGCAGCAGTCGCAGTAACATGCAACGAGCAGGCAGTTGACACAGTCCAATTGGACTCGGTTATGACGTTTGGAACAGTGGCCGGGAACACATATATTTTGACGTAAGTCTATTTATATCGGTAGACGGATTTGATCCGCATACTGTCTAATCCGTTCTTCCGCTAATTCAATATACGTCTCCTCAATATCGTAACCGATATAGTGTCGATCTAATTTTAACGCACTCAAACAGGTTGTGCCACTGCCACAGAACGGATCCAAGACGACATCGCCGACGAAGGTATAGAGCTGGATTAACCGATGCGGCAGCTCTTCAGGAAAGGGCGCGGGATGTCCAATACGTTTCGCTGAGACAGACGGAAAACTCCAGACGCTTTTTGTCCATTCTAAGAAATCCTCTTTACGAATAGAATTCTCTTTTCCGTTGCGTTTCCGAGAAAAAGAATCTTTGGAAAAGACGAGGATATACTCATGAACATCTCTCAGCACCGGATTCGCAGCGGATTTCCAACTGCCCCACGCCGTTGAACTCCCCGCACTCGAGGCTTTATCCCAGATAATTTCGCCGCGCATGTGATAGCCGATCGCCAACATGTCTTCTATGATGTAACTATGCAATGGAATGTAGGGTTTCCGACCTAAATTTGCGATATTGATACATGCCCTGCCCCCGGTAACTAATTTTTTATATATCTCGGCGAAAACAGCATAGAGCAGTTCCCTATACTCCGCGAGCGATAGATCGTCATCGTATTCCTTTTTGGCGTTATATGGAGGGGACGTGACCATCAGATGCACACTATCATCGGGGATTGCAGACATGTCTGTGCTGGATGCACAATAGAGCCGGTTGAGATTTTCGGCGGGAATAGGATTCTCTATCCACGTATCGGGTTCGGGAAGTTCCTGGTCAGCATAGAGTCTGCTCCCATAAAACCCACTGGCATCGTGATTGATTCTGCCGGGTGTTCCGAATGCGCTCGTTTGTGTTCCACCTTTTCGAGACTCCGAATTGTTTTTACGATTATGTTCCATACCGCTCCTACCTGTGCCTGCCTATTTCTCAATACTGGTCTGGAACCCAGAAGATGACATTGAGTCTGGGAAACAGCGTCTCCAAGAACGCCGAGATTTCTGGAGATACCGAAGCGTCAGGTCTCACCTGTTCCCATCCTATTTCGCCGAACAGAAGTTGCCAGAAATCTGCTTCGGTTAAGTCCACTCCCAAGTCAACCGCGTCAGCATCTTTAGGAACGACTTGCAGCGTGCCATCTGCATTGTGCCGTAACACTATCTGCTGGTTGTTGGGAGTAGATAGTTTGACAGCAAGCGGCGCGAACGTTTCCTCGGCATCTGCAATTCTCGACTCCCACCCAACCACAAGGCGACGCAAAAGTACTGGTAGATCCACAGCATAGAGCATCATCTTTGACCGTTCTGTTTGGGTTACTGGATTGGCACACGCCGCTATCAGACGTTCCGCAAACGGATGCTGAGACGGAAATTTGACCTCTATTTTCTCAATCTCTTGTGCCTCACACGCTTCGAGAAGATAAGATACGAGTGCATTCAAAACCCCTGCGCTATTAGGGATACATCCTACTTCACGCACTTCCGCAGTTTTTTCGTCTATCTCATAGTTGAGATACCCGCTGATGTGTCCATCTCGGCGCGCAACGACAGTCGGAAGGACACCTCGGATACGGCACGGTGCCATGTCCCAGTACGCACGCGTCCTCGCGATAGTTCCGCTCTGCTGTGCATTCGCAAGATCGTATAGTGCCGCTACTGCATCTAAATCTGTCTCTGGATTAAAATCGGTTACCTGCCACTCCAACGAATCTGCCGCTCGTGCTGCTGCGTTGCATGCCACACTAAAGCCGCGCAGTCGAAGAGAGGTCCATCCGAGTTGCCGGTAAAACGCTTCGGGGATGATAGTGAAAAGCACACCGAGGTCACATCCGATTGTTTGTAGATAGCCAATAGTATCCCGCATAAGCGCGGATGCATACCCGACACCACGATAGTTCGGATGTGTGCAGACACCACCGATACCACCCATTGTCACAAGGGACGCACCGACCCGCATCCGCCGTTCCCAAACGCGTAAGGTGGATACAACCCTATCGTTCACTACAACAACACGGGTCTGCGGAAGCCGATAACTGCTATCCCCTTTCACATACTGCCAATAGCGTTCATGGCCATCGGGGTTAAACGCCACACAGCTAAGTTCAACAACCTGCTCTAATTCTGATTCACGAACGCCTCTAATTTCCATATCTATTTTTAACGATTAGGTTTCCGCTCCAATTTTTTCGTAAATCGGGTTTCCGACAAGTTTCAATAGCATCTGTCATAACTGTATACTTCTCAAGTTGAGATTCCGAACCTCACCATCAAAAGAGCAGTAAATTATTGCATCGAAAAGACAACACCTAATGCCTCATTTGGCGTTTGAATCAACTTTTCACACCCTTCAGATGCCTGATCAATCGGGATAATATCTGTAATCAACGGGTTCACCTGAATTTTGCCCTCGGACATCAAGCGTAGCGATAACGCTAAGTTGCGCTGTGTAGGCCACGGCACAAACACCGGCGGATAATCCGCACCGTGTTCATAATCTTCGTCGTGGTAGCCAGGCCCCGTCCGCGCCGCACTGATAACATCTACATTACCGAGTCCCGCCGCAAAACCGTGTGTAATACTTGCACCCCCGACGATGACAATCCGCCCCATCTTGTGTGTATCGGGTGCGGTTTTGAGCATTGCCCGGATCTGCTGAAACGCACTCGTCGCATCGCCACCGAAGGCGATAATCCCACAATCCATGCCATAACCGTTAGTAAATTCATTCGCAATCAGAACCGGATCCGTCTCCGAGACGTTTACAGCGCAGTGGACTCCAGCCCCATCGTTTAGACAAAAGTCGGCGATACCTATTCGTAAGGGTAGTTGGTCTAAACCGATTACATAGGCACCCGCAGTTTTGGCTATTTGACACGCAAATTGCCCAACAATGCCTAAACCAGCGACAACAACGTTCTCGCCAATACGGATACGCCCGCGTTGCACAGCATGCAGTGCGGTTGCCGCAAGATGAATAGACGCGGCTTCCTCGTAGGCGACATCACTCGGAATCTTCGCGCACAGGTTGTGTGGTACACAAGCAGACGTAGCATGTAGTGCGTAGCCGCCGCCCATCCCAGCCACCCGATCGCCGATCTCAAATTCGTCACAGTCGCCTTCTGTACCGATGACGACACCCGCATTCGTATATCCAAACGGACGCTGCCGCGCTTCAGAACCGGGATTCTCGCGTCGCCCTTTGACACCCCCAAGTTCTGTCCCGGGACTTACCATTGAAGCGTGGACTTCGATTAAGAGTTGCCCCTGCTTCGGTGCTGGCGTTTCCTGCTCCTCTGTCCAGATACGTCCCGCTTCATTCATCATGACAACTTTTCTCGTTTTGCTCATAAACAGTCCTTCCTGATTTTACTTACGTTCGATAAGGTTCCAGGTCAATCCCTGGATATGCCACTTCAAGACGTGCAAGGGCTTCTGGCGTATAGTAAGCATCCCCAGGCGCGGGCCACCCTAAAACACGTCGCACAGCAGGCGTCGTTTGCGCGACAAATTTCATGTACTGTGGCGTGCCCCAACCCGGGACCGGACGCGTCGTTTTGCACCAATCGTCATTGTCTGCCCGATGGAAGTGATACCCCATCCACCCACGCTGTCTACTTTTGTTTTCAAACGGTTGCGCGGCGTGAACCAAGTAACTGGAACGGAACGAAACACTCCCGGCTTTCGCTGTAAGGGGAACCGGATCCGCGAGTTCTCCTTTAAATTCCCGTAGATCCGGAATACCCATGCCACCCCCTCTGCCCGGGTACTTCGCCCATATTTTATCCAACTGGTTCTGTGAACCCGGACAAACAAGCATCGGCGCACCGTCCAATTCGATGTCATGTGGGAAGATAGCGGTCAAAATATATCCGTAGCGTTGCCAATCTGGGTGTGGCGGCAAGGGCGAGTTCGTCGCATTGTCGATGTGATAACCCTGCCACGGATGTTCACTATGACGACTATCGGTGAGACCTTCTCGAAAGAAGATTTGCCCATAACCGAGCCGAATTTCTTCCGTGTCTAACAGCTGCTTTGCAATCGCCAAATATGCCTCGTTTTCGATGAGTTTATCCACGGCTTCCAAACCTGTCGGGAAATGCACCGCTTTTCCAAAGGGACCCGCGAGTCGTTGCATATCACTGTGCTTCTCGTAGGCACTTTTTAACGCTTCGGGTTGCGCACCCCATTTCGCGTGATATTCGGTGTAAGTCAAACCATCGTAGGCGTTGCGTTCAATCTCTTCAAGTGCGGGTGCAATCACTTCCGGCGAAAACACATCGGGCACCACGATGATGCCATCCCGTTCCCATGTTGTCAGTTGTTCCGTCGTCAGTTCCATGAGGTTACCTCCCTGTGAACTTTTCCCATTTATCCTCTTGAACCACTTCACTATCTGCTTTCTGTTGAATCGTCTGCCACCATTCTTGATTTTTGACATACCACTGAATCGTCTCGCGCATGCCATCTTCAAACGCAATCGTCGGCTCCCATCCAATATCACGAGCGATCTTTCCTGAATCTAACAGATACCGACAATCGTGCCCGGGGCGGTCAGGAACGTAAGTTTTCAACGCTTGCGGTTTATTGAGAACATCCAAGATAAAATCGCTAACTTCTTCGATACTCTTCTCCACACCGCTTCCGACATTATAAGTCTCACCGATTTTGCCACGCCGGATAACCACTGCAACCGCCCGACAGTGGTCTTCAACGTGCAACCATTCCCGTCGGTTATGGCTACTTCGGTAGAGCGTTAAGGGTAAATTCTGGATCGCATTCGTTGTGAAAAGCGGAATGAGTTTCTCCGGATGTTGGTAGGGACCGTAGTTGTTCGCACAATTAGAGATCGTTATCGGCATACCAAAACTATGACAGTAGGCATTCACGAGATGATCAGCTGCGGCTTTAGAAGCATTATAGGGGGTCTGTGGACGATAGGGTGCATCTTCACCAAATGCGTCAGGTGAGTCCAACGAGAGTTCGCCATAAACCTCACACGTAGAAATGTGATGAAACCGCTGCACCTCATACTTTCGAGCCGCGTCCAATAAAACCTGTGTACCCATCACATTCGTTTCAAAGAAACGTCGCGGATGTAAAATTGCACGGCTATTGTGCGACTCTGCAGCGAAATTCACAATAACATCCGGCTTCTCTCTGTTCAAGACGTTTTCCACAAACACTGAATCCAGAATATCACCACGGGCAAACGTGTAACGCGCCTCGTAACGCGCCGCTATATCCGTCAAATTGGCGATATTTCCAGCATACGTCAGTAAATCAAGGTTAACAATAGCATCGTCCGGGTGGTGCCGTAGCCAGTATCGGATGAAGTTGGTACCGATAAATCCAGCACCACCAGTGACAAGTAACTTCATTACTTAAGAGTTCCCTTCTGCAAGGTCAAATATCGTCCGTTGATCCAGATGCATCACTTCAGTCGAGGTAGTGACATCATCGGGTGTTTCCGTTTTCCTACGACGTGTCGGCGCCAGAATATCCAGATCTATTTTTTCATGTGATGCCGCAACCCGCTTTTGTATCTGATTAAGCTCGTGCCGTAGAAAAATAAAATAGGCATCATCACCGTTTGACATGTCTTCAAGCGACTCAAGAAGCATCAGAAACGTACTCAGTTCGTTTTCTTCCAACCACCGCATTGACTCCGCAAAAGCGACACGCGTCTTATATTGATACATATTATGATTACGCTCTAACAAAACCGACCAGAGTCTCTTCACTCGGTCAACGTGTTGTTCGCTCAGCGTCCCTTCACCGCTGAGTGCGAGTTTGCGTCTGCGTCGTTCCGCGCTCACTGCACCCCGTTTCGTCTTTTGTTGCGTCTGTTCTCCTGTGTCTAACTTTGCTTGCGTGCGTGCCTTTTTACGGGTTAATCGATCATAGAGTGCCGCGACCGGCACCTCCGACATAAGCGTTTTAAACCTTTCCGGATCACGGGTTTCAAGGAACAACAGAGACGCGTAGGCAAGTGGATCCGCATTCCGCGAATTTAACTTTACCAATCGCAAAACCCGCTCTGTATGCTGTTCTATTTTTGTCCCGACCCCATTTAAACGAAATTTGCCACGTTTTTTAGCCATCAGTCCGCTCCACCGAATTAATAACTATATCTTACCAGAAATAGACGGCACCTGTCAATCCAAATTCGCTTTCAGACCAGAGCCACTCAGTTTTCGATTTTGTCTGGTTTCCGATCTTTGCCCGTCAGGTCTGAAACTTTGCCTACTGACAACTGATAACTCAAAAAATATACTTGACAAATAATTGCAAATATTGTAAGATAATGAATCCAATTGTAGTACTTTAGTAAGTATAGGACCCCCGCGTTTCGTGATCTTGCTGAGGAATGATAATGCACCAACGTAAATTAGGGAACACAGGACTAACCGTCTCCGAAATTGGCATGGGAACATGGGAACTCGGAGGACGCGAATGGGGAGACATCAGTGAAACCGACGCTGTGGGTCTCCTCCGATACGCTTTTGAAAGCGGTGTCACCTACTATGATACGGCAGACCAGTACGGCGGCGGACGCGCAGAACGGTTGCTCGGCGAGGCATTCTCAGCACTCGGTGATAGGGTCGTCATCGCCACGAAACTCGGCTATGAATTGGATTCCGATGGTTGGATTAGCCACGGGTGGGAACACCCATCATTTAACGTCTCACCCGAATATATCCGATCAGCAGTTGAAGGAAGCCTTACGCGGTTGAAGCGGGATGTCATAGACATCTACCAATTCCACGCACCGCCGCCCGCATCCGAGTGGGATGACGCATTCGGCACGATGGAAAACCTCAAAGCCGAAGGCAAAATCCGATTTTACGGGATGGGGCTCGGTAGTGAGGCGGACGCACTGAAAGCGATCACAGAAACCGGTATCTCTTCACTGATGCTCACCTACAATATCCTTACCCAAGGGATGGCAACACCAGTGATGGAAACTGCCGCTGAAAAAGGCATCGCTGTTGTCGTCCGACAGCCGCTATCGTCAGGCTTGCTTTCTGGACAACTCAAAGCGGATACTGTGTTTGCGGAAAACGATTATCGGAAAACCTGGTCCCGTGAGAAATTCCTCACAGATTTAGAACGAGTGGAACAGGTGAAGTCAATCGTTGGAGATAAAGCACAAAGCCTCCCACAAGCCGCCCTCAAATTCATCTTGGCACACCCGGCTGTCTCAAGCGTCGTTCCGGGAATGATGACACCAGCGCAAGTTGATGATGGCGTAGCAACTTCGGGGGCAGCACCTTTGCCTGCTGCGGTCCTGGAGCAATTACGGGGAAGTATATGAAGGTCATTGCGGATCTCTGCGTCGTCCCGATAGGTGTCGGCGTTTCGGTCTCAAAATACGTCACCGCGTGTGAGAAAGTACTAAAAGAGGCGGGATTGGAAACAAAACTGCACGCTTACGGCACGAATATCGAAGGCGATTGGGATGCCGTATTTACAGCAATTCGACGGTGCCATGAGGTCGTTCATGAAATGGGCGCGCCTCGAATCACAACAACACTCAAGTTCGGCACCCGAATTGACAAGAAACAGACGATGGAAGACAAAGTTATCAGTGTTGAAAAACAGTTGGAAACAGAATAACCGTTTTAATATTTTTTGTCCCAATTGAAAAATAAGGTTGACATTTTTGGTAACTTGTGCTAATCTAAACTCGTTAGTTGAATATAAGGAGGATAAACTAAGATGAAAAGCAGATTTATGATTTTGGCAGTGTGTGCTATCGGATTATTATTCACCGCACAATTTGCTATTGCCATAGATAAAATTGAAGGACCTTGGTATTGGATGATTACCGAGAGTCCCATCGGTGGCGGCGGTGCCGCCGTAACAGATGTTGACGGTATCAAGGACGCAACGAAAGGTAAGTTGACCGAGAAAAAGGTTGCCGAAGATGGGATTACCGATAAAATCCAGAAGATCAAATTTGCCGAAAATTACAAATGGACCGAGGGAGAAATTGCTCCAGCTGGCGGGAACAACATCAACGATACGCTCTTAAAGATTAAGTTGGGTCCCGGAGGCGATATCAATGACCACTGCTCCTACTCCGTAATCAACGTTGTATCAAAGGTTACGAAGAAAGGCGTTACAGCCCGCGTCGGCAGCGATGATTCCGTTAAAGTGTGGTTTGGCGGCAAAGAGGTCTGGAAAAACGCTGTCAACCGTGGTGCCGGAGACTTTCAGGATACTTTTGAGGTAGATCTGAAAAAAGGCGATAACGTTCTAATGGTTAAAGTCTGTGAACGCGGCGGTGGTTGGAGCATGTTCGTCGGTATTGACGCAAATTTGGATTACAACCTGAAGTTCAAAGGGCTGCCCGTTGAACCCGCCGGAAAACTGGCGACGCAATGGGCGGAAGTCAAACGCTCTTACTAAAGTCGTAAGATATCTCGACTCGGAGATCGTTTTTATGCTGCATTAAAACTGCACAAAATTTTTTGTGCTTGACTTAATTAGGGTATATTTGATATACTACGCTAAAGCGGTTGTCCTATCTTTATAAGCATTGGCGTGATATTGTAGCCACGATCTCCCAGTAGAGACACAACTGCACTTCTAAGAATAGGCAACACTGATTTCACTTTGGTTGATAAAGTAAAAAAATAATTGGAGGATTTTCATGTATAGGAAACTATTGACAATAGGGTTAGCATGTCTCATAGCACTCTTTGCCATGACGATGACGGCTAATGCCCAAGACAAAATTACCGGTCCATGGCTCTGGATGATCGCACCTACCGAGGCTAACGCAGGTGGGCGTGATTCCACTGACGTAGACTCACTCTCCGCAGCCAGCGGTGGTGATGTTACCGAGGACGGGGTCGCAGCAAACGGTGCTAACGAAGGTGACAAAGTCGGGGACTTGGCATGGACGCTTGGCGAGATTACCGACACCGGCGGCGACAACGTCAATGATACTGTCAATGCAATCGGCTTAGGTGAAGGCGATGTCAACGACCATTCGTCTTACGCACTCATCACGCTCGAATCCGATTCTGATCAGAGCGGCGTGGACATGAGAGTCGGCAGTGATGACTCCATCAAAGTCTGGCTCAACGGTGAAGTTGTTCACACAAACGCAGTGAACCGCGGTGCTGGTGATTTTCAGGACACATTTCAGGTTGACATTAAAACAGGTGATAATGTCTTACTCGTGAAAGTCAGTGAACGTGGCGGCGGTTGGAGCATGTTTGTCGGTGTCGATGCCGATGTCAATGCCGTCTATAAGCCATTTCCAGCCCCTGTAGCCGGAAAAATTACCGGTCCGTGGCTCTGGATGATCGCACCCACTGAAACCGGTCAAGGCGGCGCAAGTTCCACCGATGTGGATTCACTCGCTGAAGCCAGTGGTGGTGATGTTACTGAAGAGATGATCTCAATACACGGGGCAAACGAAGGCGATGCTGTCGGTGATCTGGAATGGACGGTCGGTGAGATTACCGATACCGGCGGTAACAATGTCAATGATACCATCGTTGAAATCGGCTTGGGTGAAGGCGACATCAACGACCATTCGTCTTATGCGCTGATTATCCTTGAGGCCCCCGAAGATCAGATGAACGTTCCGGCGAAAGTCGGTAGTGATGACTCCGTCAAAGTCTGGCTCAACGGTGAAGTTGTCCATAACAACGCTGTCAATCGTGGTGCTGGCAACTTCCAAGACGATTTCAAAGTTAACCTCGTAGCAGGGCCTAATGTCCTATTGGTGAAGGTAAGTGAACGCGGTGGTGGTTGGAGCATGTTCGCCGGTGTCGGCGGCACGTGGGAAATCCGTCAGAATACGTTTGTTTCCGTCGAACCCGCTGGTAAACTCTTCACAACTTGGGGAAGCTTGAAAACCAAGTAAGACCTAAATCCTACACGAGGATTTGTACCTCAAAAAGAAAAGGACGCAGCTAAAATATATGGGCTGCGTCCTTTCTTTTTCATCTATCTTTAAGTCCCCCTGATAAGGGGGTGTTTTTGCTGGGGGTCTTTGCTTGGGGTCTTTGATAGGGTGTTTCTGCGTATTTCTGCGTATTTCTTCTATAGGGGGTTTAAAGTTCCGATATTTGTCCAATTTGCGTAAGTCCGCATCTATTATCTATCGTCCCATCAGTTCCATAAAGACAGGTAACGACTCCCTAAATCCGTCCTCGCGTGTCCCGCCCACCGGTGTATAGACACTCTCTAAAGAGATTGTTCCTTCGTATCCATCCCGTTTCAAAGCGTCCACAATGTCGTTGTAGTACGGATCCATCTGGCCTTGACGCATGGCGCAGAAATCGAATGTCGCCGCTGGAAGATTGACAACGCCATCCTTGAGATGAACATGTGCAATATGCTCACGGATAACTTCATAGCCATCAGGATACGGGACCTCTGTACAATAGAGCGAACTGCACGGATCCCATAGGACTTTCAGATGTGGCACATCTAATTCGTCGATTAACTTTCTCGCAAGGAATGCCGATGTCACGTTCCCAGAGATCGCCGTTTCCATCACAAGCGTAATACCGGCATCATCAGCGATTTGCAACGGTTCTTCCAATCGGTTGAGAAGTGTTGTCCACGCCCCTTCAGAGATAACCGGTTCCGCGCCGAAAAGCACCATCTCCTTTCGGAAACTGAAAATACGGACGAGGTTCGTCCCAAGTGCCTGTGCAACACCAATGCACCGTTCTAACGTCGTGATATGCTCACGATAAGCAGGCGCGACCACCGCTGTATCAACCGAAAGTGCCGATAAATTGTGGTGCGAAATACACGATACTTTTAAATCTCGAGCATCAATTAACCCTTTAACCCGTTCAACATCTGCACTCGTCAAATCCCCAACCTGTTTTTCCCAAAGATATTGTAGTTCAACGTATTCTAAGCCCGTCTCTACCATAGTGTCCAGGGCATATTCAAAATCCCGACTGATGCCATCTGTGATAATTCCCAGTTTGAACATTCAACACCCTCTCAATTTTTATCTTCGTAGAGTTTCAAAGTGCCAAACAACACACCCATAAAACCCTATCCCCAACTATTCCGCTTTTTTAACTTCAACACCGGCGATTTTCTCCAAGATTTTAATAATCGTCCAGTTATCTTCTTCAGGATTTACCGCTTTTCCGGCTTGAAACAATTCAAAGGCGGCACTTGCTGCGAAGAGCGGCACACCACAATCGTTTGCCATACTTTTCGCTAAACTGAGGTCTTTATACATTGTTCCGATATTGCTCTGCCCCTTGAAATTCCGTGCTAAGATGTTTTCCGTTGTATCTCTGAAGAGAAAATTCCCGACAACGCTTGTACTCACAACGTCGCGAAGCGTTTCTGGTGCCACACCTGCCTTTACCGCAAGTGTCAACGCCTCAAAAATACCCGCATAAGTCGTACCTATTAGCACCGCGAGGGCAGACTTGACAGTTTGTCCCATACCGATCTCTTCGCCAACATGGTAGATGTCCCTGCCCACCGCTTCAAGTACCGGTTTCGATGTCTCGAACGTCTCACTTTCTGCGGCTACCATCATCGTAAGCGTTCCCGCAGCCGCTCCGGGCGCACCGCCACTCACAGGCGCATCAACAATGTTAACCCCCTTTGCTGTCACTAACTCACCGACCTCCATTACCTGTGAACGTCCGATCGTCGCTGTACAGATAACGGTCGAACCCGGTTTGAGTCCTGCCAATAACCCTTCTTCACCCAAGAGTGCTGCCTTAACCTGTTCAACATTCAGCACCATGATAAAAACAGCATCTGCAGCGACACCCACCGCTCGCGGCGATGCGGCAGCGTCTGCCCCTTCTTGAACCAATGCTTCCATCGCCTCAGGACGGACATCATACATTGTCAGTTGGTGTCCAGCTTTCAAGATATTTCTTGACATACCTCTACCCATATTCCCAACCCCAATGAGTCCAACTTTTGCCATAAATTACCTCAGAGAATATTACCTAAAATTGATGCACACTATGCTTCTACAAACGCACTAAGGTTCACACTTTTTGGTCGTTGTGCTTTTTTGTCGTTGTGCTTTGCAAACGTCCACAGAAACAAACCATGCTAACTGAAAATCGGTAAAGTTTACCACAAATTCTGAGAAACGTCAATCTATTTTCCGGACACAGAATTTTTACACAATTTTTTCGCTTCCATGCTATAATAACGCATTCATACACGAAAAAGAAGGAGCCAACATAAATGGCAGATACCATCAAAGGTGCCGTCCTCGGATATGGCGCAGCATTTAATATGGGCAGAGCCCACGCAAATATGATGCAGAACACCGACGGAATCGAATGCGTCGCTGTCTGTGACATAGACCCCGAACGAACAGATGCCGCAAAAGAGGATTTCCCCGGCATCCGCACCTATAATTCAGTTGAAGAACTCAACGCCGACGACGGGGTCGATCTTGTTGCGAACGTTCTACCGCATAGTTTGCACTGTGGACCATCGGTGGCAAGCCTCAAGGCAGGAAAGCATGTTATCGTTGAAAAACCGATGTGTGTCACAATCGCAGAAGCCACAGAGATGATTACAACCGCCAAAGAGAACGACGTTATGTTGTCCGTTCACCACAACAGACGGTGGGATGCTGATTTCTGGACGCTGCGTGAACTCGTCCAATCCGGTATTATTGGCAAAGTTTTTAGCGTTGAGATGTGGGGCGGCGGTTACGGAAGACCCAATCCCGATTGGTGGCGCAGCGTCAAAGCTATCTCCGGGGGACAATTCTATGACTGGGGGGCACACTACCTCGATTGGCTACTCAATGTCCTTGAAGCACCCATGATTAACGTCACCGGCTTCTACCAGCCGAACCTCGTTTGGGACGATATTACCAACGAGGATCACGTCCAAGCAATTATTCGCTTCGCAGGTGGAAAAGTTGTCGCAGATGGCGCATCGGCAAACATCCAGATGTCTAATATCGCCAAAATCGGCGGCGATCGATGGAAACTGCTCGGCTCACACGGCGCAATTACTTCCGAAGGCGGCGGGTTTAAGGTCCTATCCGAAGTCGAAGGACATCCCAAAGAGCAGGAAGTCGGCCATCACGGTAGACCCGGACCCAGCTACTATCAGAATATCGTTGCCCATTTAAACGACGGCACGCCATTACTCGTAACACCAGAGTCGGCTCGCCGTGTCATTGCCATCATGGATTTAGCAGAGAAGTCCGCTAAGACACATCAGGCAGAAACGGTGCCTTACGAATTTGAATAAACGCGGAGGAATAATCGTCAGACGGAATGGTTATCAGTTATCAGTTAACTTCTTATGGCAATTAGAAATTATGTTACTGCCACAGTAACCTTCTTTAACTGAAAACTGAAAGGTTTTTCGCAGAAAAACCGTACTGATAACTGATGACTCATCAATATATGAAAGCTATTGTTCTTGAGAAAATTCAGCAATTAAGCGTCCAAGAAAAGCCTATCCCCGCGCTCACTGACGGGGACGTGCTCATCCAGATGGAACTCTGTGGGATTTGCGCTTCTGACCTCGCTGCCCTACGCGGAGATGTATCAGATTACGCACCCCCTGTCGTGATGGGACACGAACTCGCAGGCGTGATCGTGGACAGCCGACATCCCAATGTGAAAGTCGGTGAACGGGTGACAGTCAATCCTATGCTCTCTTGCGGCGCATGTGTCGAATGCCAGAACGACCTTGATAAATACTGCAATACCATTGAAGGCATCGGGCACGATATTGATGGCGGCTACGCCGAATATATGCGGATGCCAAGGCACGGTGTGGATACCGATAAACTCATCCGAGTACCAGACAGTATACTCCCGGAAGAACTGCTATTTCTCGAACCATTGGGCTGCTGCCTCAACGCCATGCAAGAGACGCTTTTCAAAGATTCCGTCGCTATCCTCGGTGCGGGTCCCATCGGTTTGATGCTCACCCAATTGGTAAAACGGGCAGGCTTAGCCACCTATGTTGTGGAACCACAACCACACCGAAGAGGTATCGCAGAAACGCTGGGGGCTGATCTCACCTTTGACATCTCATCTGAATCAGTAGCACATCTCCGAGACATCACCAATGGCGGCGTTGACACCGTCATTTCCGCGACGACAAACAACGCTTCGGCAATCGCACTCGCTTTTGAGATTGTCCGCAGAGGCGGATGCCTCAACTTCTTTGGACTCGCACCCGAAGGCGAAGAACTCCGCATCAATCTTGAAGAATTTCACTACGCGGGTCACAAACTGATGGCTTCATGGGCATTCTCCCGCGCCAGTCTTGAAGCCTCCAAGCAGCTCCTCATTGAAAAAGCTTTCAATTTCAAACCTTTGCTAACTGATCGGTTTCCGATTGCACAGGGGTTAGCAGCGTTCGATAACGCCGCTGCGCAGCGCGGAGTTAAGACAGCAGTCCATCCATAATGGATATACTGTTGTTCAACCTTTACAAGAGACAATCCTTCATCCAAAAACTAACAGTCCTGCCATTCGTGATAGATATGCCTGCGTTTCCCTTTTAGAAAATTTGCTATCTGTATTTGGAGTGTGCTATAATTATTTCACTAAATTTCGACAATTAGCAGCAACGGAGTCCGGATAAAACGTGCAAACCGATTTTCATTGTTCCATCGGATTTTTGCGCCATCATTTCAAACAGAATGAAAACCCCTTGCCGCAGCAACCCATGCCAGATAAGGAGATAACAGCTAAAATATGATCCTCGGTGCACACGTATCCACGGCAGGCGGAATACACAACGCCATCAAAAATGGGACCGACCTCGAATGCGACACGATACAAATTTTCTTGCGAAATCCAAACCAATGGAGACCAGGAAAACCTCCCACCTCAGAAATAGTCGAAAAATTTATCACAGGGTGGTCAGAAGCCAATCTTGGTGAGGTAATTGTTCACGACATCCACTTGAGTAATCTCGCTTCCCCGAAAATAGATGTATTAAAAAAATCGCGCCAAGCGTTCCGTGAGCAGATGGAACTCGCACAGCGGCTCGGTATCCGCTACATCGTCACACACCTCGGCGCACACCTCGGTGAAGGGGAAACATTTGGTTTAAAGCAGTTAACTGATAGCTTTGATTTCCTGTTTGAAAATACTGAGGCACCGGATGTCATGCCACTTCTTGAGACCACTGCCGGGCAAGGTACAAATCTGGGATACCGTTTTGAACACCTACGAGATGTAATCGGCATGTCAAAACACCCGGATCGGTTCGGGGTCTGTTTGGATACGTGCCACGTCTTTGCTGCTGGCTACGACATGCGAACCGAATCGGATTGCGAAGCGACTTTTAACCAGTTTGACAACATCATCGGGCTAACACGTTTAAAAGCGTTTCATCTCAATGACGCAAAGTCAGAATATCAAAGTCGCGTGGATCGGCACGAACACATCGGGGAAGGCAACATTGGATCAACAGCATTCACGTATATCCTCAATGATTCTCGCTTCGCCGAAATACCACTCATCATTGAAACACCACAGATGAAAACCATGCACAAAGTAAATCTCTCTACCCTGCGGAAGTTGAAAGTGTAATTTTCAAATTTTCCATACTGAATTGAACTAAAAAAACGGCGAGGATTAAGGTGTGTCTATCGGTTTCTGGGAAGTTGCGTTCGTCATCATTCTTTTTTTCGGAATTATTATTATCTCTCGTTTCGTCGAACGCTTTCGGACAAAACGGATTTGCCCGGAGTGTGGACTGGTAATTCGCACACACATACCGACCTGTCCATCGTGCCATCACAGTTTCCGGGGAAAGGCGGCTAAAAATAAATCATGGAACTCTTGATAGCAGTCTTTGTGTTCTGCAGTCCGGTGCTTATACCGGTGTTGATACACTATCTTCGCTACACAGAAACGGACGAATCCGGCAATACATATCGCAGGCGGCTCTTTCAAGCCCAACGTGTCTGTTTCGGTTGCGGTTTACTGATTCGTACTGCTATCCCAACGTGCCCTTCATGCGGGCATGGTTTATCAAGAAAGGTATAACATCATGCAAAAAACGAAACTAAAAATCGGCGGCATGTCCTGTCAGCATTGCGTCAAAACGGTGACTGATGCGTTGACAGCACTTGAAGGTGTCCAACGCGCAAAAGTGAACTTGCGCAAAGGCGAGGCAGTTGTCCGTTTCAATGAATTGCACATCACCCCTGCCAATCTTAAGGATGCAATAACGCAAGCAGGATTTGAGGCGTTGTAGCCTTCTGCACAATTCAGGCGAAGTGTAGTAAGCACATGGACACAGCAAGAATTCAGATCAAAGCAGGTAATGGCGGGAACGGATGCATCAGTTTCCGTCGAGAGAAATTCGTCCCGCGCGGCGGTCCCGATGGTGGGGACGGTGGGAACGGCGGGAATGTTATTCTTGTCGCCACTCTCGGAATGAGCACGCTAATTGATCTGCACCATAACCCACGCCAAGTTGCGGACAACGGTGGACACGGCACCGGCAAACAACGCGACGGTGCTGATGGCGCAGATTGTGTTGTTAAGGTCCCTGCTGGCACCATTGTTAGAGACTCTGACACAACCGAGACGCTTGCAGATCTGACGGAACCCGATCAGACCGTCGTTGTCGCACGCGGCGGTATCGGCGGCAAGGGGAATGCTCGCTTTAAAAGTAGCACCTTTCAAGCACCGCGCGTCGCCGAGAAAGGCGAACCCGGAGAAGCACGCGAAATCAGCCTCGAAATCAAACTCATCGCCGATGTCGGACTCGTCGGTTACCCCAATGCTGGTAAATCGACACTGCTGGCGCGGACCTCCGCCGCGACACCGAAAATTGCCGCCTATCCGTTCACAACGCTTCGTCCGAATCTCGGCGTTGTTCGCATCAACCGAGAACAGAATTTCGTCCTCGCAGACATCCCCGGACTCATAGAAGGGGCGCACAAAGGGGCAGGTTTAGGACACCAATTCCTGCGGCACATCGAGCGCACTAAAATGCTCGTTCATGTCATTGATCTCAGTGCCACAGACGGACGCGACCCAATTAAAGATTACGAACAATTGAACCGTGAATTGGGTCACTATAACGAACTGCTAACGAAACTCCCACAGATTATCGCCGTAAATAAGATGGATATGCCTGAAGCAAAGGCAAATCTGACACACGTACAGGAATACTTCGGTAACCGGAAAATCTTCCCTATCTCTGCAATTACCGGCGACGGCGTGAACCCGCTCATGCAGCAAACCTACCGCTCTTTGCAATACTTGGAAGCACGCGCTCGAAAAGAAGCAGAGACGACGATTACTTTGGAACAAGAACTACCACCGGAGCCCTCAGCACGGTTTGAACTCACCGAAACCGAAGAAGGGTTCGTTGTCACCGGGGTGGAACCGCGCCGTGCTGTTCTTATGACGGATATGGAAAATGAACAGGCATTGATTCTGTTGTATCGGAAACTGAAAAATATGGGAGTGATGAACGCGCTCGCCCGTGCAGGGGCAGTAGAAGGAGACACAGTCCAGATTGATGAATTCGAGTTCACCTATAGCCCAAAAGCGATGCAATCCAACTGAACAGCGCACCTGTTTGAAAGCCGTGCAACGCATCGTTGTAAAGGTCGGCAGCAGCACTATTTCAGAAGGGGCACACCTCAACGAAGCTGCCCTTGATGGGTTAGTCCACGATTTAGCACTCGTGAAACAGGAGGGCGTGGAAGTCATACTTGTCACATCCGGTGCAATCGCCGCTGGGTGGCCCCAACTCGGTCTGAAACAGCGTCCGAATACACTACCCCATTTACAAGCTGCTGCCGCCGTGGGACAGATACGATTGATGGCAGCTTACAAGGACCGGTTCTCAAACTACGAACAACGCGCCGCGTCTATGCTGCTCACACGCGACGATTTCTCCAACCGGGAACGCTACACCCGTATGAACGACACGATGCGTGCCCTCCTCCATTTCGGTGTGATCCCTATCATCAACGAAAACGATACCGTCGCAGTCGACGAAATCAAGGTCGGCGATAATGATACGCTTTCTGCCTACGTGACAAATCTCGCTCAAGCAGAACTCCTCGTCATCCTATCCGATCAGGCAGGATTCTACACCGCAGACCCAAGGCACGATCCTAACTCAGAATTGATTCATACTGTCACCACTATTTCAGAGGAAATCTGGCAAGCCGCTGGTGCAGCTGGCACAACCAGTGGAACTGGCGGGATGGTAACAAAGTTACGAGCAGCAGAAATTGTCACCAGTTCCGGGGAGATGATGGTAATGGCGCACGGACGAGAACCTCTCGTCGTTACAAGGCTTTTAAAAGGCGAATTGCTCGGAACCCTCTTCCTCCCGCAATCCCGGATCTCTGGTCGCAAGCGATGGATCGCCTATTCCCGTCCACCGAAGGGCAGACTCATTGTAGATAACGGCGCGCGCGACGCACTCGTGCAAGGCGGTAAAAGTTTACTTCCTGCCGGTATCCGCCGCGTAGAAGGCAACTTCGACTACAGCGATACGGTTTCATGCCTCACAGAAAACGGTGCAGAGTTCGCACGCGGTTTGGTGAATTACAACGCCGTAGACACTGCCAAACTCGCCGGAAAACATACCAAAGACATTGAAAACATCCTCGGTTACCGAGATTACGATGAAATCATACATCGGGATAATTTGGTATTACTTGACTGATGGGCTTTAGCTGCGATGCATTGAAAACTGGAGGGTATCGCGTAAACAGTGGTATTTGGTCGTGTTTCCGCAGATTTATACTAAAGTTTGGACAATTTTCAGATATCCAAAGGTTTTCCATCAAACATCATCTTTCGTAGCATAGACTGTTAGCCTGTGCCACGACTCATCTGGAATCAGTTTTTTGTTGAACTTTATCGGCGAGCAGCGATTCTATGTTAGCAAGTCTTGCGTTTATTTCATCAAGCGTTGGGTTTGAATCTTTTATTTCTCCGTCCAAAATTTTTCTAATGTCTCTCAGCTCATCAAGAATCATCTGTTCCATGCTCGTCAGTGTTTTGATATCTATCATCCGTACCTCCGTGGCGTTGACCAATCGTATTATCTGCTCTTCCGTGTCAAGACCCAATCCTCGTAAGTTTGGGATGTAGACACGGAGACTAAAGTGTTGTGGGTAATCAACCGTGTTTATATTTGAAGTTGATGCGTCTAAGTATCCGATAGTCTTCTGGTTTGGCTTGAAGGACGACTTGTTTGTTACTATTGATTTCGCTTTTGACAGTGAAACCTTCTTTCTTGCTACCGGGGTCAACACCGACAACTATATCTTGCGTGTATTCGGCTTCGGTAGTATAGTTCAGCCGAATACAAAAGATACCATTAGACCAATACGGTGTAGCTAAACCTTTCTTAATCAGCATGCCTGCTTTGTTAGCACGCGTCGGCATCAACTTTTTACCTGTTTGACTTGTTACCGGAACAAACATTGTTTGTAATCTCCCTTACGGGTTGTATACTGCCCCATCCAGATCACAGTCTCCAAGTGGGGTCAGACTTGAGGAGCATCCGAAACATTGTACTGGCTGCCATGCCGAGAGACTGTGATATATTACTGTAGAAAACCGTTTAACTTGTGGGTCCCCGTGTGGCTACGGATATGCACAGGTTTCCCAAGTCTTCAGACTTGGGTAGTTGACCTTGTATCCTATCATACTTGTATTTTATCATACTTGACAAAAAAAATGTCAAAATATTCACCCTTGAAATTTTCCAAACAACATGTTATAATACCCTTGCTATTCTCATATATAATTTGCTGAGCAATATCAGGAAGGAAAAAGGCATGGTTAGCCGAGAAACTATTCAAGCCGTTGTTGACAATATCCGTGTCCTTTCTACCCATAATTTATGGATCACCTTCACTAAAGGAACACTATGAATCAAAACATCCAAGAATTAATCCAATCACAAGCGAAAAAGGCAAAATCGGCGATGCGGGTTTTATCACGCAGTTCCGCCGATGTCCGAAATCACGCCCTTTTAGCAATGGCTGAAAGCCTACAGGATTCCAAAGATAAAATTCAAGCGGCAAATCGTATTGACCTCGACAACGGCGAAAAAACCGGAGTCCCCGCACCTCTCATGCAACGCCTCTTGATAGACGAGAAAAAAATCGAACGGATGGTGGACAACCTCCGCCAAGTCGCTGCGCTTCCTGATCCGATCGGTGCGGTCATCAGTATGGGGGAACGTCCGAATGGACTCAAAATCGGCACAGTCCGCGTGCCTATTGGAGTCGTCGCTGTCGTATATGAGTCGCGCCCTGATGTGACCGTTGAAGTTTCAGCACTCTGTATCAAATCTGGGAACGGGGTCATCCTCCGAGGCGGTTCCGAGGCAATCCATTCAAACGCGACGCTTGCCCGTATCCTCAGCGATACTGCCGCCGCAGAAGGTGTACCAGACGCTATCCAATTCGTTGATACCACCGACCGACAAGCCGTCTATGAACTCATCCGTCTGCCAGACTACGTTGACCTCGTCATCCCGCGCGGCAGTAACGAATTCGTCCAATTTTTGATGAAAGAATCCGATGTCCCGGTCCTCGGACATGCCGACGGCATCTGCCATATCTATGTTGATAAAGCCGCCGACCTCGAAATGGCAAACAAAATCTGCATGAATGCGAAGGTTGGATACAAAGTCGCTGTCTGTAACGCATTGGAAACACTCCTCGTCCACGCCGATACTGCCGAGAAATTCCTCCCCGCTTTTTGTGAGACTTTACAGGATTCAAATGTTGAAATTCGAGGATGCGAACGGACGCAGCAGCTTTACCCCAATGCCAAACCTGCTAACGAAGAAGATTGGCGCACAGAATATCTTGACTACATTCTATCCATCCGTGTCGTGGACGATATTGACACAGCCATTGACCACATAGAAACCTATGGTTCACACCATTCCGACGCGATTATCACCGAAAGTTATAGTGCCTCGCAACGATTTCTCAAAGAGGTGGATTCCGCCGCGGTCTATGTCAACGCCAGCACCGTTTTCACCGACGGCTACGAATTCGGCTTAGGTGCCGAAGTCGGTATCAGCACACAGAAACTCCACTCCCGCGGTCCGATGGGACTTGAAGGATTAACGACTTACAAGTATATCGTCTACGGAGACGGGCAGGTACGTGAATAAGAGCGCACTATGCTCTCCTAACGCAGTCCATTACCGGAGAAAAATCATGGCAACTTCTGCAGCACAAACACGCCTTACACCGGAAGAATACATCGCTTTTGAACGCAAAGCACCTCCAGACTCAGAGATAAGCAGGTATGAGTACTTAAACGGTGAATTGATAGCGATGTCCGGCGCGAGTCGAGCGCATAATCTGATTAGTAATAATATATCCGGCGAGCTCCGCAGTCTATTAAAAGGCAGCGGATGTGAAACCTATGCGAACGCTATGCGGGTGAGTGCTCCCGTCACCTCGTCTTACTTCTACCCGGATGTCGTTGTCGTTTGTGAAGAACCTCGTTTTGAAGATGATGTTTTTGATATACTCCTTAACCCCACTATCCTCGTAGAAGTCCTCTCTCCTTCAACCGAGGCTTATGATCGTGGCGAAAAATTCAGTCATTACCGACAGCTCGCGTCGTTGCAGGAATACGTCCTCGTTTCCCAAGACAAGGTACTTGTTGAACGTTACCGCCGTCCGAAAAAACATGAGACCCTACCTATTACTGCGCAAGACTGGATTTTCACCGCTTTCCAAGCACTTGAGGATATTGTGCCACTCACCTCCATCCAATGCGAACTGCCCTTGCAGGAAATCTACGAACGCGTCACATTTCCTGATTAGAGCTGCCATTTTTCGTTGAACCTAAAGGTAAATTCCTCCAAGCACATGACCAATGGAAAGAAGACTTCATGCAGGATATTACCACCAAGTTTAAGGATAAACTTCTGACCTTTGAAAGCACAAAACACCGGTTAATTGGTTTGCCATTCTATAATGAAGCAGATGAAAATCCATTCTGGGATGCCCTCAATGCTGCCTTAACGACTCAGTAGAAATCGACCACACCATTTTTGACGAGCAAACAGTACGTCCCACCATCCTACACTTCCATTATTTCTCTAAGCACCCAGAGATTTTCGCGTCAATTTTCTTCCATACAACTCGATAAAATAAATTTGACTTTTTTTCGCTAAATGTGATATAATCACAGCAATATAGAAAGTCTTCGGTTTCAATCCGTTGACGATATTCCCAGTACAAAACCTCAACCCATCACTTTTAGGAGAAAATCATGAAAAAGATGCATTTCCCAACCATAGTTTTCGGATTCACGATAAGTCTACTTTTAACGTTTGTATGGGTGATTCAAGTGCCAGCAGAGACCCGAGTATCCGAGTTGGAAGGCGGTTTACAAATCTGGATTGACGTAGGTACAGAACCGAGTAATCGCGAAGGCGAAGACACCTTCAAACTCGGCAAAGATGATTCGTTGGCACAAGACTTTTTGGCTGGTAATGCAAAAGCAGAACGCGACGGTTCAGATATTGGCGGTCCTGCCATAGGAGACGATGTCGTCATCGCGCTCGCTGGTAGCGTCGGTAGTGCATTCATCGAATATAATTTCGAGAGTCCTGTAGCAGGGGACGCGTTTATCTACTGCCGTGTCGGAGATACTCGAGGCGGCGGACAATCAATGTTTGTCGTTCTCAACAGCGAAAACCACGAAGGAGACGGGTTGATTATTGATACACCCGGCAATTGGGCGTGGGCCACAGGTAGAGATAACACTACGAAATCTCCAACGCAAGCAGTTGTAGGAAAAAACACCATCCGTATCGTCCCACGGGAAGCCGAAGCAACGAAAGAGACTTTGATGGATATCATCATGATTTCTTCAACAGATTTCGAGCCGAACGATGATATGTTCAAAAACGCTTCACCGTTAGGTGGCGATCCAACGCCTGTCAAACCAGCCGGTAAGTTGGCGACAACGTGGGGTGCTATTAAAGATAGTTTTTAAATTGACCTTGTCGTCCTATGAATAGATATCAAGGAGGGAAACCGTGAGGCAAGCAAATCTATCAACGAAGCTTTCCATAGCCGTAATTAGTCTATCTTTGACGATACTGTTCATACTGCCGGTTTCAGCTGTAAAGGAATGGCGTGAATCAAAGCTCGAAAGAGGCTGGCAAATCTGGATTTCAGCGGCACTTTTTGATAAAGGAGAAGCACTCAAACCCGGTAAAAGTGAAAAGAAATTGGCGAATCAGGCGGAGAAACCGTGGTTAGCTGAAGATATCCTGATTGCTAAAGTAGCCAACGGGTTCGCAGACTACGAGTTTAAAAGTCCTGTGGCAGGAAAAGCATACATCTGGGGCAGAGTCGCAGATTTCCGTGGTGGTGGACAGTCCTGGTTTATCGTCCTTAATAGCGACAATATCGCTGACGCCGGCGACAGCCTGATAATCGACACACACGGACCGGTATGGGCATGGAGCGGCGGCAGAGATAAACCCGAATCACAGTCTCCAACGGATCTAAAAAAGGGGACCAACACCGTCCGCATTCAACCGCGAGAAGCAGCCGCCGGCCTCGAGGCTCTGTTTGATGTCTTCATGATCTCAACTGAACCGTTCAAACCGACAAACGAGGATTACGAGAAAGCCAAAGAGGGTCTACCGGTTGAACCAGCGGGCAAACTCACAATTACATGGGGTGCTATTAAGCACCGCTTTTAGAGAATTGACAAACCGACAGAGTTGGGACACCTCACCAAACCGTGTCTACAACTCTGTCTGTACCAAACACGCCTTTCAACCACTTCATGCCGAATAATGCTTCCCAAACCCAAGCCTCCCTTCTCAAGAACGTCCTCATCGTTACACCGCTCAGCCTGATCGGACGCGCCGGCACATTTCTGATCTACGTTGCCCTCGCCAATTGGTTCGGCGATCCAGCAGAGATGGATTTTATCTATTACTATTGGGGTATCGCCATATTCCTGATTGAACTACTCAGTGCTGCCTCCGCCTATTCTGTCCTCGTTCCCCTGTTAGCCGAAGCCCGTGCGAAAGGCGAAACCGAAGCACAACGTTGTGTACAATCCATCTTTTCCCGTTATATTCTCATAATGCCATGGCTCTCCTGTCTCCTCGTCGCCATTTCGTGGACAATCTCCCAACGTTTTTTACCAAATACCGAACTCTCGTCTGCTGCCACAATCGGCATCGTGTGTGGATTCCTCTGCTTCACAATTATCGCATCAGTGCGGTGGATGCTCAAGGCAATATTAGATACTTATCAAGCGTTTCAACCCCCAATCATTGTACAAGGAATCCGTGCCGCCCTTGTCATCGGAACCATCTACTTGTGCAAGTCATCGCTAACGTGGTTCAGTATACCATTCGCACTGATCCTCGGCGAACTTTTCCAAGTGATTGTGCTGTTTCCGAGATGCTGTGCCATCCTAAACCTGAAAACGCGACACCTGAAACCGGACTTACAAGAAACACCATACACCAAACAGTTCTTGCACCAATGTCTATTAATGATGGGTGCTGCGATTGCCGACGGGTTAAATCCAGTCGTCGACAGAGGGATGGGTAGCACGTTAGGGGCAAGTTCCGTCTCGAAACTTGATTATGCACTCCGCTTGTGCGCTATTCCCGAAACGCTCACAGGTGTAACACTTCCTGTTCTGCTATCGCATTGGGCAAAGCTCTCCTCGTCTGAACCGCAATCAGAAAACGGTTCAACTGCTAATGGAAGACAGTTACAGCGAAGTGTCTGGCAAGGTGTTATTGCGCTACTGGTGATAATGGTGCCGTTCTTGGTAGGTTTTTATTTTCTTCGAGAAAATATCGTCTCAGTTTTGTATGGACACGGTGAATTGTCAGAGGCAGGGCAATCCCATATTGCTTCGTTGCTGGGCATCTATCTATTAGGGATGCTCCCGCGTTTGATTAGCAGGTTGCTAATTCGAGCGCATCTGGCGCGTCAAGCACATGGAACAGTTGTCACAGCAACCCTTATTAGGCTCATCCTAAATCCGTTGCTCAACTGGCTGTTCATGCAGTATTGGGGATTAGAGGGAATCGCTTGGTCAACGACGTTGTTGTCTTATCCGATCCTGGCACATATCGCGATTGCGTTTTGGCGGCAGAAATAGACAAGAACAAGATTTGAAGAGCACCTAAACTTCGGCGAAACGTTCAGGGTAGTTTGACGTGATGCCCTGCACACCGCGTGCTTTCATCTCACGCATACGTGTAATGTCATCCACCGTCCAACACCACAAAGCGATACCACGCCTGCGGACTTCGTATGCGAATTCCGCCGTGATCAACTCGTGATTGACGTTCAACAGACTGCTACCGAGCTCCCCTAATTGCTGACACAACGCAATAGGAGATACGTGCTTGTTGTGACTCCCGATAAGCCAACCTGTAGCAATACGAGGCTCTAATGTGCGGATGGTCTGCAAGACTCTGGTATGAAAGGAAATAACAACGGTATCTCCTAACGTCTCTGTCTCATGAATTTTCGCGACAACCGCCTCAGCTATCAACGGATCTTTGATCTCCAGAACAGCAATTGTCTCTTTTCCGATGCATTCCAATGCCTCTGTAAGCGTCGGTACCGGTTCACCTGCAAATTCGGTATCAAACCAGTCACCAGCATCGGCACCTCGAACCGTTTCTAAGGGAGTTTCGTTGATATACCCATGGAGGTTCGTCGTCCGATCCAAGGTGGCATCGTGTATCACAACAATTTCACCATCAGCCGTGCCGTGCAGATCAAGTTCAACGGCATCCACACCCATTTCGAGTGCCGTTTTGAACGCCGCGAGCGTATTTTCCGGAGCACTTCCGGATGCCCCACGGTGCGCAATCCGAATCCACGAACTCATAATGCCTTGTCTCCCGTCGTGCCTATTCAACATCAGCATTACTACTCTGCTTGATTTTCTTTAAAAGAGTGGTCCGACTCATACCAAGCAATTCGGCTGTTTTGCTATGATTACCCGAAAATTCATCTAACACTAATTCAATCAGTGCTTTATCCAACATAGCGACGACCTCTTCATAAAGCCCGTTTTTTCCTTCGGCGATAGCCGCTTTCGTAGTGTTTTGTAAAACGGCTCTGAGAGTACTTTCCAATTGCGAGGTATCAGCAGCACTTATCTTGTTGCCCATCCGGATTTCAGATGGCAGATCGTCCGGGAGAACCACATCTGATCGGGAGAGTGTCGCTGCGCTTCGGACGCAGTTTTCTAATTCCCGAACATTGCCAGGCCACGGATAATCCTGTAGCAACTGCATCCCTTCTGTAGAGATACCACGAATCGGTTTGCCAAGCTCCTCTTGGATAAGCTGCAGGAAGTGTGTGACCAGCAATGGAATGTCCTCTTGGCGTTCCCGCAACGGTGGGAGATGGAGCGCGATGCGTTTGAAACGATAATAGAGATCCTCACGAAACTGCCCGCGTCTTACCATTTCGCTAAGTTCTTGGTTCGTGGCAGCGATAACGCGGACATCCACTTTAAGCGTCCGAGTCCCACCTAATCGTTCAATCTCTTGTGTTTGCAAAGCGCGGAGTAGTTTCACTTGTAGTGCTGATGTCATGTTACCAACTTCATCAAGGAAGAGGGTGCCACCATCTGCCAGTTCAAACCGTCCGGGTTTCCCTTCCGCTTTTGCACCTGTAAACGCCCCCGCTTCATAACCGAAAAGTTCACTTTCCAAAAGATCATCAGGAAGCGCGCCACAATCAACGGGAACAAAAGGTTTCTCCTTACGTTCACTGCCAGCATGAATTGCACGGGCAACGAGGTCTTTACCTGTTCCTGTTTCACCCTCAATCAACACAGTCATCGTATTGCTTGCCATAATCCCGATGAGTTTGTAGATTTCACGCATCTGGCTGCTTTTTCCAACCAAACGATGTCCAACCTGTGCCGTTGGCGACTCGTCCGCTGCCTCCACAGGCAAGGTACTGCGAACGGATTGTGTTCGGAAGGCGCGCTCCAGTGTACTCCTGACGATATCCAAGTCAATCGGTTTCGGGACAAAATCGAACGCCTGTAAACGCATCGCTTCTATTGTTGTCTCCACATCATCATAAGCCGTGATGATAATCACAATCACCCACGGATGCTGCGCTTTAATTTCACCTAACGCCTCTAAACCACTCATTCCAGGCAGATTCACGTCAAGGAAAACGACATCCGGCTTGTCAGAGGCAATGCAGCGTAAGCCCTCCTCAGCACTGTTTGCGATACCCGGCGCGTAACCTTCGCTTTCTAAGAACTGCTCAAACGCCCAACAGATTTTCTCATCGTCATCAACTACCAATACGTTCTTCATTTCAAACCCCGTCTAAGCACGGCCTGCAAGCGTGCTGAATCTTTAAGCATTCTCCCCAGTGCGCTTCCCACCCTCTATTGACAGCAGGAACTTCTCACCATCATCACTCATCTCAGTAGGCTCCGCTGCCTCCACTTTCTCTTCCAACTTCCGCTTGAGGACCGGATAAGCATCCACAACCGGTATCTCACTGAGAGGCACCAAAGCCGGTTTCTGCTTTTCTGCGCTCTCAATCGCCTCGGCAAGTCGTTTATCTTTTCTCTCAACCTGTGCTGCGTCCCGCGCCTTGAAATCTGGAAGGACGCGTTTTGCAAACAGTTCCAGCGATTCACATATATCTTCATGAAGGTTCGCGCCAGCCTGCTGAATGAAAACAACTTGGTCCACCCCAGCAGCCTCCATCACCTCAAGATGTTCGCGCACCTGATCCGGTGTACCGATGCCTGCTCTACCTTCAGCCGGTTCCTGCGTTGTCTGTCTATATAACTGCCAAATATCTGTCTGTCCCGGTATCTGTGAGCCACCATGATAGTAATGCGCAAGCGCAAATCTGAAGAAACGCAACCCATCTAACCCGCGAGCGACAGCAGTCTCCTCGTTATCGTGGCATGAAAATCCCGACACCATGGCGATGTTCGGGTTCACTCGCTGCGTCAACGGTTCACATTCCTTCTCAAAAATCTCGTAATATTCTTCCACCCAAAATTTGGCTTCGCTCGCATCAACAAAAGCAAAGGTTAGCGCGCCGAGTCCATATCTGGCGGCGTAACGCAGGCTATCACGGCTGGAACAAGCCACCCACGGGGGTGGATGTGGTGTCTGTAACGGTTTGGGAACGACATTGCGCGTCGGCATCGAAAAATAC
>PYJC01000129.1:34620-56416 GCA_003635255.1 Candidatus Poribacteria bacterium | reverse complement strand
ATATAGCGGCACTGCGTTTATGCCCCAGCAGTCCGCGGCATCCACAACGGCTCTTTCCCCATCTCCGCAAACAACAACTTCATAACCAAATCTGCCTTCAACGCCGCATGCTCAGCAGAACTCCACAGATTATTAATCTCTCCAGGATCCTCTTGTAAATCGAACAACTCACCATATTCTCGGTTGTAATAGACGGTCAGTTTATAACGATCGTCAACGTAGGTTTTGACGTGCACAGTTGTGGGCTCATGACGGTTTTCGACGATGATATGATCGCGTGCGCATTCCGCTTGCCCTGACCAAACCGGCATCTGATCTACACCCGTCATCGGACGTGGAATGTCGATACCGGTGGCACTGAGAAACGAAGGTGCTAAATCTACCAACGTCTGTAATGCCTCCGACTGCACTCCAGCAGGTACAACTCCTGGATACCGCGCGATGAAGGGCACCCGAATAACATCCTCGTAATGAAACGCGCCTTTTGCGATGAGACCGTGCTGTCCGTAAAAGTGGCCATGGTCAGAGGTGAATACAACCAATGTATTGTCTGCCAGTCCAAGTTCATCAAGTTTCGCCAAGATTTGCCCAATATACTTGTCCATCAAACTCACCATACCGTAATAGACAGCGATGTCTTTGGCGAGTTCGTCGCGGTCGCGTAAATGCGATCTGAATCCATGAACCCCCTTCCCACTTTCGCGCCAAGCAGAGAAATCAGGCTTTTCCTGCTGCGTTAATTGGAAATGCAGTGGATTATTATCATGCTCTCCCTCCGTCACAGAAGGCACAGTTAATTCTGCCGGGTCATACATCGTATCCCACGGTTCTGGGACGAGATATTTCGGGTGCGGATCGAAAAAACTCGCCCAGAGAAAGAAGTTCTCACCGTTCTGTTGATACGTTTCCATGAGTGCGTTCGTACGTTCCGCAATCCATGTGTCGTAATGGTATTCCTCTGGGATGGGCCACTTTCGGTATTGCCCACGGGCGTTCCCTGTCGGTGGTGCGAAGTAATCCCGCCAATTGGTGCATCCATTCTCTTCCATCCATATAGCGTAGTGCTGTCCGACGTGCGCTTCATCGGCGTGATTGCGTGCCAGTTCAACGTGTTCAAATCCATAAAACGGTTCGTTGAAACTCCGCCAGAAATCCAAATCTTGGAGGATCGGATAGGATTCGAGAGACGGAAATTCCTCTGTTCCGTGGAGCGGTTGAAAATGCGCTTTTCCGACGAGAGCAGTCCGATAACCAGCATCCGTGAAATCTTCACCGACGGTGTGTTCGGCTTCAGAGAGTTTTGTGCCGAGGGACCAAGCACCGTGCTGACTCGGGTATTTCCCAGTGATAATGGATGCGCGCGTCGGTGTGCAGGTAGGATTCGGGCAATAGGCTCTATTGAAAAGTGTCCCCTGTTGTGCCAAAGTATCTAAATGAGGTGTCTGAATTTCGGGGTTAAGGCAACCCAAAGTGTTCCAGTGCTGCTGGTCGCTGGTGATAAGTAAGATATTAGGTCTGGTTTCGGTTCCCATAGTTTTCTCGTAGAGAGTCCTTTACGTTGTATTTGTTGGTAAAATCAGCATAGCACTTTGCGGGGATTAATTCAAGAAGAATGCTGTAGGAAGGGTTTGTAACCCCAATTTTGGAACGGATTAAATTCGGTTGACATCCTTCGCAAAAACATGTTATTCTTTTAGACAGCATCGCAATTGTAAAGGAAAGTGAATGGACACAGAGAACCAAAACCAGCCAAATACGGTTGACGAAATACTGCGAAAGATAGAAGAAAAAGCGGACACTGGGGAGTACATCTACCGCGGAGAATCAAAACACTTTGAGACAATTTCCTCAAATCTCTATCGTGTTTTTCTTGAACATAGAGACTTTGACGTTGAGGCAGAACACTTTGATATAGAGGTGGTACAAAAAGGGATGCTGGAGGAGGCGAAAAAGTATCTCCGCAGAACAAGCAGCGATTGTGAACTCCTCGTCGAAATGCAACACTATGGAGGGAAAACCAATCTCATCGATTTCACAACAAATCCCTTCGTCGCGCTTTTCTTTCCATGTGAACAATCGGCTAGTGAAGATGGCAGGATTATTTGTCAAAGAAAGGAACTGCTAAGTTCAACCATCAAGGAGCCGCCCGAACCAATAAGCCGTGTCGTTGCTCAAAGTAGTGTTTTTGTTCGACCGCCTGAGGGCTTTATCAGACCTAATGATAACAATGTAATCACTATTCCTGCAGAGATTAAATTATCCATGCTGGAGTACTTGCAGGAGTCTCATGATATATCTGTTGAAACCATCTATAACGACATCCATGGTTTTATTAAGTATCAAGATATCCATTTGGAGACTTACGTAGATTCTTATATAGGGTTGACCGAAGCACAGAAAGGAGATGGAGAAAATGGCGAGCCAGAAGAAATTGGCACACTATGAAAAAGCTATAAAGCATCTTAGCAGAGCCATTGAACGAAGCCCTGGTTTTATTCAAGCCTACATTCGCCGCGGCGATGTTTACCGAAAAATGGGCAAGTTTGATTTGGCGATTGCAGACCATACACAAGCGACTCGCCTCACTCGAAGACCTCATGAAGCATATTGTGGGCGGGGACTTGTTTATGTTGCGAAAGGTGAAATTGACAAGGCAATTGCGGATTTTACCACCGCGATACACAGGAGTCGCAGCTACAATTCGGACTATGCTGAAGCATATTACCATCGCGGCAACGCTTATGTTGCTAAAGAGGAGATCGCACTTGCAATTGAAGACTATAACACTACGATAAAACTGAACCCAGATTATGCCGAAGCCTATGTTAAACGCGGTATTGCTTACTACATTGAAAGTGAGATAGACATCGCAATTGAAGACTTTAATACTGCAATAAGGTTTAATCCCCAGGATGCTGACGCTTATTACAATCGTGGCAATGCCTACAGTCTGAAAAAAGATTTTGATTCGGCTATTGTGAACTATACGAAAGCGATAGAACTCAAACCAGATCATGCTGAAGCCCATGTTATTCGCGGCAATGCTTATAGCGACAAAGGTGAGGTTGACAGAGCTATTGCAGACTATACAAAAGCTTTAGAACTGAAACCGAATTATGTTGATGCTTATGTTGTTCGAAGTCACGTTCACATACTTAACCAGGACCTTGATTCCGCTATCGTCGACTGCCAGGAACTAATAAAACTCAATCCGAATGCTGCTCACCCCTATGTCACCCGCGCGACTGCTTATAGCCTCAAAGGCGATTTTGATTCTGCTATCGCGGATTGTAATGACGCAATAGAACGTGATCCGAATGCGGCGGATGCCTATCTCATTCTCGGCATGGCTTTCAGCAACAGAAACGATTTCGACTCGGCTATTGCAAACTATACAAACGCAATAAAATTGCAACCCAATTATCTCAACGCATATTATGAGCGAGGCAACACTTATAGCAGTAAAGGCGAATTTGACAATGCTATCGCGGACTATACGGAAGTAATTCGACATGTTCCAAATCACGCCGAGTGCTATTTTAATCGTGGTATTGCTTATAGCAGAGGAAAGGAATTTGATTTAGCCATTACAGACTATTCTAAGGTTCTTCAGCTTCAAGAAGATCATGTTCCATCCTATGTTAATCGTGGCATCGCTTATAGTAATGAACACAAATTTGACAACGCTATTGCAGATTATACGATTGCGATACAAATTGATCCAAAGTTTGCCACGCCTTATCATAATCGCGGCAATGTTTACTTGCTCGTGAACGATTTTGACTCGGCTATTAAAGATTATACGGTGTCTGTCCAGCTCAATCCTAATGATGCGAGGACCTATGCCAGTCGAGGAGCAGTTTACGGTCGCATAGGCGAAGTTGACAAAGCTGTCATTGACTGTACGAAGGCAATAAAGTTTGGTCTCAATCATCCGGATATCTATTTCAATCGCGCTATTGGCTACAATAGCATGGGAAAACTTGATTTGGCTATCACAGACTATACAAAGGCGATAGAGATCAATCCAGAGCATGTCAGAGCCTATGTCAATCGCGGTGTTACTTATGGTGACGCAGGTGAGGCGAGTTTGGCAATTAATGATTTAAACAAAGCAATAGAACTAAAACCAGATGATGACACAGCTTATAATAATCTTGGCAATATTTATGCTGACAAAGGCGAATTTGATTCGGCTATCGAAAATTATAGTAAAGCGATAAATCTAAACCGGAATGAAACCATATTTTATCATAATCGCGGTCTAGCTTACTTCAGTAGTGGCGAGTTGAGTGAGGCTCTTAAAGACTATACGAAAATCCTAGCATTAGATCCCGATTATGCCTCAGCCTATTACAATCGCGCAATGGCTTGGTTACACCAGAAAGAATGGGCAGAAGCCGAAACGGACTTGAAGGTTGCAAAGGATAGAGGAATAGATATTATCGCCGTGTTTCATAAGAATTATCAAAGTACTGAAAACTTTGAAAGGAAAACAGGTGTTGAATTGCCGGAGGAGCTTGCTGCAATATTAAAAAAACACGATGGACAAATCACTGCTTCACCTATAGAGATAGAACCATCTGAATTTCAAAACTTACTTAAAAACTTCGCAACAATGCTTCGGCAGAAATCAGAGCAACCCGAGACTCTACCTATCCCAATAATTGGCTCACCCCAATTTCCAAATGAAGCATCGCCTAGCCTATTCACAAATTAAGCATTAAAATAGGTTGGTTCCGAATTAATTTACTGAGTGATTACACCATGTTCTCAAAACACCCCAATCTCCTCATCATCATGTCCGATGAACACGCACCCATGTACAGCGGTCCCTACGGACATCCGAGCGTCCAAACGCCGCACATGGACAGACTCGCTGCAGAGGGTGTCACCTTCACGAACGCTTACTGCAATTCACCGCTCTGTATGCCATCTCGAATGTCGTTTATGACAGGTCGGTATATCCACAAAATCGGCGCGTGGGATAACGCTGCACCGCTGCGTCCAGATGCGGTCACATGGGCACACCTCCTCCGCGCGGTAGGTTATGACGTTGTGCTCTCTGGTAAACAACACTTCGGCGGTATGGACCAACTCCACGGATTTCGCGCCCAACTCGCCCGCGATCTACACGCAGAACGACAACACGGACTTACAGACTGGGATAACGGCACACCACCCGCACAGCGTCCATGGCAAGGACTCGCACAGGCACGTCCGGGAACAACTGAAGAGATTAAGGTCGATGACCTCGCGGAAGCAAAGGCTCTTGCGTATCTCCAAGACCCAGCACGCCACGAACAACCGTGGGCGCTCAACGTCTCGTTTATCGCACCCCATTTCCCGCTCGTTGTGCCACAGCGATTTTGGGACCTCTATCCACTTGACGAGATTGATCTCCCGCACATTCCAGACGGACACCTTGAAAATCAACATCCCGTATACCAACGGATGCGACGCATGTTCGGTTGTGTAGACTTCCCAGAGGAACTCGTCCGTCGCGGAAGAGCTGGCTATTATGGGTTGATTACCTACCTTGATGAAAAAATTGGAAACTTGCTCAAGATGCTTGAGGAGACTCAGCAGTTGGAGAATACAGTCGTCATCTATGCCAGCGACCACGGTGAAATGAACGGCGAACACGGTATGTGGCGGAAATCAAATTTCTATGAGGCATCCGCTCGCGTCCCACTACAGATTATGTTCCCTGACCGGTTATCCGCGGGCAAGCGTATTGATGAGGTAGTTTCGCTCGTAGATCTGACAGCCACGCTCATTGATGCTGCGGGCGCGCAGCCCATCCGTCAACTTGATGGAGACAGTCTACTGCCTTTGATACAAGGTGCCGTAAGCGATTGGAAAGATTTTGCGTTCTCCGAATACCTCGCACACGGTGTTGAACGTCCGATGGCGATGATACGGAAAGGGCGGTATAAATTCAACTATAGCCTCGGCGACCCACCAGAACTTTATGACATTGTTAGCGATCTGGATGAATTTCGGAATCTCACCAATGACCAAGCATATCAAACGATTTGCCAAGAACTTGAGGCACAGCTGTTGGCAGAGTGGGATCCGATTGAAATCGAAAAGCAGGTTCGCGCAAGCCAAAAAGCCCGTATTCTGATAGATCAGGTCACTAGAGGGCAATGGAGAAAACTACCTGATAGGTAGCAAATAAGGGACGGGATGCAATTGGAAGAGTGGAAGGATGGATGAATGGATGGAGGAGCAACACACTTCCAACCTTCCAGCCTTCCAATCTTTCGGTTTTTGTTGTAAGTTTACTGCTATTTCCTGATAACCATCTTCCGAGTCGCTGATGAATCAGGAGTGCTCAACTGGTAGAAATAGACACCTGAAGCGAGGCGTTCACCCAAATCATTGCGTCCATCCCAATAAGCGGCTCGTGACTTCCCGATGTAATAACCCGCCTGTTGGAAACCGAGGTCTAGATGCCGGACGAGTTGTCCCGCAGCCGAATAGATACGAATCGTAACCGCCGCGTCGTTTGCCAACTGATACGGCAACCACGTTTCTGGGTTGAACGGGTTCGGATAATTGGCAAGCAGTACAGTCCGTTTCGGGATCAGGTCAGCCGGTGTGAGTCGGAGTTCGGTGAACGCTCGGTGGATGTCTGTTGCACTGATCTCGTGTTGAAGGGTGCCAACCAGATCACCGCTTGTATCACGTACTTCAATCGTCAGTGTATCACCAACGGAAGCAACTGCTTGATGACTTGTATCTGCCCAAGCAGCATGGAAACCGTTAGCGGCATCCGCTTCGGCAACTCTGGTGTGTCCGTTATAGACAGTGAGCGTTACGCCACTGATGCCTTCAATCTGCGCACGTAAGACAAATGCCCACGTATTCCGAGCAGATGCCAATGTCGGTGCGGCTGCGACTTTTGATGTTGTGTTTTGCCACGCGCTTCCTGTAAAACTGACAACCTTCGGTGCCGTAACGTTAACGATGTATCCCATCCCACCTTCAATCGGGAATCCGTTGCCAGTGGAATTTGCTGTCCATCCGATGAAGTTTTGCGTAGCGGCATCGAATTCAATAACAGTCGTCGCACCGGTTTTTTCCATGAAAGAACGCGCTGTGTAGTGTTCCTTTGGCATCAGCGGTAGACTAATCATATTCAACCCCGCGCTGAGTGCTATATCATAAACATTCTCGCTTGGCACGGGCATCATCAGGTTGTCGGCACGAAAAGCGAGATTCTGAATGCGTTCGTCGGTTTCGGGTCCGACATCCGCTATGTCAAAGGGTGTTTCGGTGAAGTTCGCCGCGAGATATTCCGCAAGCGCGTCTTGTTCTGTACCGGGATCAGTGAAGGTTGCCTGTCCGCCAGACTGCTCCTCTGTCATTGCTTCAGTAAGGTCAACGCGATGCGTATTCGGGAAATTAGCATACGGATAGTCGTCTCCGCCGTCGACGAGGAAAGTAATCGTGACCATTCGGAACGTGCGATCCGCATCGCCCACAATTTCACCGTTCTGGGCAATTGTGTCCATCGAATTTCCATCTGCGTCGGTAATGACAAGCGACTGAACCCTTGAACCCTCTGGCAGTGAAGTATCAAAGCTGAACGCCATGCCTGCGATTTGCGGGAAACGTCCGGGGGTTGAACCTTCACTAGAGGCAGCGACTGTGTGTTCGATAACTTCAAGCAGTTCCGCTGCGCTTAAAGTTAAAAGTGTCAATCCGTTGTTGAATCGAAGCGTATTTTCGATGTCAATCTGTGAAATCTGACCCATCGCTTTACCAACCAAGGTATTCGCAGGCGGAGGGAGCAATTCTCCATAGGCAGCCACGCCGATTGAGGCGCGGATGCCTCCACCGTTTTTCAAAGACACAACTACACTTGGGTCAACCCGTTTTCCCGCAGCAAGGTTCGCATCGGCGATGAGGTTACCGATGTTTGTTTCCTCTGTGCGGATAGCACCGCGGTTCCCGTTCAGATAGACACTCGTTTGTCCGAAAATATTGCCATCCTTTGCAGTCACAACATCCCGTACCGCTTCGGTAATTTCGACCACGCGTGCTGCAGGTTCCGCATTACCCGTGTCCACGACACCTTGTGCGTCGGTGACAAAGGCACCGCTAACTGTAGCGTCAATCGATTCGGCAACTAAGACACCTGATGCATCAAAATCGACGACCAACCGTCCGACGTATCGGTAATTTCCATCTGTACCGACGATCGCAATCGGTTCGCCTGATGCGGATTGTGTCAAGATCGGATAGGGACGCTCTGCGGTATCGCCCGGATGGAGGCGATCTGTTGCATCAGCGAGGAGCGTGTTTGAACCACCCGCAATGATAATGTCAACATCCTTGATGTGTGCCGCGATTGCCTCATCAAGGCTAATCTGTTGGAGGTGTCCGGTAAGAATAATCTTATTGATACCAGTGGCTGTCAGCGCATCAACGGATTCTTGAACGATAGCTGCCAATGCCGCCATATCGTTCGGATCTGCCGGTGCAATGCCGACGTTCCCAGGTCCGGAGAGACTGCCGAGCTTTGGCGTTGTCATACCAACAACACCGACTTTCTCGCCGGAAGGTGTGGTGATAACTACACTCTTGGTGATACTGTTCGGAATTGTGCTTGCTTCTTGTCCCGGCTCAACGACAAGGGGAGCAAGGTTGCTATCAAGGCTGAAATTTAAGTTTGCACTCAAGAATGGGAACGCTGTGCCGATGTAGTCTCTATCTGCTGCAATCAAACTCGCAAGTGTACCCGTCCCTGCGTCAAATTCGTGGTTACCGAGTGCACCCGCCATGAAGCCCATCGCGTTGAGCATCAGGATATCGGCGCGTCCTGAACCTTCTCTTCCCAAGACTTCACGAAGGCTCCCGTTATTGGCAGCTGCAAAAAACGGACCGGGAATATAACTATCGCCGGCACCGATGATAACTGTATCTTCAACCTCGGCTTTGAGTGCGTTCAGCACCGATGAGAAGCGGGGCGCGTTTTCGAGTGCCTCAATACCGCCCTCCATGTCTGCTGCGTGGAGCAGTTGCAGTGTCGTTTTAGACGAGGGTGCCTCTTCGTTTTGGGAAAAGGCAGGCGTGAGAAGACCTAACAGTAAAATTGAGAAAACTATTTTTGTAATCTGGGCTTTCAGCCCTATAACATTCGGAACAACAGGTTCCTTATTCTGCATCAGAAAATACTCCTTAATAATCAGGGCATTCAGTTTTAAATATTTACTTTACGTATGTGAACATGATTCCCCTGTAGGAGCGAGCTGTGCTCGCGATATTGCGGAAAAAACGTTAACATCTATAAACGAAAACCAAAAGCAAAACCGAAAACTAAATCGTCCTGCCTTAATAGTGAATGTGAGTTCCATAAAAAATGGACGGTTTTCGGTGAAATGATGATGAGATAGAGGTTTCTCATAACGCTCTTGCCCCATCTTTATTTAGTAAGAATAAGTCTAACAGAAATCGAAAAAGTTGGGAAGAAAAATCAGCCTGAATGTATTGCTTTTCCCTAAAAAATACCGTTGAACCTCGTTTTTGGCTTGAAGGATCTGCTGCGGTGTGCTATGCTGTAGACATCACAAATCAAAGGAAATATTTTGATGTCTCATTCAAGCAAAAAGTGCCCGAATCTCGTCTATGTTTTCGCCGATCAACTCCGCTACCAGTCTTGTGGCTACGTTGGAGATGCCCGCGCACGGACACCTAATATTGATCGCCTTGCTACAGAAAGTGTGAATTTCTGCAACGCTGTCTCTGGCAGCCCGATGTGCGCGCCCTATCGCGCCTCGCTTTTCACCGGTAAATACGCCAGTAGCACCGGCATGGCGATTAATGAACTCCGAATGAATCCGAATCATGATTGCTTCGGACATGTTTTGCATCGCAACGGGTATCAGACGAGCTACATCGGGAAATGGCATCTGTGGGCGAACCAATTGGGAAGGCACAACGATCCGCAGAACTCCTACATTCCACCGGGACAGCATCGCCTCGGTTTCGATGGCGAGTGGTCGGCATACAATTTTCATCATCTGTATTTTGATGCATATTACCACGAGGATTCACCCGAAAAAATCGTGATTCCGGGATATGAACCGGACGGACAGACAGATATGGCGATTGATTACCTGCAACGGGCATCAAGAGTAGACGACCCTTTCGCGCTTTTCCTCTCAATCGGAACACCGCACGATCCGTGGACACCGGACAACGTTCCAGCCGCTGATTATGAGATGTTCCGAGACATCGACTTCCCACTGCCACCCAACTATCGCGATGAGAATGACCCTTATGGCGATACATGGGCAATTATGTCGCCGAAACAAAGGACCCAAATCCCTGAGTGGATGCGCGTCTACTATGCAATGACTACCAATCTGGATCGGAATATCGGACGATTGCTACGAACTATTGATGACCTTGGGTTGCGCGACAATACAATCTTTGTCTTTACATCTGATCACGGTGAGATGTTTGGTGCCCAAGGTCGCCGCGCAAAGAACATCTTTTATGAGGAAGCAGTCCGCGTGCCTTTTCTTGTCCGGTGGCAGGGACAAATTCCAGCAGGACACATCTCGGATGCATGCCTGAACACACCCGACATCATGCCGACGCTGCTATCCATGCTGAATCTACCGATTCCAGAGGATGTTGAAGGCACGGATTTAAGCAACGCCGCGTTCAACCAACCGACCGATGAACCCGATGCAGCATTCATGCAAGGCATGGGATGTACCGCGAAATGGGAAGACGGCTATGAGTGGCGCGCCCTCCGCACAAAGCAACACACCTACGCCGTCCACCGTCCGAATCGTAGTGAGAAACTTTTCGATAATATCGCCGATCCGTTCCAAACCTGTAATCTGATTGATGACCCCGAATCAATCGAACTCCGAGAGCAGTTCCGGGCAATGTTGCGGCAGCGCATGGATGTGCTTAACGATACCTTCGAGGCGTGTACATGGTATCGCGATAATTGGACTGAGGATCGGGTTATCCTTCGTACGGCGACGTTAACCTAATTGTGCTAAAAAGTGACCGATAATGTTTTAACACGGAAAGAGGTAAGCCATGGATAAGAAATACCGCATTCAGAACGCTGAGACGATACCGAGTCCGTCCCTTGTTGTCTATCTCGCACAGGTTCAGCAGAACATTGAACATGCGATTGCTACCGTTAATGGAAATGTCTCAAAGTTGAGACCGCATGCGAAAACACATAAAACAGCCGAGATTACCCAGATGGAGCGGGATGCGGGTATCCTTAAGCACAAATGCGCCACGTTACGGGAAGCCGAAATGCTGGCACAAAACGGTATTCAGGATATTCTGATTGCCTATCAAATGGTGGGACCCAACATCAACCGTTTTGTCTCGCTACAGCGGCAATATCCCGACGCAGATTTCAAAATCATCGTCGATCATACAGAAGCAGTGTCGGCACTCTCGGCGGAAGTAGCGAAGTTCGGCTTAACGGTCAAAGTTATGTTAGACTTGGACGTAGGGATGAACCGCACAGGGATTCCCGTCGGCGATGCTGCTGTAAATGTCTACGCGCAGATTGCAGCGGCAGAAGGATTGCAACCGTGGGGATTACACGTCTACGACGGACATATCCACGATGAAGATGTTACCGAGCGGAAAGCCTCCTGCAACAAAAGCCTTGCACAGGTAGCAGAGATGCAAGATAGACTTGCTGCTAAAGGACTCGAAGTGCCGTTGATTGTAATGGGCGGTACACCGACATTCCCAATCTATGCGGAGACACCGGGTGTGGAGACCTCACCCGGAACGTTTGTTTTCCACGACCATGGTTACACAACCCGCTATCCCGACCTCGGTTTTACACCTGCGGCTTTACTCCTGAGCCGTGTGATTAGTATCCCTACGCCACATCGGATTACCGTTGATTTGGGACATAAAGCCATCGCCGCGGATCCTGAAGGCGTGCGTGGTGTCGTTTTGAACGTTGAAAACGCTGAGGTGAGCATGCAGCATGAGGAGCATTGGGCAATTAACGTTCCTGACAGCACACCGATGCACATCGGGCAAGAGATTTACGTCTGTCCGACGCATATCTGTCCGTGTGTTGCGCTGCATCCGTTTTACTATCTCGTAGATACAGATGGGTATTGTCGGGGGACATGGGAGGTTACAGCACGTAATCGAAGCGTTGCGTGAGTTGGTGGTGTTGGAAAGGTGCTCAGGGCCACGGAAAGAACGGTGCTGGCACATTTGCTGCCCAACTGATAAGGGTCCACACAACCGCCATACTAAATTCCCCGAAAACCATGCCTAAGAAGAACGGACGCAGTCGTTGGTACTGCCGAATACCGCTGTAACGTAAAATCGGTGTTTTGATACCCCACGCAATTAGCACAGGAAACCAGAACACGATAAGTGTCCACGAAGCCGATAATGCATACCCAAGAGGATGCAGGGGCCACCACCAATATAGCATTCTCATGATTACTAAGCCTGTCGTCACGAGCGCGCCGATGCCGAAAAAGAGTCCACCTGTTGTGCGGAGATCTGCGCCTAACCCCTCCATCGCTGCGACATTGTCCTGAAATGCCCAAAGTGGGTTCCCGCGATAGGTGTAGCTATACATATAGTTGGCACCATGGGTATAGGGCAGCCACAGATGAATAGCTGCTGCACATAGAAATGCCAATATACTACCGAACATAAACACACCCAACAACGAACGGTAAGACATTCCCACCCGATCCCTAATTTTTAACCCGTCCAAGAAACCTGTCAGGATTAACCCGCGTTGATCGCGAGTGAAAATCGCATCAAGAAACGATAGCACGGTGAGGCTCTGCGCCCCCAATGCGGCTTTGCTTGAAATGAGTTGATAGAGATCCAAGGGGCGGAACGATGTTTCCGTCATCAGCAGACCACCTTCGGCGGTGCTACGCGCCATCACCACAGCGACAATGCAAATATAAACCAGTATCTCGAACACCGCAAAGCCTAAATTCAGCCCTGCTGCGTAACACCATCCTATCGCGAGAATCAAACTGATAATGAGTCCCCAGACCGCTGTGCGATACGGTAAAAGTTCCTCCCGATCGTCCGCTTGCGTTGCGGTGAATGCGCGGCGAAATACACGTCGGAAATGCGGAAGTCCCATATAAATAAAGGAAACCACGAGTACAATATAAGCACCGGCGACTTGGTAACCGATATAGAGCCGAGTTGGATAGAGCGGCATGCTGCTTACCCGTAAACCAAACATTGCAGCGACAACATCTTGAAGCCGCGTGAGTAAGAAAAAGAACCATAGACTGAAAAGGAGCTGCGTGGGTAACAGGTAGAAAAACCCGACTGCCGCGAAGGAAAGGAAAATCGGTGTGTAGGCGATAGCATTGAACGGTTGTTCTGTAAAATACTGATTGAGCAGATACCTCAGCGAAATGTTTGGGATTTGAGGCGAAATTTCATGGAGTCCGTTTAACGTAAAGATGAAAGTCGGCAGTGCAAACCCGATCCACATCAAACGGTTCCGCAGGAAGCCGCGTCTTTCGTGTACAAACTCAAGCGGTAGCGAGACCAACGGAAACGAAAGTTTCTCGTTCTCAATCCACTGCTTACGTAAAATCGCCGCTACACACAGAAAAGCAGTGAATACTAAAAAGACAAGCACACCCCAGAGGCACAACGGCTCTAACCATACTTGCCACGGAATGGCATCGCCTGTTTGTGCGCCTTCATAGAAACTGATAGCGATAGCTGCTTGTCCTTTTTGTTCTGGAGAGAAAGGAATCAGCCACGGTTTAATGTGTGGAAAAAAGAGCGTATCCCAACTGTTGGTTTCGTTGGTAAAATAGTTAACTGCGATCAGGGCAGGGATGAGTTTTTCCATGACACCGCGCGATGAAATCATCGCGGCAACGAGCATCATACAGTAGATACACATCAATTCACGCGGCGACAACGCGAACCGATCCCTGAGTTTGGCAAGCAACCGATTCCCTAATACAAGAAAAAAGAACAACCCAATAACTGCTGGCGGCAACTGTAAAAACCCAATTTGGATGTAGGTAATTACTAATTCCGCATAAGAGACGATACAACATATCAAGATAACAAAGCAGATACCGAGCAGGAGGGAACGCACTGATAGGCGATTTTCATTTGAGGAAGGCAATCGCACACCGTCCTGTGTGAAATTTGGTAGAGTTTATCACACCCACAAAAAATTGTCAAAGGCAGCGGGACAGATACATCACAAGACGCTATAATATTGATATGCCGAGATAGTACCCAAAGGTTGTTTATTACCTTTTGTAACTAATTGCCAGATCCATACGTTATGTAGAGTATGAATAACTCTGCTTATCTATGGACTGAAGCAATGCCGAACGAATCGCTCCAATCCTTTGCTGAGATTAACCCACTTGTTGGATTGCCTCCAAGGACGCTGCGTTTGTACAATGCTTTGGAGGTCTTTAAAAAAAGATATCGTTCTTCCGAAAACCCTGAGTGGTTCCGCATGCCACGCCGTGACCCGCTTCTTCAAAAGATCGGATTTTCTAAGAAAGACATTGAAAACGGTCTTCAAGAATTGGTTCAGGCGAATCTGTTGCAAATCCACGAGGGACAAGATACAAAATGGTATTGTCTAAAATAGCATGCAAACGCGCGAATGTATTGTAGAAATTCCGCACCTGATTTTAGCCTCTGCATCACCTCGACGCTCAGCGTTGCTATCACAGATTGGGTTAACATTTAAAATACATCCGAGTGATATTGTCGAACCACCGCACAACGTTTACGCAAACAAACCTGCGAGTGAAGTAACACAAGAACTTGCCGCGTTAAAAGCTGCGTCTGTCGCACAACATTACAGTCACGGTCTGATTATCGGAGCTGATACGTTGATATCTTTAGATGGGGAACTTTTTGGTAAACCCACTGACGATACGGACGCATCGGTGATGTTATCGCGCCTTAGCGGCACCTGCCATGAAGTCGTGACGGGTGTCGCATTAATTGACGCAGCAACAGGACAGGACAGCATCTGGGCAGAAACGACCCACGTCTACTTTCGGCAGTTACATACTGCCGAGATAACCGCCTATATTAAGAGTGGGGAGGCATCAGACAAAGCCGGTGCTTATGGGATTCAAGGACGCGGTGCCGCTTTTGTTTGGCGTATTGAAGGGTGCTATTTTAATGTCGTTGGACTTCCGTTAGCGAGTCTCGTTGAACATCTCTCGAATTTTCAATCCAATGTCGGCATCTAAAAATTACACACCTACCGATGGATACACCCAAATTGTGAAGCCCGGCGAAATCGGGATCACAAAACTCCATTTCGGGATTCTTAGCCTCACGTCTGAGGCAACTTTCTTTGATCATTCTGATGATACTGAAGTCGCACTGATTGCATTAGGTGGAGACTGTACTTTATTGGTGGGACATAACGGCAATAAAGCGAACGGGATTTTGGGTGAGCGTCCAGATGTTTTCCACGGAGAGGCATGCGTAGCATATATCCCACACCATACAACTTATGAGATCCTCGCGAGTGAAGCCGGAATCGAAATTGCAGTCTGCAAAGTCCCATCTCATTCGGAATCTGCAGCGGTGATTCTGGCGGCAGGCGAGGCAGTGGATGAAGATGAGACACACCTTAGAATTTCGGAGCGTCTCTTTTCAGATGATTTAGAGGCAAGCACAAATATCCCCACAATACCTACCAGCGCGGAAACGATCTGCTTTCATAGGTTCCTTGATGGAAACGGGGTCGTTACTTTCGACATCGCGCATAGCACTGAAACGATACGCGCGCAGTTGTATCATAACGATGTATTCGTGGTTTCAGAACACGATAGCATTGTGAAATTAACTTCTGAAGGCATTGGCTACCAATTGTGGGTGCAGCCAAATTTCTGAGGAAATCAGCTGCACTATACTGTTATACCGCACCTACAAGATGAAGGTGAATATAGCACTACTCCCCTTCAATGAGTTCACCACCCTTTTTGAGAAAGGCAACGGCACTCCGAGAGATTTGAACCTTTATTTCTTGGTTATTCACTTCTCCAACGGTGAGGAGAATAATATTCTTATCGTTGCTCATCCCAAGGATTTTGCCGTGCAAGCCACCGTTAGTTACAATCTCATCTCCCTTAGACAGGTTCTCTAACATATTCTGATGTTTTTTACGTTTCGCTTGTTCCGGTCGAAGTAGTAGGAAGTAAAAGATGGCACCTATTGCTATAAGCGGAAAAAACGGTAATAGTTGTTCCATGAAGGGTCTCCTTCGGTTTTCTAAAGAATTAGCATGGCATCGCCATAACTGTAGAAACGGTAGTTATGTTGGAGTGCCTCTTGATACGCTTTCTGAATCAAATCTTGTTGAGCAAAGGCACTCACAAGCATGAGTAAAGTTGATTTAGGTAGATGAAAATTGGTAACCAAGGCATCTACTACATTAAATTGGTGTCCGGGATAGATGAAAAGATCGCTATAGCCGCTATAAGGGCGCACAGTGCCTGTCATGCCAGTTGTTTCGAGTGATCGGACCACTGTCGTCCCGATAGCAACAATTTTCGATCCTGCCTCTCGTGCACTGCGAATCCGATTCGCTTCTGCTTCAGTGAGATGGATATATTCGGCGTGCATCTTGTGCATTTGAATATTTTCGACTTTCACGGGTTGGAACGTTCCAGGTCCAACGTGCAGTGTTAACGTCGCTATCTCTATTCCGGTGTTTTTCAATTCTTCCAACAATTCTTGTGTAAAGTGCAACCCGGCTGTCGGGGCAGCAATCGCGCCTTCAGCGGTCGCGTAAACTGACTGATAGCGCACCTTATCTTCAGCCGTCGGTGGACGACGAATATAAGGCGGTAAAGGCATCATGCCAATCTTGGCAAGGATAGCTGAAAACCCGTCATTAGCGTCATAGTCAAAACGGACGATACAGTGACCATCATCTGGCTTCGCGAGCACTTCTGCTTTTAAGACGCTGTTTCCAAAGCCGACTTGCGTGCCTATTTGGAGGTTTCGCCTCGGTTTCGCAAGCACTTCCCAAGTATCCGGTTCTTTTTCTCGGATGAGAAGCAATTCTATCTTGCCGCCGGTTCCGACTTTGTTACCAATTAAACGTGCCGGGATTACCTTCGTGTCGTTCAGAACTAACAGGGCATTGTTCGGTAAATATTCTCCAATCTGCGAAAACACAGTGTGATGAAAGGTCCCGGTAGTGCGGTTGATTACCAGAAGCCGCGATGCGTCACGCTGTTGAAGGGGACTTTGCGCAATCCGGTCAGCAGGCAGATGGTAATCGAAATCTGTGAGTTTCATAACTGTGTGTGAAGTAAGTGCCTCACCAGAATTTTCGCAACTAAGAGAACAACGTTGCTTGCGAGTTTACGGGATAGTTAAAGTATTCATAAGCCGCATCGGTTGCGACGCGCCCTCCCGGTGTCAGTGCCAAAAACCCTGCTTTAATATAATAAGGTTCGTAAACTTCAGCAATAGTCCGCTCGTCCTCACTCAGCGCGACAGCAAGCGCCTTAACCCCCGCGCGTCCATTGAATTTTTCAATAAGGGTCTCGAAGTAAGCGTAATCCTGTGCGTTTAATCCGCGTTCATCAATGCCAAAGAATTCCAATGCCTCCTCCGCAACCGCAAGCGTAAGTATGCCATCACTTTCGACTTGGGCATAATCTCTGACGTTGGCGAGTAATTTATTCGCAATTCGCATCGTGCCACGCGAGCGACGCGCTAAGGCGTATTCTGCTTCTTCGTCTATATTGATATTAAGTTTTGCACTATTAATGCGGATAACCTGCTGGATGTCCTCCGGTTCATAGTAATCAAGGTGAATACGAATGCCGAACCGATCCCGAAAAGGTCCCGCAAGCAATCCTTCACGCGTCGTCGCACCAATTAACGTAAACGGGTCAAGTGGGACTTGCATAACATCGGATGCAGGACCTTGACCGATAGTAAAATCGAGTTGGTAATCTTCCATCGCTGGATAAAGTGATTCTTGCACGTTCCCTTTCATCTGATGGATCTCGTCAATAAAGAGAATATCTCCCTTTTCAAGATTGGTCAGTGTTGAGGCTAAGTCTAATTTTTCCATGACAGGACCGATCGCCTGCTTAAAGTTACTCTGAATTTCATTGGCGATGATCCTCGCAAGCGTCGTCTTCCCTAACCCCGGTGGACTCACAAGTAGCACGTGTTCAAGCGCATCCCCACGCTCTTTGGCAGCTTCAATATGGATGTAGAGCTGTTTTTTCGCTCGATCCTGTCCAATAAATTCCTTCAGCGTTCTCGGACGAAGGCTATATCCAAAGTCATCATCTTCAATCGCCAAATCTTGTATCCGAAGGGAATCCGGCTTATCGTGGTTATCCATCTTGTTTTATCCTAATGCGAAGCGTGAAAAAAGATTTTATTGTAATAACGATTTCTTTTCAGATGTATCTTGCCCTTCTGTAAGCGTTGCATCAACTCACGTTCCTAAATAGAGGCTAATTTCGGATATAACGGAGTGCCTGTTTGAGTAAGTTCTCCGGTTCTGCGGAATCTCCGAGGATTTTTTGTGCTTTTTCGACGGCTTGTTCTGCCTCAAGCGCTGATGCACCGAGATTGACGAGCATTTCGATTACCGATGCATCTGGTGTCCCAGAGCTCTCAAGGTCAGCGTCACCTTCAAGTTTCATTTTAGTGATATTCTTTTTAAGTTTGGTAATGATAACTTGCGCAATGTCTTTGGTTAAACGTGGTACCCGCATCAGTGTGGTAGTTTCCCCACGCTGTACAGCGCGTTGGAATTGTAAAGGGGACAACCTCGCGACGATATTTTGCGCGAGGGCTGGGCCTACACCGGTCACTGTCAGTGCCAATTCAAAGACTTTTAGGGCATCCCTTGAAATGAACCCATAAAGGGTTATCTTATTTTCACGATTTTGATAATAGTGTGTATAAAAGGTAACAGGATCGCCTATCGGTGGTAAATCTGTTACAATTCTTGGGGCTACGTCAACGGCATATCCAATACCATTTACATCTACAATAACCTGTTTTGTCTCTTTATGAACGATAACGCCTTTGATATAAGCAATCATCCTAAAATTCCTCTAAACAGAAATACGCTGTTGCTATTGTGTGTACTTTTTTTTCAGTTCAAGGACTTTATAAGAACGGGCGTGGCAAAGTGCAAGCGCGAGCGCGTCTGCCGCGTGATCCGGACGTGGCGGTTCTTTTAGTTTAAGCAGCACTTGCGTCATTTTTTGCATCTGGATTTTTGTGGCTTTCCCGTAACCGACAATTGCTTGTTTAACCTGAGTAGGTGCGTATAGTGCAATAGGACAATTCGCATTCGCCGCCGCAAGTTTCACAATACCTTTGACTTCGCCAAGGGTGAACGCGCTATTTATATTTTTACTAAAAAAAATATCCTCAAGTACTACGCTCTCGATAGCGAATTCCGCAATCAAGTCGGTCACAGCATCATAGATTTTTTTTAGTCGCATTTCCGATGCTGTTTGAGGACTGGTTGTGATATTCCCGAAGCCACGCGGCGTAAACCGATTGGCGTGAAATTCAACCACACCGTAGCCAGTATTCGCGATGCCCGGGTCAATGCCAAGAATTATTTTTTTAATCTTCCTCGCGGTTGGGTGAGGTGGGTTTTGCATGTGATGTCCCTTCCCATAGAACCGTCCTCCACTACATTACGGATTCAGTTATGGGGCACTTAAGCTGCGGCTTCTAAGAGGTTATCGGGGATGTCGAAATTGGCATAGACTTTCTGTACATCGTCGAGTTCGTCGAGCGCGTCCATGAGGCGTAGCATCCGCTCTGCTTCTTTGCCTTCAAGTCTCACGGTGTTTTGCGGAATCATGCTAATTTCAGCGAGTTGAACTTCAGCAGATGTTTCCTGAATCGCTGTTAGGACGTTATCGAACATTTCAAACGGTGTAATAATTTCCATACCTGTTTCGGAAGCGGTTACGTCTTCAGCGCCGCCTTCAACCGCGGTCATAAACAATTCTTCTTCGTTGATGCTATCAGGCGTGACAACGATCAATCCGCATTTATCGAAGCCCCATGCGACGCACCCGCGTTCGCCGATTCTACCTTCATGCTTACTAAAAGCGTGTCGAATCGCCGCAACAGCGCGATTGCGGTTGTCGGTCAAAACTTCTATCATCACTGCGACCCCACCGGGTCCGTAGCCTTCATAGAGGATCTCTTCGTAGGTTTCACCCTCGAGTTCACCGGTGCCACGGAGGATCGCTTTTTCAATGTTATCGTTGGGAACGTTGCTTGATTTTGCAGCTGCAATGGCGGTTCTAAGGCGTGGATTTGTATCTATATCGCCACCACCAATACGCGCGGAAGCGGTAATCTCCTTGACCAATTTGGAGAAGAGTTTGCCGCGTCTGGAGTCGTTCGCCGCTTTTTTATGTTTGATTGTTGACCATTTAGAATGTCCGGACATAGCCTGTCTCCTTTCTGATTAAATCATTATACCATAAAACGGAAAAAGCTTCAACTTCCAGATCGGGGTCTCCGAGGATAAGCTACACCACCTCTTGAGGTCTATCAGAATTAATTGGACAAACACCGGAATCTATGCTACACTTAGTCATAGGTACCCACTACCTGAAGGTAGGGGCTTGTGCTTCCTCGCAGTCAGCGGTTTCTCAAAGAGAAAAGTCGTCTTACGTCTGCTCCACTTTAGGCAGCCAAGCCTGCCCGTTTAATATTCATAGCAGCGTTTACGTCTCTATCGTGGTGAGAACCACATTCGGGACATGTCCACTGCCTATCTGAAAGAGAGAGGTCTTTGTTAGGGTATTCACAATCACTGCAAGGCTTTGTCGTTGCTGTCCATTGACTGATTTTTTCAAGTCTTTTGCCGTGCTTTGCACACTTCTGCTCCAATATCTGAAGAAACTGGTAGAAGGCATGGTCAGAGACTTTGCGCCCCCACAGGCGTTTCATGCCGTCAAGGTTCAGCGTTTCAAAGTAGAGGGTATCAAACTCTGTGCAAAGTTCGTTAGCGAGTTTCCACTGCCAATCTTCTCTTTGTCGGGCAACTTTTCTGTGTTGTCTTGCCAAAGTACGACAGGCACGATACCAATTGTTAGAACCTTTGACTTTACGACTGAGGGATTTACTGAGAGAACGCAACGTGTTGAGTGATTCTTTGAAAAACTCAGGGGATTCTATCTTGTGTCCCTCGTCGCTTGTCAGGAATGTTTTGTTTCCATAATCAAACCCTGCGCTCTTACCCGTCTTGGGTTTGGGTTCGGAAGCCTCAACATTCTCGCACGAAAAGCAGATCCAATAGTCGCCGCACTTATCGCGTTTGATGGTGATCGTCTTGATTGTCCCTTTGATCTCGCGGTGTTTGTGAAAGGAAAACCATGTGTCTATACAGTTGATTTTGATACGATTGTCTTTGAGTTCATATCCTGCTTGTGTAAACGTCATAGAACTATATTTATGACGCGGTTTGATTTTCGGTCTACCGACTTTACGCCTCGTCAACCCTGCTTTGCGGTCTTTGATATTCTCAAAAAAAGCGTCCTGTGCTTTGCCATAACGCAACACAACGTCTTGCACAACTTGACTCGGAAGGTCTTTCCAATGCGGTTTTGTTCGCTTTTTGAGGTTCGCAATATGTGCATTGATGCGATACGCAGACAGGTTTTTGCCGAACATGCGGTAATATCTACGAGAAAGCAGCATAATATGGATATGGATGTCCCACATATCATCAAGCATATTGCCAATCTTGATAGTGTTAGAT
>PYJC01000129.1:19329-34600 GCA_003635255.1 Candidatus Poribacteria bacterium | reverse complement strand
AGCGTTTAAACTTGTGGAGGTAGGGAACATGCGGGCAGGACGAATGGTAGTTGCATTGATGTGTGGTGTCTTTTTTGGTATCCTCGCAGCGTTTTGGTCATATCTGGTTGTATCCTATGACATTGGTGCGAATCCGGGTTTAGGAAATGGTGGTTATCACAGACTACGTACTTGGCTTTATTATCCAAGTGAAACAAACATCCCAGCAGTTACATTTATGGGTGTAGGATTTCTGTTTACAGGGTTGCTGTGGTGGCTACGCACGCGTTTTCCGATGTTTCCATTTCACCCGACCGGTTACGCCGTCGCAAGTAGTATGTGGACTTTTGGTTGGCTCTGGTTTTCCGTTTTTATCAGTTGGGGCATCAAGCATCTCATCTTACGGTTCGGTGGTATCCGTCTCTATCACCGGGTGTTGCCGCTCTTTCTGGGACTCATTCTTGGGCAATTCATTGTAGGCGGCACATGGGTGCTAGTCCGACTTATCTGGGGTGTTTCCGTTTATTCATTTTATCGTTAGATAGCAAAGTAGCAGATGTCGGGTGTGCTATCGAAAGGGGCTTATAAATACGCAACAAACTCATCGCGGACACGTGCTTTATCTGCCTCGTTGCCGAAACCGAGACTGAACCAGCCATCATAGCCAAGTGTATTTAATTGCGCAAATAGGTCTGCGAAATCAATTGTGCCTTCACCGGGAACAAGGTGGATTTCATACTCACCGGTATTGTCGTTAAGACGTACCTGACCGATATTCTCCACGCCGAAGGTGTCTAAAAAGCCTTGCCACCCTTCTGGCACGAGATGTCCGTGCGCAACATTGAATGCCCATTTGAGATAAGGGGACTGAATAGCATCGAAAAACCAGTGTGTCTCCGCGACGTTATGCGGGATGTAATGGATTTCGGCATGCTCCGGTTCTCGGTTGTGGTTCTCAAAGAAGATGACTATTCCAGTTTGTTCTGCTTTCTCCACTAAACGTTGGATGCGCGCAATAGCGGCGTCGCGACGTTGTGCGACATCGCCGAAATGATAACCGCCATGCCCGATGAGCCAACCACAACCGAGCCGCTGAGCGAGTTCCAAATTCGCATAGAGATAGTCGTCAACGGCATCAGACATGATCGGTACGTACTCGGCGTTGTTGATTGCGGAAGATGGATGGATACCTATAGCAACCCCGTGTGTTTCACAGAGGTTGCGTACCATGCGGACACGTGCAGCGTCAAACGCGGCGATGTCATTCGGCGGGACATCGGCTTGGAAGTCGATATATCTGAACCCGTTTTCTGCAGCCCATTGGATGGATTCTTCGATAGGTTTGTGCTTTGGGGCATCAAATCCGAACCGTTCATTCTGATTACTTGACAAACTCTCTGCCCTCCCGCTGATCGGATTCCCACTTTTGGTGCGTTGCAAAGAGTTTGACTTCAAACGGACGCATCCGCGTCACGAACGCTCCTTCGGATATAGTGGTTTTCTCCTCACCGTAGAGTTCTACAAATTCGGTGCCGTTGAGGGCATCCAATCCAGTAACTTCTACCCCCATGTGAGCATGTTCATCTTCATTGACGAGGACAACGAGCCACTCGCGTCCGCTTCTACGAGCGGTGACGCTTACACCGCGCGCCGAAATGGGTGGGGGTATATCAGTGCGTCCGTCATCAATTTCTTGTACTGTGACATAGCGTTCAGTCGGTGCTGTGAGGAAGGGTTGAAGCGCGGCGAGTTCACTCGTCAAGGCATAAAGCGATTTCCGAAACCCCACTTTTCCCTCAGACTTCATATAACTGGAGCCCCAATACAAAATCCCTCTTGCGCCATGTGTAATGCAAGCATAAGCCATCAGGCGCGATTCAGCAAAGGTTGGAAACGCTGTGATGTCGGTGTCTCCATCATCCAAATCGCTCCATGTAAACCCCTGAAGCACCATCCAGACCGGTCTACCTTTGCCGACCAGTCTCCAACGCTCTGTGGAATCGGCAAGACGAATGGCGGGACGACTCTCTGCTCGAATCGGGTAATCGTCGCACCCAGTGATGTCCACAAAGTCGATATACTGCCGGACGAACTTCAGATCGCTGTCCCGTGCTTCATTAATCCAAATCTGTCGGTTGTATGGATCGACACTGCGGATGAATTCAATCGCCTCCCGCATCTTTGGCATAATCTCCGCAGCGCGCCCTTCAGAGTATTCGATAGCGAGTGGTGTCTGCATCCACCATTCACCCTTATTCGGGAACACTGCCATCTGGTCTTGCTTCCAGAGACCGCTATAGGCGGTAAAGCCCCATACTACCTCATCTGGGCCTTCCCACACAGCGAGGGCAGGATGTTCAGCAAGGCTCCGAATACGTTCTTGAAAATCGGGTGTCGCACCGGACTGAAGACCCAACGGGACCCATCCCATCATTCCGTGTGCCTGTGCGCGATCAAATGCCTCTACACTACCACACATAACAAGGTTAACACCCGATTCTGCCATATCTCTGAGTGCGGCATCCTCGGCAGGGTGTTCGTAAAACCCAATTGGAAAGAGCCGTTGTCCATTATCCTGTATGAGAAATCCGTCACCGTGTCCGTAGAGCGTGTCGTTCATTGCGAACCTCCGTTTTGCTTATCCTCATGTTAATAGGTGGTTTTCCCACCATTTGACGTAATCCGCATTACTTATATCGTCCGAGAGTCCGCGTTTTTCCATACTCTGCTTGAAACTCTCCGCCATGTTTTCATCCCAATAAGTTGTAACCTCTGAGGGTTCTGGAATTTCGCCCATATCGCCTGTTTCTGTCATCCATGCGTCGAGTTGCGCAGCGAGTTCGTTTCGCGTGGTGTCATAACGCGGATCAGTGGCAAGGTTGTTAATTTCATAAGGGTCTACCTCCAGATCGTATAACTCCTCAGTGGGACGTGTCTGTTGCATGAAGTGCTGCTGTGCAGGAGACAACTCGTTGTTTGCTGCTAATAAAGGCATCAGACTCCAAAGCGGGTACTGCTGTCTCTTGTAGCCGTTGAACTGCATATAGGGACGTTCAGGCTGATAGTTACGAATCAGTTTATAGCGGTGTGTTCGGATACACCGGATCCTATCATCTGTTCCATCGCACCTGTCCCGCGCTGCGAAAATTGCATCGCGCGACGTTGCCTCTGAACCGAGGAAGATCTGTCCTTGCATAAAATCTGGAATCTCAACGCTAGTGAGCGAAAGCGTTGTCGGTGCGAAATCAACACCGCTGATGAGTTCATCACTGACAGCACCCGCATCAATCTGTCCGGGCCATCGGACGATGAGTGGGATATGGATACCCCCATCATAGAGAAATTGTTTGCAACGGATATGCGCACGTCCGTGGTCGCTGATGAAAAAGATAATGGTATTGTCCGCGAGTCCCTCGTCATCGAGTCGTTTGAGGATTTGCCCGATCTTTTTATCTAAAATCTGGATACTTTCAAGGTAGAGTGCCCAATCCTTTCGGACGAGCGGATGATCTGGGTAGTAAGGTGGCAATTCGACGTTTTCTGGTGGGATGGGACGTTCTGGGTCTGGCTTGAAGACGCGATGTGTGTCTGGAATGTTGATTTGCGCGTAAAAGGGTTGCCCTTCGGGGCACTCGCTCCAATCAATGCCGTCAAAAGGCTGCTCACGCTGAAAGTTAAAATCAGTTTTTCCGGGTCGCTCGTAGGGCGGTCCTGGACTGTTGCAGGTAAAATAGCCTGCATCGCGGAAGCAGTCAGTGATGAGTTTCATATCTGACCGCAGCGGTTTATCACGGTTGCTGCGATGGTTGTGTGCATCAAAATGGGTTTGGTAGGTCCCCGTGATGAGCGCGGAGCGGCTCGGTGAACAGACGGGACATGTGACGAACGCGTTGGTAAAGCGAGTGCCCTGCGATGCGAGTTGGTCAACGTTCGGTGTTTTCACGGCAAGGGTGCCGTAACAGCCGAGGTCCGGGGAGAGATCCTCACCATAAATCCAGAGGACATTTGGTTGTTTAGCAGGCACAGATGCCTCCTTTCAGCGACCATAAATCGTTAGTCTGTCCCGTTGATATTGTCCACTACATACCGATCTCGGAAAAGTGTTTGTCGGAGCGGTGGCATTTCAGCAAGGAGTTTAGGGTGCGGTTTGTAAACCTTGGCGAAACCACTATCAACAGGGCTATACAGATTAAAAACAGCGATTCTGTCATTCTCAGTGTTTGTCCACGGGTTCGCACTGTGGGTGAGTGCCTCTGTGAAAAAGAGCAGTGAACCGGGTGGACATCCGTAAGTTGTCCAAATATCGGACTTAGGGTCTTGGATATCAGGCGGTGCTGTGTAGACCGATTTATGGCTGCCGGTAACTAAGAGCGTGCCGCCTTGTCCTTTTTTTACTTCGTTGAGTTCCCATACGATACGGGTGTGTGGACTGTACCCTTTACCGGGGAAAGCGTTGTAGTAGTGGACATCACCGGGGAAGCGGAGCAGTCCATTGCCGTTATGTGGTCCGAATCCGCCCATACCGAGTGAACGATAAAAAAGACTTGTGCTCTCAACAGAAAAGCCGTAGCATTCCGGACTCGTTACAGCCGGATGTGCGGTGAATTCATTAAGCAGCGAGACAACAAGTGGATGATCAATCAGTTTCTGGAGTGGCCCCCCGACAGGACTCCGTTCATGCTCTGGGATAGACTCAGGGTCGTGGTGTAAGCGGTATCCGAAATCGTGCATCTCTTTGAGTTCCGACCCAGTAAAAACTTCTGGAATGAGAAACCAACCGTGGGTGTCAAAAGCGTAGCGTTGTTCAGGGGTTAACGCTGGGATTGGTAAGCCATCAGCGTTTTGGGTGGGAAATTCGCATACGTCGGGCGGTAACAGTGCCCCAAGCCAAGATTGCTGATCTCTGTCTGTCTGTTTTTCCATCTGATTTTTCTCCTCGTGCCGTTAAATTTCCGCTGGATAGGCAGACGTGCGCTGTCCAAAGTCTCCGTTGACAACGTTCCCCCCTGCGTAGGCTTCTCTAAAAAGTGTCTGTCGTTTGGGTGGCATCGTCTCAAGCAACTGCGGATGCGGCATCCAATTCGACCAACGACTCGCGACGGTATTGTACAAGTTTGAAATGCAAATTCGCTTAGCGACCTTCGGTTGCACTTGTGTCTGTGTCATAGATTCTGTGAGCAGAAAGAGCGAACCCGGTGGGCATTGATATGTCTCCCAGAGCGGTGAATTTGGGTTCTGTACTCCGTCTGGTATCGGATATGCAGCTTTGTGGCTTCCTGTAATGAAGCGAATGCTATTTGTTTCAGAAGTGACTTCAGTGAGTTCCCATACAGCACGCGTGAGTCCACTCCAGCCACGCCCTGGCACACATCGATAGAGATGGGAATCACCGGGTAAACGAAACAGACCGTTTCCTTTGTGCAAGATTGATTGGGTTTGAGGTTCGGATGCGGTGTTCCCGAAAGATAAGGTTGTTTCTTCGAGTCGAAATCCGTAGCAATCCTCGCTTGCAGCTGGCGGGTATGCCAAGAACTCGTTCAAGAACCCGATGATAACTGGATGGTCAACGAGTTTCTGGAGCGGACCACCGAGTGTGCATCGTTCGGGTTCGGGGATATGCTCCGGTGTTTCGTGGAGGCGTTGGCAAAATTCGCGCATCTCCGCGATATCAGTGTCTGACAAAACGCTCGGAATCAAGAGCCAACCGTTCCGATCAAAATTATATTTCTGTTTTTGTGTCGGGATGACCACAGGCACACCATCAGTGTTGGTTGTCGTCAATTCTTCAGGTTCAACCTCAACGGCACTGCCCAAGTTCTTGTTAACAATAAAGGGTTTTCTCGTTGCGAGTTCTTTGTAAGCCATCAGGGGTTTCTCCTTTATAGTAAAGCTCATAATTAGCTATACACTGATAGAAGGCGGGGTTACAAACCCCGCCTGCAAGGGAGGGTATTTTGTGTATGCTAAAATGTTCATATATTTTCGGACTTTACTATAAATGTTGATTTTGAAACTGTGTCCTACCTCTTCCGATGACAGCGGTTTAGTTTTCTGGGCTGCCGTCAGTTATTATCAATGACTCTGAGTCTCTAACACCCGAAGCATGTGGCGAGCATAACTCACTGTTGAAATACCGACAAATACCAACGCAAGACAGAGGCTATAAAATTCAATGTTGTCCAGTAAGCGCGGCATTATCGGACGCAGCAGATAAAGCATCAGGGCAATGGATAAAAAGAAACTGGTGCATTTACCCCACAAATTAGAGCGGGTGATCATTTTTGCCTTATACGCTAAAACACCATTGCCGAGAACAATTAGAACATCTCGGGTAACAATGATATAAAATGCCCAGAGCGGAAATGTAGATTTCGATAGAACGAGGGCAAAAATTCCGGCGGAGATTGCGAGTTTGTCAGCGACGGGATCTAATATATAGCCGAGTTCGCTATGCTGTTCTAAACGCCGAGCGAAGAAGCCATCCAACAGATCGGTTGTAACCGCTACAGCCCCACAAACAATTGCGAGCATCCATTGTGCCCGGTAAATTAAGTAAAAGATAAAAGGCACCATGAGGAGACGAGAAACCGACAGGATGTTGCTGACATACAAGAAATCCCGACGCGTAATCTGGATCGACTGGGTTTCGGTAAATTGGTGAACGGGAACCTTTAGTGCCATTATATTATTGTGTTGCAGATAGGATTTTGTAATGTAGGAGCAAGTGTATGAGTAAGAGAGACTTTGTCAATCTTATCTGATACTTCACAACAAGGTCAGTTGTTTCGCGCTGTCAATTGAAAGGCGATCCGCCGATTCTCATCCGTCAGGATTTCGACTTCGCGTGTGAGGAGTTGCTCCAACGGAATTGTCTCTAACAAAGTTTGTTTTTCTTTAAGCGAAATACGTAGACGTATGCCGACTTGATAAGCAAGTTCCCTCGGATCGTCTGGCTGTTCTTCAGGTGGATGCCATGCAAAAATTAAGCGACTGGATAATGCCTCGTATGCTTTGTACAACTCTTCGGTTTGTGTGGTAAGTGATTCTGATACCGATTCGATTTCTGCTTCTGGGTCATCTAACATCCGCACGCGACCGGTGAGATAGGAGAGATGTTCCTGAATTTCAAGAATTTTGAACCGATACTCACCCGCAGTGATGATATTCATGCAGCCGTCGTCTAAATGTTCAACGTGAAGAATACGGGCGGCTGTACCGACTTCATAAGGCGTGGCGGTTTCACCTGCCTCTTCGCCTTCTTTGATAAGTACAACCCCGAACTCAGACTCATGATCCAAGCAGAATTTAATCATAGTGCGGTAACGCGGTTCAAAAATGTAAAGTGGTAGAAATCCACCGGGGAACAAGACTGCTTGTAATGGGAAAAGTGGAATCTGTCGTTCGTAAGGTGTTTGCGAATCGGTCTGCATGTGAAACTCCTCTTTGCACTGATGTTAGATGTACAAAATGGACTTAATTTAGTGCTGGATATGACTTTATAAAACACGCCCATGTTTTCAGCGCGTTTCATAGATACCCGTTTCCAGTCACAAGCGTGTATATATTTTTGCACAAAATGTGAGATTCGTCAAGAGTTTTTATGAGGAATAGCCCTGAGTCCTAATTGTGAGAATCTTGACATTCGGGTGGATTTCCGCTATAATACATGAAGGAACTTGTTTAAACGGGAAATTAGGGCATTAACTTTAACAGATATTCGCGTATGCCTTGTGCCTGCCGCGGATATCGAAACGATTGGAGAAGAACGTGAATTCAGGAAAGTTAGGAAACGCTTTAGCGAAATCTAAAGACATCGCCATTACCCTTTTGGGAAGTGTTCTCTACCGAACACGTGTGGAACCGATTCGTGGTGAAGAGGGTATAACGGGTTTAAAAGCGCGTTGGATAGGCGACCCAGGGGAAAATGTACTCGAGATTAACACGCCATCAGGGAACGCTGATATAAAAATAGACGGTGACGACGCACCAACTATCGAGTATGTTCAGGATGGAGAGAATCGGACAGTTGCTGTCAGACATATCAAGAACCTGTCATGCGAACTCAGCCAAGAGACGTTGGACCGTATTGCCACACCAAGAGGTGCTGCAACGGCGATATGTGTCGGTGCCGGTGTCGGGTTGTTTGGGTGGTTTGTTCTTTCAGTGGCGCGCTCTTTGTCGACGCAACGCGTGAAACAGATTGATACCGCAATCTCTCCACTTATTTCGAGAGAAGACAGCGCGCCATCGGAAGACACGACACCTGAAGACGATGAAAATTACAGCAGTTGATCCGTTCTATCTACGGATGCCCAATATCACAACCGCAGCAGACGGAACGCAAGATACGCTTCTGGTCCGAGTTCGCACGGATACCGGACTGGAAGGCTGGGGTGAATGCGATGCCTCGCCGTTGGTCAGCATGGCAGTTTATTGCTGTCCGATGTCTCACGGCAATATTATTAATATTCGTACTTCTCTAATCGACGAGACGCTTGACAGCCCCAACGATGTGCTTCGACTTAGCGAAAGGGTGCTGCGAAACGGATTGGACATTCAACAGATACAACACGCCTATAGCGGTGCAGAAATTGCACTGTGGGATGTTATAGGGAAGAAGTTAGATAAACCTGTCTACCACATTCTTGCCGAGGTGTCAGGGACTTGCGATACGGCGCATCCTAAGCTGCCATACGCTTCTGTCCTTTTTGGTGATACACCGGAAGCGACCTACCATATCGCATCAAGTTTACGCGAACGGGGATATCGTGCTGCGAAGTTCGGTTGGGGACCGATGGGCAAATTCGGTGAAGCAAACGACATTGCACTCGTGCGGGCAGCGCGCGAAGGCATGGGAGCAGATGCACAGATTATGATTGATGCCGGTGTTGTTTGGGGGACTGATTACGAAACCGCCTATAATCGCGCCGAGGCGTTTGCCGAATTTTCACCGACTTGGTTAGAAGAACCGCTTGCGCCTGATGCGATTGATGCATACCGCGCACTCACCGAGAGGCATCCATCTGTGCCTATTGCAGCAGGCGAAGGTTCAAGTATCTATCGCATGGCGGAGGACCTTATCGTAAATGGCGGCATACAGTTTGTGCAGATTGACGCAGGACGTATCGGTGGGATTATGCCTTCCTTTCAGGTGCGTCAACTCGCGGAGCAACACGGTATTCAGTACGTCAACCATACATTTAAGAGCCACCTGAGCCTTGCATCTTCGCTTCAGGTCTTTGCAACGAACCCCGATTTCGATTTATTGGAATATCCGGCAGCGGGCTCGGAGTTATCGCAGCGGCTCGTTAAGAATCCGTTTCAAGTTGATCCTGACGGAATGGTTCGGGTGAGAGCACTTCCGGGACTCGGTGTGCATGTGGATATAGAAGGCATCCGTCCGTATTTAGTACCGGTACGGATTGCGGTAGGTGCGGATACGGTTTTTGAACAGACATCGCTTTAGGAAGAGTAATCTCCATTTCACTATACTTTCGCTTTCACGGCTCTATCAACCAGTTTTCTTAACTCCGTGCCTCTGGCTTTATATGATATTACTTTGCACTGCCTATCAATAAGCCACAAGGATGGTATACCACGAATTTGGAACAGTTTTTTAAGAGGGCCATCTTGTCCATCGAAAATCTGTCGCCACGGTAGTTCACATTCTTTGAGAAAATCACGTACTTCAGACGCATTATTGTCAAGACTTATCCCTATCACAACAAATCCCATATCTTTATAGGTATCATATATCTTTTTCACGTTCGGCATTTCCCCAATACAAGGTCCACACCAAGTTGCCCAAAAGTCAAGCAGTACTACCTTTCTTCGATAATCCTTGAGTGAAATCGGGTTACCATTAATATCTGTCGATGAGAAGTCAGGCGCAGGTTTCCCAATCATCTCTAACTTTGAATCTGCTTTGAGAAAATATGCTTTTGATAGTTCAGCGTTCCCTTTTTCTTCATGGATCATGGCGATTTCTCTGAAGATACTTCGGATAAATGGGTTCTCCTTTTCAGTCTTTTCAAGGTGTTGTAGAAGTTGAAGTGCCTCTTCATGCTTACCGACGATCTTAAGCATTTCAACAAGCGTCCAATAGTCCCGAAACCGCATGATATCCTCACCATGTGGTTTCATAACAGACTTGAAACTTTTGATGATGTTTTCAACGTCTTTCTCTTGTTTTGCTTCCATATAGAGGCGTAAAAGTTCAGGATAAAGCCTAAAGAAATTTGGATCGTCAGGCACAAGTTGAAGTGCTCTTTCATATCCTACTATAGCTGCTTGAAGGCTGCCATACATGTTTATCGGATGCTTGTGCCAAAAAGCATCTGATAGATAAACATTACTGGAAAAACTCAGATTTAAATAAAGTGTTGAAATTAAGGTAGAATCTACATCAAGGTTGGCATGATGCGGACATCGGACAATTGGATTGGCACCATTGTATATGTGTCGTTCGTGTTTTAACCACTGTTGATAATATTCTGGATCACAATCGTAATTGTAGCTTACGGGTAGGTTTGGATCGGTGTTATAGGACAAAATTGGTACACCTTGATCTTCATCTGCTGGACAGATTAAGGCATCGGGGTTTGTCAAATGCTTTGGATGAATTTCAGAAAGCCATTCTGGGAAATTGGCATGTTCCTTTTCGTAGGTTTGTAGTGCTTTAGCGATTGCTATCAAATTTTGCGCGCAGGTTTTTAAGTTTTGGGATTCCTGCTCGGTTAATAGTGATTCATCTGCAAAATCTACACGGATTTTGGGTGCATGCGTTTCATTTTCCGTTACTGCATATATTGCAGAAGTGAACAAGCAGCTCAAATTCATTAGTACCTCCATTGTGTGATGTTTAGGTTGAAATAGTTAAAAGTGATTGAGCGTAAATAAATCACTCTCGCAAAACTTATCAATCTTCCCGCCAAGACCCCATGCTTTAGCTTGCGAGATGTAGGCGGGCGTTAGGTTTTATAGCCAAAAAGGATTTGACATTTGTCCAAAAATGTGGTATAATATTACTGACACTTGGACACCGCTCTTACCCTGCACGCTTGTGCAGGAGGTGTCCGCTCCTGTAAGAGGGGGTCAAAAAGTGTTGGTGTCAATACCACCTAAGAAGTATATGGAGACCGCTGACGCGTAATTGCACAAGAGTGTGAATCGTGGCAGAGGTGAAAGTCTGCACGTTGTATTGCGGTCTCCTTTCTCAACTTTTCTCTCCATTTTGGAGAGAGGTAGGCGGGGATAGCCAGGAACGAGTTAACCTGATATGCCCAAGGGATTTTTTCACCCAAGGGGAATCGCCTACTGGTGGAGCAGACGTAAGACGCTCAACCTTCGGGAAGAACGCTAACTGCTACGAAGCCGAAGCCCCTGCCTTTAGGTAGTGGGTGCTATCACATTTTCGTTGTTACACATGAATGGATGCACTTCTGGGCACAAAAAGAGGGAAAGGCTTAGCAGCCTTTCCCTGAAAAATTTAATGCTTAAAACAAGTTACTTCCGAATCAGCATCTTGCGTGTTGCAGTGAAATCGCCTGCGGTAACGGAGTCGCGTGTGGACTCCGTGGACAATGTGTAGAAATAAATTCCACTTGCAACAGATTCACCGAGATCGTTTCTACCGTCCCAATACGCTGCACGGGAACGGTTTTGATACATCCCCGCGGGTTGATGTCCGAGTGTTAAAGTTCGGACGACTGTTCCGTTCGCTGCATAGATGGTCAAAGTTACCTCTGCGGGAGCCGCTAACTGATAGGGTATCCATGTTTCAGGATTGAATGGATTCGGATAGTTGGCGAGGAGGGCTGTCGTTTGTGGTGTCAGCGATTCCAAAATCTGCTCAAGCACCTGAATGCCGCGTTGATATGAAACCAGATCCGATGCTGAAGTTTGGATACTTTGGCCCCCTTCTCGCTTAGCAAGGCTTAACCACTGCTCCACCTGCACCGCTGATAACGCGTGCGCTGAAGGGGCACCAGCGGCGTTTCCGAGGGCATTCGCAGCCATGACCAGATCCTGAATGTTGACCTCGCCGTCATTGTTCAGGTCAGCACCATTCTCACCAGTTTCACCGAAACTCGCTGCAATCAGTACTATATCTTGGATATTCACCATCCCATCACCATTCAGGTCGCCTACGACTTGGGTGGCAACCATTACGTCAGGAAATGCCCATAAGAGGACTGTTCCATCGAAACTTCCACTTGCGATTGTACTGCCATCAGGGCTGACTGCGACACTTGTGATGGAATATGTATGTCCGTCAAGTGTTCCAAGTTGTTCGCCCGTGGCAATATTCCACAAGCGGATAGTTCTGTCGTAACTTCCACTGACAAGCACGCTGCCATCAGGGCTGAAAACGATACTGGTCGCATTTGCAGGCAGATCAGTAGGTGCGTCGCCTGTCAGTTCTTCTGGCGTGCCTGCTACTGATTCTGGGTCAATCGGTCTGCGGAATGTCTGTAGAAGTTCGGCAGTAGCGACATCCCATAGGGAAACCGTATCACCCCCACCACTGGCAAGCGTCTTACCATTCGGACTGAAAGCAACTGTCCAGACATCATCTTCGTGTTCGCTGATAGTATGTATGACATCGCGCGTTTCGAGATCCCACAAGATAATCCTATCGTCCCGACTCCCACTTGCGAGCATGGTCCCATCAAGATTAAACGCGAGTGTTTCAACACCAGCTTCATGTTCCCACAACCCTCCGGTGTACTGACCTGATTCAACATCCCATAAACGGATGCTGTCGTCCTCACTACCGCTCGCCAAGATGCTGCCATCCGGACTGAACGCAAGACTTATCAGGTAGGAATAATGTCCTCTGAGTGTCTTTATGTGTTCACCTGTAATAGCATCCCATAAACGGACGGTATTGTCTTGGCTCCCACTTGCGAGCGTTCTGCCATCGGGCGCGAAGACAACAACGTCGACATCATCTTGGTGTCCAATGAGGGTATGCCGAAGTTTGCCTGTGTCAGCGTCCCAGAGACGAATGGTTTTGTCCCAACTCCGAGTGGCAAGGATACTGCCATCAGCATTAAATGTAACACTCAGAACAGCATCCGTGTGTCCCGTGATGGTTTTCAAATGTCTGCCCGTGACAGGTTCCCAGAAACGAATAGATGCATCCCATGCCCCAGTAGCGAGGGTATTTCCATCAGGTGTGAAAGCAATACCATAGACATCAGCGGTGTGTGCAGTGATTGTGTGTAGGAGATCGCCTGTGTTAGCGTCCCACACTCGGACGGTATCGTCTTCACCGGCACTCGCGAGCAGGCTGCCGTCAGGACTATACTTCATATCGTAGATATGGGATGTATGTCGAGCGAGCGTCTGCTTAACCGTCCATGTGGCGGTATCCCATAAATAGATAACGGCATTCAAGTCGCCGCTGGCGAGGGTAGCACCATCAGGACTGAGTACAACACTGGCGACATTATCTCGATGTTCTTCGAGCGTTTGCAACGGTTCGCCTGATTCAACGTCCCATATTTTGATAGTGTCGTCTCGACTTCCGCTGATGATTGTGCCACCATCACCACTGAAAGCAACGCTACTGATACCCTCTGTATGGCCCCGAAGCGTATTCAGGAGTTCACCGGTTTTGGGGTTCCACAGGCGAACGGTATTATCTCTACTGCCACTTGCGAGGACAGATCCATCAGGACTGAAAACGAGGCTGCGGATGCTCCTTCTGTGTTCGGCGAGGGTGTTCCGAACTTCACCGGTTTCAGGATCCCACAAATAGATAATGCCATTTGCGCTGCCACCGGCGAGTATGCTCCCATCAGGGGAATATGTTAGTGCTGGAACACCATATCCATCAGTGGTAAAAAGGGAGATCTCTTCATCGGTGGCAGTATCATAAATCCAAACTCCGAGAGCACCTGCAGCAGCGAACCGCGTGCCATCAGGTGAATACTGAATTTCATATAGCCAGCCTTTGCCAAGGCGTGTTGTAGCACCTTCGGGTAGATGCCATTGTGGTGAATCTTGTGCAAAACTATTGTATGAAAAAAGTAGTGCCGTCAAACAACAGAAGACGGTTAATATGGAAAAGAATGTGATTCTCATAAAATTTCCTTTTATTAATGGGTTGTCAACTTTAGACAACCGAAATATCAGACGTATCTCATGAATTTTATGCAGTAATTCTCTATGTATCCCTGTCGGTCTATCCAAGTTTAATTTCGATATATTCAACAGTTCACTGGAGAGGCATATTTTTAGACCTCTTAGTCATAGGTACCCACTACCTGAAGGTAGAGGAAACCTGTGTTTCCTCGCAGTCAGCGGTTTTCTCAAAGAGAAAAGTCGTCTTACGTCTGCTCCACTTTAGGCGGCCAAGCCAGCCCGTTTGATATTCATAGCAGCGTTTACGTCTCTATCGTGGTGAGAACCACATTCGGGACATGTCCACTGCCTATCTGAAAGAGAGAGTTCTTGATTATGGTATCCACAATCACTGCAAGGTTTTGTCGTTGCCGTCCATTGACTGATTTTCTCAAGTCTTTTACCATGTTTTTCACACTTCTGCTCCAATATCTGCAGAAACTCGTAGAAGGCATGGTCAGAGACTTTGCGCCCCCACAGGCGTTTCATGCCGTCAAGGTTCAGCGTTTCAAAGTAGAGTGCATCAAACTCTGTGCAAAGTTCGGTAGCGAGTTTCCACTGCCAATCTGCTCTTTGGCGGGCAACTTTTCTGTGTTGTCTTGCTAAAGCACGACAGGCACGATACCAATTATTAGAACCTTTGACTTTACGACTCAGGGATTTACTGAGAGAACGCAACGTGTTGAGTGATTCTTTGAAAAACTCAGGGGATTCTATCTTGTGTCCCTCGTCGCTTGTCAGGAATGTTTTGTTTCCATAATCAAACCCTGCGCTCTTACCCGTCTTGGGTTTGGGTTCGGAATCCTCAACATTCTCGCACGAAAAGCAGATCCAATAGTCGCCGCACTTATCGCGTTTGATGGTGATCGTCTTGATTGTCCCTTTGATCTCGCGGTGTTTGTGAAAGGAAAACCATGTGTCTATACAGTTGATTTTGATACGATTATCTTTGAGTTCATATCCTGCTTGTGTAAACGTCATAGAACTATATTTATGACGCGGTTTGATTTTTGGTCTACCGACTTTACGCGTCGTCAACCCTGCTTTGCGGTCTTTGATATTCTCAAAAAAAGCGTCCTGTGCTTTGCCATAACGCAACACAACGTCTTGCACCACTTGACTCGGAAGGTCTTTCCAATGCGGTTTTGTTCGCTTTTCGAGT
>PYJC01000129.1:11078-19309 GCA_003635255.1 Candidatus Poribacteria bacterium | reverse complement strand
CGCAGAGAGGTTTTTACCGAACATGCGGTAATATCTACGAGAAAGCAGCATAATATGGATATGGATGTCCCACATATCATCAAGCATATTGCCAATCTTGATAGTGTTAGATTGATTTTGAAGTTTGAACTTGTGTGCTTTTCTCATGGTATTATCAGGTATCAGGTGTTTATCTCCTACAGAGTGGGAAGCGGACACGCAACTTTGCAGTCACGCTCTGTATGTCCGCTAACCTGATACTATCATTATACAACATTTTCAGTGAATTGTCAAAGTTATTTTTATCTCACGCCCTTCGCCGTCTACATCCCGCGAGAAGAAACACCCAAGCAAAAACACTAAAGCATGCGGATTTGACGGGGGAGTGTTAAATCTATTCTATATAGGACTTACGCGCTGCTTCTTAAAGTCCCCAACCCCTGATAAGGGGATTTAGGGGGTTAAAAACATGAAAAATACCGCTTTTTTGCGTCCAAGTGTCCGATATTTGCTCAATTTGTGTAAGTCCAGCTACGGTTATGAAATAGATCGTAGTACAGATTATCATAAATCCTCTTTTTCGTCAATTATTTAAAAGAAGGAAATCCAGTTGTCATAAGGTGGTAGGGGAGTAATCATACCGAGGAATTGTACCAAGATTTTTTTCAGTATATCCAATTGATTTGATATGATTTATAGAGGATTTGATTTTCTTTTTTGTCAAATGGGATCGCGAAAATTGGGCAGGTACATGACCCGCCCGGATAAAAAATCAAGAAACGGATATCCACAAGATCATCCGTAAATGGAAGGGAAAAATTATTTTAGTATTAGCATTTTCCGTGTCGCTGTGAAATCACCCGTCGTAAGCGTATAGAAATAGAGACCGCTTGCGACAGATTCACCGAGCGCGTTTTTACCATCCCAATACGCCGCACGGCTGCGAGATTCATAGATACCCATAGGTTGATACCCTAATGTGAGCGTCCGAACCAGATGCCCATCAATGGAATAGATAGAAATGCTGACTGCTGTAGGTTCCGCTAACCGATACGGGATCCATGTCTCTGGATTAAACGGATTTGGGTAGTTGGGCAATAGTACAGTCTCTTTTGGTGTCACTGCAGCAAGAAGTTGTTCCAACGCAAAGATACCGCGCTGGAAAGTGGGATCTGTCAAGTTAATCTGCCGTGCCTCGCGCAGCCACTGTTGTAAGTTCGCTTTTGTAAGCGGTGCCTCTAATTCACCATGCCACACGGATGGTGCACCGGTACTTTCGCCTAAGTTCCCTGCAACGAATACGAGATCTGCAATATTGACAATACCATCACCCGTGACATCGGCAGCAATATTCTCCCCAAACTGTCCGAAACTTGCAGTAACCGCCACCAAATCTTGAACGTTGACGACTCCATCGCCATTGACATCCCCATCTAATCTTGTTATCTCCGCACCTTCAACACGCGGGCGCGCGTTTATACTTAACTCACTGGTCAACAGCGTATCCAACAAGTGCACCATGGAAGGTTTGACAGAAACCACCTCAAACGTCAGCGTGGCAAGTGTGCCATCGCCCTCACTTTCATCGGTGAGAGAGGTTGCCGCCAAGGTAACAGTGTCATCTTTAGCAATCCCAGGCACGGCTAAAGCACCTTCGGGTAGATAGTCCGCATTCTCACTTGAAATATACTTCAGTGCGGTTGGATCAAACTTCACGGTCATCTGGTACCCTGCCACGTTTTCACCGCCTGTGACGTTGAGGGACAGCATGAGTTGCTCTCCGACAGCAGGAGATTTTACTGAGGCGGGTGAGATACTTACAATTGCGTCGGTAGTCCCCGATTCCATTTGTGAAATGATTTCAGGTTCACTGAGGACACGGTTCCAGACGCGAACTTCGTCAATCAGCCCCAAGAAATGACGGTCAGGATTTTCAGGAGGTTCCGTATCATGTGTGCTTCCTATGAGGACTGGTGCTTGATCGATTTTACCGGGGAGCAGTCTATCAAACGGAACGCTGCCAGCACTTTTACCATTTATCCAATACCGCTTTACGCCATCACCTATCTGTGCAACCACATGTTGCCACTCGTTGCGTTCAAATTGTCCGTCGCTGGTTTCTTCAACTTGTGAGCTACCAGGACTCAACAGTATGCCGCCACCAGCCTCGGTGTAGAGACTATAAGACCTTGGGACGTTGCCCTTCGCAATAATACCCTGCCAGTCTACACCATCCGGACCGTTATATCTCGACGTATAAATCCACGCCATCACAGTGATGCCCTGCCTTACGGTAAGACTGTCATGGTGTGGGATTTCAACCCAAGTGTCTTCGCCATTAAATTCTAATGCTTTACCGAATCTCCCATCAATCAACGTAGGTGAACCAGCTATTGTGCCATGATTTCCATATTGCGAAGAGTCCATCACTGTGCCGTCATCTGCTACTTCATCAAAGGAAAGGGAAAGGATAAGCGACGGATCTCCATACGCAAATGTGCCAATAGCCCAAAGACTGATAGCAACGACAGATATTATAACACTTTGAAATCTGTGTTCTATTTTCTGCTCCTTATACCAAAAGTGAATGGTGCAATTTATTTTTTACATGTTATTTTCAGTTTAAATTTGATAGCTTCCCCGTCTTATATTGTCTTTTTAGGACAAGAACGTCCTCGAATAACAGGAAGAAACTACATCCTACTTAAAAACATACAGCATCTAATGCTAAAAAACCATTTTAAACTATTATTTATTTTAATACAATAAATTTTTATTCATACGCTAATATGATTAATTATACATTATTTGCCATTTATAAAATCAAACAAAATTTGTGGAGTGTATCTTATAGTAAAACCTATAGTTAATTGGGCACTTTCAAACAGTCTGAATCCCTATAACAGGCATTCAGACTGGCACAAACTAAAAGTTTATGCTACAAAGATGTTCATTTATTTATGGGCTTCACTATAATAAATATAGTATCGTGAGTTCGACACAGGCATTTAGGTTAGCAACCCAATATATTTTCACACGTGTAACGTTTGCGTGTTGGGTTTCGCTATGTCTATTTTCATGAATGTTGGTTGAAAAGTTGGGATTTTCCTGATAAACTCAGAGGTTCTTGAGGATTCACCGCTCAACTTGGGGAAATCCGCAGAAATACCGGATTTAGTCTGGGGATAGACTAAATCCGTTCCTCAGTACTACATTGCAAAGATCACAAGCAAAAACACGTACCGGACCTTGGGCTTATCGATTTAAATATTTGGACTTCATCTAACCTCGCCTACTGGATATGGTTAAAATTCACCAGAAACAGAGATGCGTTGTGAACCGCCGAGGGTGTGCGTGTTGAAAGCGTAGTTGATGAAAAACGACATTGCGTTGACCTTCACACGGAGTCCAGCACCCGCGGACAGCCCATGTCCATTCCAACCGCCGCGAAGCGCGACGATGTTGAAGAGCCAATACTCTGCGCCTATGCGTGGGACAATGCCGCCCCCGCCACCATCTATTTCAAGATCTGCTTGATTGGTTTCAAAGTCAGCACCGATAGCCCCTTTACCGAGGCGCGGGAGAGTGAAATGGTAAGCCGTACCGAATCGGAGTCGCCGCGTGCGTGTGAATGTCGGCTTGTCAGGCGTGTCCCATCGGATTTGTGTGCCTGTTGCATCTAATAACATCACCCCGAGGCGTAAGCCTTTGTAAGGTTCCACAATTAAACCGATGTCAATACCGAAACCGTTTCCGCTGTTTCCAAGGATGGATTGGTTGAGGAGTTTGAGGTTGCCGCCAACAGCCGCGATAGGGTGGACCTGGCGTGCATAAGAGATGAGCAAGGCATTATCGGTATTGCTAAAGTAATCAGCGATTATGGGTTTTTCAATATAGGGTTCGCCATCCTCCTTGATACCATTGCCGTTTTTATCTTGAAAATCGTGTATTTGGTTCCCATTCGTATCAATAAAGGTGGTGCGCGGTATGTCGTCAACACCGAGTCGGATCCAACTCAACCCGAGGCTGCCAATACCTTTGATCTGATAGACATAGTTGACGAAGTTATAGGTAACCAAGCCCCTGCTCAGCCAATTGCCGTCTCCGGTGCTAAAGGTATCAGAATACATCGCTGAGAAACTATGTTTTTTGACCTTGGTAAGACCCGCGGGATTCCAATAAGTAGCGGTTGCATCGTCGGCAATAGCGACGAATGCACTGCCCATTCCGAGCGCGCGTGCACCGACACCATGACTGAGAAATTCGGCAGCGTGTGCACCTTCGTCTGCTGCATTGACGGTTAAGGGTAGCATGAGGATTACTATTAGAATAGAAAGATAAAATAGTCGATTTTTCATCATATTTTTAAATTTCTTGGCAGTTTAAATAGGACCATACGGCGTTGAATTTTAATCGTTTTGTGTAGGTGTCAACTACAAATATTCAAAATTATTTTTCCGTGCCAGATTTTCCGTGGAGTGTCGCTCAATTCAATCTACGGAGCACATTTAAGTTTTCATTACCGAACTGATGTAGTGAGAAAATTTTAAACCTCATGCTCAAAGTTAGAGAAAAGACATGCTGGAGGGATACCTAACCCGGTGCGAAGTCGTAGATAGGTTCACGGATAATGACGCTTAAAACGCTCCAGAATGCCCCTACGCAGTATTCTCCGAGGATAACACCGAAGAAGAAGAAAACCATTGTTCGATAAGTGCTCGGTCCTCCGAATCGGAGTGCCAGCCACTTGAGGAAACTACTGATGACCAGACAGCTCCAAAAATAGCCGACACCCCCGGTCATGGAGATAGGATAACCCGCTGGATGAAGGGGCCACCAGATAAAACGCATTCGCATAACCATAAGGAAAAAGGTGAATCCCATCCCTCCTGCCATGAAAGACATTGCGGTGATGTCAGGGTCGCGCGGGAAAGCAAACAGCCCGGCGAGCCAGCCGAATTGGCCGATATGCCCGACTGAGGGGCCAATGCCGCCGCCTGCGCCTGTAATGGCACCCCCGAGACGATAGAGTTCACTGAGCGTTGCCCAAAACGAAGCGAGGGATCCCAAAATAACAGCAATAACCATCGCAAGTACCAAGCGTTTGGTGTTCATATTCGCCCGTTCTGCCATCTTGAAGGCTTCAAGTTGATGCGGCATGATGTGTTCTCGGTAACCACGTCCACTGAAGAACCAAAAGTAAGGGAAAACTGTTAGGTTATTTGGTCCGATGCGGCGTGTTCCCAAGATATTAATTAGGAACTGTTGTGCGTTACACATGCCTGCCATTTCATGCGCGGGAGGCCCGAGTTCCGCGCGGACGCGTGTAATGGCAATCGAAATGGCAGAAAAGAAGGCAAAGAAGGGGAGAATAATTGGAAGGGTCATTCCTGCCTTCAGACAAAACCAGATGATAAAAAGACTTGAGAGAACAATGAGAAGCAGTGCTGTTCGATAGCGGATAGGCTCCTGTGAATCATCAATACCACCCGGTCTACCCAAGATTGTGCGTACAACGTTTGTAATGTGCTTACGTGTTACAAGGATAGCAATCACAAAGATCGCCATCCATCCACCAATTGACTGTTCACTGCCATACGGGAAGGGTGCTGGAATGGCAAGGGCACTACCGACGACACGCTGAATCTTCTCAAACAGATAGAAAAACCACATAGAAAATGAGAGATCTAGCGGTAAAAGGAACCCTAAGCCGATTACAAACGGGTAGAGCGGTACAGGGATACCCCCGACAGCGTTCCACGGTTTTTCAGTGAAAAACGTCCCCCAATTACGGGCGTTATGTCGGACGCTGAAATCTGGAAGCACGGGAAAAAAGTGCGCCAAGCCGTGCCAAACATTCAATAGCGCAGCTGCGGTGAACCCATACCATAGGACGCGATTCTGGAAAAGTTTTGCAGCACCGCCTCCCTCCGTAATCGCCATCGGAAGTTGGATGATCGGATATGCTAATTTCTCATGTTCTGTCCACTGTTTCCGAATAAGCACATTTACACAAATCATGATAGTGCCGAGGGCAAGAATAAACGATGTCCACCACAAGGTTGGCATTATCCATGCGCCCCCAATTTTTGCGTTGTAAAAGGGGGTATTGCCTTCGTAAAATCCACGGATAAGCTCTCTATCCGCGACAACGAGATGTTGTGGGATATAGCTGTGGAACATGTCCGCCCAATCGTTTTCAAGCGTCGCGAACCAGAAAGCGTGGGGAAGTGCTGGAATTGTTAAGGCTAAGGTGTCGTGTCCTGCCAATCCTGATGCGATAGAGAGCATGGCATAAATAGTGATCATCTCGCCTTGCGTCAATGCTGCTCTCGGGGCAGTCCTCTTCAGGAAAAGATTTATCAAGATTAGGAAGAAAATATTGAGGACAACATTCCAGAAGAGCGAAATTGTCGTTGGATGCCCGGAGTGCCAAACACACTCAACTTCAATCACCCAAAAGACATTAAGGGGAATTAGGATGATTGCGATGAGTATGGCACGCCATGTGACACCGCCACCGCGATGTTGATCTTGTCCATCAAAATTTTGCACAGTTGACTTCACTTTCTTTACGGCAGTCGGCTATCGGCAGTCAATAATCGGCGGATTTCTGGTCATCGAATATGTTCCTTATAGAAAGAGTCCATTTATGCACCAGAGTCGTACCGAAAGGTTGCGTAGCCACCGCCCGGAGTACCGATAGCCATTTGTTAGAAATGTGTGGGCGGTTCGCTCTCCTTCAATTCCCATAAGATGTGCCCGAATTCAAAGGCACCCGCTGCGTTACCTCTAATGAGTTCACCGTCAATTCCCCAAGCGAGTTTATAGGCGGCAAGAACTTGTGTCAGCGAATTTTCGACACTGCCGTGACAGAGCAGGGCAACCGTACCACCGCCGCCACCGCCTGTAATTTTCGCACCGTAGATACCGCCTTGCTCCCCGATTTTCTGAGCGATGTTGACAAGTCCATCAACTTCGGGCGAACCGAGTCCTGCGAAATCCCGGTAACTCGAATTAGATTCATACATGAGGTTACCTGCTTCCCTGAGGTAGTCTTGAATGTGTACTGGATCCTGATCAGCATGCTTTATGGCGGTAATAAATTGCTGGGTCCGTGCGTTTTCGTAAATCATGTGTTCCACTCGACGCTTTACAGGGTATAATTTTTCTGGATCGATCTGTGTAGCGGTATCAACAGTCTCGCCGTACTTTTCAAGGAATTCTTTACCGTGTATCTGTTCGGGCAATATGGGTTCACAATGCTCACGAAATTCCTGCAAGGAAATGTTACACAGATAGTTATCCGTTAATGCCGCCGAGAGTTTTTGATTCGGGTTGCTTTCTTCAGAAGCATCGGCTTCCGATGCAAAGCTCGCCTTAAGGATGGTCAGCCCCATAAAAGCCCCGATGCGTGTGTCAACGTAAGCGGTGCTTGTTGTACTTCTTCGGACTTTTGTATGGATACCGACAAAATTGACGTTTGAAGGACATGAAACAAATTCAAGGATTTTGTCGGGTTGACAAAGAATCGAGAGAATTTTCGTTGAGGTGCCTGCAACGACAGTCACTTGATCCATGATGCCACAAGGTGCCCCCGCGATCCGATTTTCAACGATTTGTGCGAGGCGCGCGATTTCCATTGCGTCCAATTCTAAATTATAAAGTTGATTAAGTGCCATCAACGTAGCGACTTCAACAGCGGCAGATGAGGCGACCCCTCCGCCTATTGGAATATCGCTCTTGATAACTATCGTGGCACCGTGGGGAAATTGATCAGTTTTTCTTTCCTTAAGGAGCACGTAAAACGCACCGAGTATGTAGCCTGCCCACGCTGTGTTCGGTTCTTGGTTGAAATGTTCTTGAATCTGTGGATAGGTTTTGAGGGTACCGTCGGTATAGAAACTATCAAGCGAGAAATGAAAGTTGGGCTTGAATTGACTCCCAGCTCGGAGCGTGATCGCACAAAGGTTTCTGTCTTCTCTGGCTTGGCACGCGGCGATTGCGGTTCGGTCAAGTGTCATTTCAAAGACATTAGCACCGCAATAATCAGCGACGCCCCCCATAATGTCAAGTCTTGCTGGTGCTTGCGTAACAATTACCTGCCCATCTTTTTTTAAGCCGAACGAAAAGAAGAGCTCCGGTGAATCCTCTTGTAAAAGGTACTCCAGTTCAAGGATCTGAAAGGATTTTACTTTAGGACCGTAGAGTTGTTCAACTTTCATTTCCTTTTCCAACTAAGACTGCTGCGT
>PYJC01000129.1:0-11058 GCA_003635255.1 Candidatus Poribacteria bacterium | reverse complement strand
TCAGGTATCAGGTGTTTATCTCCTACAGAGTGGGAAGCGGACACGCAACTTTGCAGTCACGCTCTGTATGTCCGCCAACCTGATACTATCATTATACAACATTTTCAGTGAATTGTCAAAGTTATTTTTATATCACGCCCTTCGCCGTCTACATCCCGCGAGAAGAAACACCCAAGCAAAAACACTAAAGCATGGGGATTTGACGGGGGAGTGTTAAACTTAACGTGTGTTCGATTATCAGAAAAAAAAACAATTGACAGACTATATATCTGTTGCTATGATTAAATCACACTAAATACAAAATGGGTTGTCGGTGCAACGAAGCATCGGCTAACCGAGACCAACACCTTAACAGTACCTCGGAATGGAGAAGATAGCATGGGAAACCGAATTGAAATCGGTAACCTCAGAATAGATGGAGATTTGTACGCATTGGTCCGAGATGAAATCGCTCCCGGCACGGGGATAGAATCAGATACCTTCTGGAAAGCCCTTGGCGATATTGTCGCTGCATTTGCACCCGAAAACGAGAGGCTTTTGGAAAAACGGGATGTGCTTCAGCAACAGATCGACGCATGGCATCTGGCGCGTAATAAAGATGAACCGTTGGACGGTGAAGCGTATAAGGCATTTCTTACGGACATAGGCTACTTGCTCCCTGAAGGGCGAGATTTTACCGTGATTACCGAGGATGTTGACATAGAGATTTCACTCATCTCAGGTCCACAATTGGTTGTTCCGACCGACAACGCCCGCTATGCCCTCAATGCCGCGAACGCCCGCTGGGGAAGCCTCTACGATGCACTCTACGGCACCGATGTGATTGATGAATCGGATGGGGCTACACGGAGTGCTACCTATAATCCGATCCGAGGGGCGAAAGTCATCGCGTACACAGAGCAGTTTTTAGATGAAATGACGGGACTTGAATCTGGGAGTTATTCTGACGTTACGCAATTTTCCCTCAAAACCGTTCACGATGAGCAACAGTTACGCGCAACGCTCAGTGATAACAGCGAGGTCGGTTTAGCAGATCCGACTAAATTCGTCGGTTTTACGCAAGACAACGGCGAACTCAGTGCTATTCTACTGCGCAACCATGGACTTCACATTGAGATACAGATAGATCGAGAACATCCCGTCGGTAAGGCACATCCTGCCGGTGTATTCGACGTTATCTTGGAGTCCGCAATCACAACGATCCAGGATTGCGAGGATTCCGTTGCTGCAGTGGATGCAGCGGACAAGGTGCGTGTCTATAGCAACTGGAACGGGATCATGAAAGGGACGCTGGAGACGACGTTTGAGAAAAACGAGAAAATGCTGACCCGCCGACTCGAACCGGATAAGACCTTTACCGCGCCCGATGGCAGTCCATTGACGTTACCCGGCAGAAGCCTGCTCCTGATTCGGAACGTTGGACTCCACATGTACACGGATGCCGTCACGACAGCAGCGGGTGACGAGATTCCTGAAGGGATCCTTGATGCCATGGTAACAAGTTTCGCCGCAATGCATGACATACAGGGCAAAGGTCTCCACACCAATAGCAAAACGGGTAGCATCTATATCGTCAAACCGAAGTTCCACGGTCCCGAAGAAGTCGATATGACGATTCGGCTGTTTGAGTGGATAGAGTCTGCGCTTGGACTCCCGACGAATACTATTAAAATCGGGATTATGGATGAAGAACGGCGGACGACCGTCAACCTCAAAGAGGCGATTCGGGTGGCGAGAGAACGACTCGTCTTTATTAACACCGGATTTTTGGATAGAACCGGCGATGAAATCCATACGAGCATGGAAGCCGGACCGATGGTCCCCAAAATGGACATTCGCAATGAACCGTGGATGCTCGCTTATGAAGATTGGAATGTCGATATGGGAATCGAAACGGGGTTACTCGGCACCGCACAGATTGGCAAAGGGATGTGGACGAAACCCGACCAGATGGCAGAGATGGTTGAGACGAAGGTAAATCATCCGTTGGCAGGAGCGACAACAGCATGGGTGCCATCGCCGACAGCCGCAACGCTCCACGCCATGCACTATCACCGAGTCGATGTCGGGAACTGGATAAAGGAGTTGTCCGCAAGGCAACGCGCCAGCTTGGCAGATCTGCTAACACCGCCACTGTTAAGAGAACGCGAGTTGCAAGCCGATGCGATTCAGCGCGAACTGGATAACAACGCGCAGGGGATCTTGGGCTACGTCGTGCGATGGGTGGACCAGGGGATCGGCTGCTCGAAGATACCGGATATTAACAACGTCGGTTTGATGGAGGATCGGGCAACGCTACGCATTTCGAGTCAGCATATCGCCAATTGGCTCCACCACGGGATTGTCACGAAGGCGCAAGTAACCGAGACGTTCCAACGGATGGCGAAGATCGTTGACGGACAGAACGCTGGTGACCCGAACTATCGGGATATGTCGCCAGGGTATGACCAGAGTGTCGCGTTTCAGGCAGCTTTGGATTTGGTCTTTAAAGGGTGCGAACTGCCGAACGGGTATACGGAGTTTGTCCTACATCCGCGCCGACGGGAAGTTAAGGCAGGCGGTTAACAAAATGACCGGATAGTGGAAGTATGAAAGAAGGGAAGGGTGGAAGATACCGCCTTCCCTTTTTCTTTTTTTCCTTATGAATTAAGCCTATAAAATTTGATGGCATTGTCGCGAAAGAGGTTACGCAACTCTTCAGGGGAGCAGCCGGATACAGCGTCCTGTAATGTCTGTACCCACCGCGGATAATCGCTGGCTTGTGTGGAGACGGGCCAATCGCTGCCGTATATAACACGATCAAAACCGAAGCAAGTGATGACGTGTTCAATATATGGTTGTAGGTCGGCAGGTGTCCACGCCTCAAGGTCAGCCTCCGTTACCAATCCTGATATTTTACAATGAACATTCGGGAACGACGCAAGCGTCTGGATTTCCTGTTTCCACGGGTCAAAGCGTCGGTTTTTAATGTCGGGTTTGCCGATATGGTCCAAGATGAATTGGACATGTGGGCACTGTTCCACTAACCGAATCGTATTGGCGAGTTGCGGGTGGAAGATACAGAGGTCGAAACTTAATCCGTAGCGAGAAAGCACTTTGACACCGCTTATGAAGTCGGGTTGGACGCAAAAGTCTACGCTTTCGGATTGAATAAGTCGGCGAATACCTTTGACGAGCCGATTTTCTGCCAATTTTTCGACGAAAGGTGCCACCTGCGTGCCTTCCTCAAGCGGTGCCCATGCGACGATACCTTGAATTCGGGGTTCTACCCTTGTTGCGAGATCGGTAACCCACGCCGTCTCTTTCAAACCATCATCGGGATGTGTGTCACACTGGACAAAAACGATGGATTCGATTTCTAATTCACCGTACGCTTCGATGTAATCTTTGAGGAGATAAGTTCTGTTTAGGGCTGGTACTTCCGCAAGCCATGGATAGCGCAACTGTTCCGGGTGCCAGAGATGAACGTGTGTATCAACGATCGGAAATTTCTCCATTGCGTCGCTCCTTCATCGTATTGCGTTTGGGAGTATTTTAGTGCTTCTTTCTACGATTGTCAAGCATTAAAAAATTGACATCCACAACGAGAACGTGTATAATACTTTAGCATTGCGATGAAGACTTTTTTCTATTTTTCACAACCAAACTTGACAGCTCCCACTGCACCAGCACTTTTTCCTTTGAGGAGACTTGATTATGAGTCAGGGAAATTTAAAGATGAGTTTGAAACTGGGCAAGTGGCGCGAATGGATGGAGGCTATTGAACCAGAAATTCGGCTACTACTTCGGGATGCCAGAGGGTTCTGGGAACTCCGAATCATTATCCATGGACATCAACGTACCCAAGACTTCCATTATGGCTACCTTGAGCGTTCGTATATTGCACATATGTTGGTGGGATTGCGTCGACAGCTGAAACCGGATAAGGGACATATCTCTCTTGTTAGATTGCTGAATGATATTGCTAAAAACCCTGAAGAGTTGTCCCGTGGTTACTTTGAGTCTGTGTGTTCAGGTCCAAATGAGGCGGTAAACTTTACCCCGTACGCAAATGTTGATGGTGCACATGTTTGCCCACAGATGATAGCTGAAGATCTAGCGCGACTTGCCTTGGCACTAAATGTGTGCGAGAAGTTCGCTGATGAACAACTCGCCTATTTGGAAAAGCGCGAAGTGGAAACCGCACCAGCGTTCAAGGAATTCAAGAACTGCTTGGAGTTGTTGGATAAGACGTACGTGAAGTATCACACCCTATTTTATGGGGATGGACTAAAGACATTACAGCCCGCTCGTCAAGCTGGTACTCTCAAAGGACTTATCAAGATGGCTGATGACTTTGACGCTGAACTCCCGGAATTTAGGGAGTATATGCCGTGAGGTACCTGCTTGATACACATACGTTGCTTTGGCTTTTTGCTGATGATAAACGACTCAGTGACAGCGCACGAGAGTTGATTGAAAGTCAAAGCAATGATATTTTTATTAGCATTGCCAGTCTCTGGGAAGTAGCAATTAAGGTGAGTATTGGGAAACTCACGTTGGACAAACCGTTTGAGCAGGTGTTTCCAGAGGAACTACGTTTGAATAATATTGAAATATTAGATATCACAGTTGACAGTTTAATAAAACTTACAACTTTACCTTATCACCATAGGGATCCCTTTGACCGCTTGATAATCGCTCAAGCACTTGTTGAGAAGCTCCCAATAATAGGTGTAGACAGAAATTTTGAGCCTTACGGTGTAAGTCGCGAATGGTGACGAGAAAGTGAATGTTCATCTAATCACTGTGGACAAGGCTTAGGCAAACGAAATCTTAGCAGTGCTCCGTTCACGCGAGCGTAGAAAAGCGGGTTGGTAGAAAAGTCATGATACGGTAAACTCGCGAGGATTCTAAACAAAGGAATGAATATGTCAAAAAAATCTCGAATCGTTATGGTAGCAGGAAGCGCAAGTCATGGTGGAGGTTCACATGAGCATCCCGCAGGGTGTGCCCTCTTCGCAGATCTATTAAATAAAAATGTTGACGGTGTGGAAGCCGTCGTCTCTCAGGGATGGCCCGAAGATCCAGCAACTTTCGCAGGGACAGATGCAATCATTGTATATTCAGATGGTGGCGCAGGACACCTCAGCATTCCACACATCGAACAAATCTCTGAACTGGCGAATCAAGGCATGGGCATTGCGATGTTGCATTACGCGGTCGAAGTGCCGAAGGGTGAACCCGGAGACCGATTCTTGGATTGGATCGGTGGGTACTTTGAGACACACCTCTCAGTCAATCCGTATTGGACAGCAACGTTTACTGGGTTTCCTGAACACCCGATCACTCAAGGATTGGAACCTTTCTCACTGGAAGACGAATGGTATTATCACATGCGGTTCCGTGAGAATATGGACGGCGTGACACCGCTATTGAGCGCGATTGCGCCTGAATCGACCCTTACAAGACCTGATGGACCCCATAGCGGCAACCCGCACGTCCGCGCATCGGTAGCAAATGGCGAACCACAACATTTGGCGTGGTGTGTAGAGCGTCCGGATGGTGGGCGCGGATTCGGGTTCACCGGCGGGCATCTCCATCGGAATTGGGCGGATGACCAGATCCGTAAACTCATTCTCAACGCAATCGCATGGACAGCCAAGTTGGAAATCCCCGAAGGCGGTATCTCGACACCGACACCGACGGAAGCAGAATTGGACGCATACCTGTAGTTGCAGCTTCATTCTTTGGGTGCACTTGAAATGCAGATCGCATTTGGGGTTTTTGATAGGGTATTTCTTCGGGTACGCCGCAAAACCGCACCTATTGGCTGAGGAGACAGAAAATGGATCAAGAATTTCAAGATTATCTGTTCGATTTACAAGGCTATCTGATCTTAGAGAACGCGATCTCGGAAGACGATCTGGATAAGATGAACGCGTGGATTGATGCACACTGGAAGTACGTCGAACAACCTTGGGAAGAAAACACAGAGGATAAACGGATTCCGCGCTGGATCGGCAATATTGAAACGCATACGTATAACATTGAGAACGGCGTGAATTTCCAGAATATCATTGAAGGCGGCGAAGTTTTTCGGAAGTTGATTGACCATCCAGCATGGGTCGGTCTGGTTCGGAAATACATCCACGAAGTCAATGGGCTTTCGATTCACGAGAACTTTCTCAATGTCCGCGGTCCCGGTGGGTTTATTCATATCCATTGCGGTGGGCATGTCCCTTTGAGTTACCTGACATTCCGGCAGGAGAACACAGGCGAATGGATGGTAGGGCAGATTAACGTCCTCATGGCACTTAACGATATCGGACCAGGGGATGGCGCACCTGTCCTCGTACCGGGGAGCCATAAATGCACAGAGATTCACCCGCGTTTGAAGCATGACGGGAAAGGCTTGGTCTATGACGGCATAACTGGTAAACCGGCAGGGACAGCGTTTGGAACGAAGGAGATTTATCTCAAGGCAGGAGATGTCGTCATGTTCACAGACGCGATTACACACGGCTCAGCAGAACGGACGAATGAAGGGTATCGCCGGTCAATCGTCTATCGTTATTCGCCGAGATATGTCCGTGAGCGGTTCGACTATCCGCATTCAGACGAGTTGTTGGCACGTCTGACACCAGACCAACGTAAGATTATCCAGCCGATGTCAATACGCCGTCCACCGCAGGTTGTGTAATTTAGCGGTGTCGCATGTGACCTCTGTCTGCTTTGATTTCTGGGTTAAAATCGGATATAATAGGGAGTGTTAAAGGAGTTTTTTGCGTGAAGAAACAGAGATCTCCGTTCTTATCAACGCGGCAAGATTGGATAAGCGTGGAGATTTTCACCCTATTTGTCTTAACGATTATTTATGCTATTATCGTATGGCGATATGAGAGCGGTAAAACACAAGAGACGATGGAAACAGTGTTTGTCACAATGCGGCATGTTTCTGCTGCAATACTGCCTATGATTGTTGGGATTGTAGGCACTTTTGAAATAATAGGTGAAATCATGATTAGATTGACAAGTCTGATAGAAAAAGTGAGAGCCGAAGGCAGAGCCGAAGGGAAGGCTGAAGCGATTGCCGAATTCCGTCGGTATTTCGCATGGGAGAGGCGGCGAGATAAAGCAGTAGCGAACAACCAACCTTTCGACGAGCCTCCACCACCGAAACCCGAAGGTTATCCTGAAGAGTAGACAATTGATTTCTTGGTAACGCAGGCGTATCTATGAGGAGATTCATAATGCGAAAAATGGACTTGCAACAGCAGGCGATCATGTTAATCGAACAACTCTCTACTGAAGAACTTAAAGAGGTTGTAGATTATCTTACTGATCTTCAGGGTAAAGACGCAGACAACATATTATCTACATCTCATGCCCAAGAGATCCCAGAGAAGGGACTTGGAACGTTTATCCACAAGCTTTTCAAAGAGATCGGTGGGGTGGAACTTGAGATACCTCCTCGAGAACCAATGCGAGAACCTCCTCGCTTTGACAAATAATATGCTGTCTGTTATTGTTCTTGATACAAATGTCTTATCGGAATTAATGCGTGACAATCCCGACCAAGTGGTTGTGGATTGGTTTGATGCACAACATACAAACAGTTTATCTATAACTACCATTACACAAGCAGAAATTTTGACAGGTATTGAACTCTTACCTGGTGGAAAACGAAAAAATAATCTCTTTGAATTAGCAAACTACTTTTTTACATCCATATTCATTGGACGCGTTTTAGTATTTGATAGCATTGCAGCATCCGCTTACGCCGAAATCTTTGCCCAGCGGCAAGCACTAGGTAGACCTATTGGTCAATCTGATGGTCAAATCGCCGCAATCGCTCGTTCTCATGAAGCTGCTGTCGCTACCCGAAATGTTACAGATTTTGAAGGGGTTGGGGTTGAACTTATTGATCCATGGGCACATCTATAACAGATGCATTGTGATTTTTGTATAACGTTCAATGTATAATTACGTCAGCTACGGATCGCGAGCGACAAAAAATACCCAAGCAAAAACACTCGCTCCTACAACAAGAGGCTCCTGATGCATTACCGAATTATTTTCTCAAACTTCATACAGTTTGCGATACAAGAGACTTTTACCAAATGCGGACAATTGAAAAAATAATCGCAGCATTGCCGAACTTAAGCACCGATGAGCTGCGTCATATTGAACAGGTTATTCAAGATTTATATCGTGCGCGTCATGAAACTTCATTTATGATGACAACTATGGGGTCTGGACGGAATGGGATCAAAATTCAGTAGCAGCAGAGATTTTTGGATTGCTTGATAAAGCAGAAAACTGATGGAATATGGGAAAACCGAAAAAAACGCTCTGGGGTGGACGTTTTAGCACAAACCTCACCACAGAAACAATAGCCTTCACACACTCCATTGAAGCCGACACACGCCTCATCGGATACGATATTTGGGGCAGCCAAGCGCATGCAATTATGCTTGCCCGACAAAAGATCATCTCCGATGCCGATCTACGCGAGATTCTGCGTTGGCTCCAAAAAGCAGAAGAAGATTTTCAGAACGGCGATTTTACCCTCGATCCCAATAAAGAAGATGTCCACATGAACGTCGAATCCTACCTGATTGAGAACGCAGGACGCGAATTCGGCGGCAAACTCCACACTGCCCGCTCCCGCAACGATCAGGTGCTTGTAGACGCACACCTCTACATCCGAGATGAAATTCTCAATATCCAACTCGGACTCTCTGCACTCTGTGAAGCATTCCTACAGATTGCGAAAGCACACGCCGACACTGTGATGCCCGGCTACACACATACACAGCACGCACAACCCATTAGTCTCGGTTTCTGGGCAACGGCTTATGTGAGTATGTTCCTACGGGATCAGAAACGCCTGCAATCCGCATACACACTCGCCAATATGAATCCCCTCGGTGCGTGCGCCTTGGCTGGCACAACTTTCCCAATTGATCGCGAACTGACAACAAAATTGCTCGGTTTCGACGCGCCACACGAACATGCCCTTGATGTTATCAGCAGCAGAGATTTTATCGCAGAGACGCTTTTCGCATTATCGCTTGTGATGGCGAACCTCTCACGAATTAGTGAAGAAATTGTCTACTGGACGACATACGAATTTGGGATGGCAGTGCTTGACGATGCTTACAGTTTCGGGAGCTCCATCATGCCGCAGAAGAAGAACCCTGACATCGCTGAACTTACACGCGGGCGCACGGGGCGCGTTTACGGGGCGTTGCTCGACCTGTTGACGAATCTCAAAGGTCTGCCGATGGGGTATAACCGTGATTTCCAAGAGGATAAACCGCCGTTGTGGGAAGCGTTCGATATTGTGAAAGCGTGCCTCGGTCTGCTGCCGGAACTCCTCAAGACGACAGACTTCAAAACGGAACGGATGGCTGAATTGGCGAATGCGAACTTTGCGACGGCGACGGAGTTAGCGAACTATCTCGTTAAAGAACATCGGATCAGTTTTCGGGAGTGCCACGAAATTGTGGGATGGCTTGTCGGTGAACTGGTAGCACAAGAAAAAACCTTTGCTGATTGGGAACTAACGCAAGAACTTTTGAAAGAAAAAAATATTGACATACCGATTTCACGGTTGAAACAGATTTTGGATGCTGAGTTAGCGATTCAAAATAACCAGAGCCTCGGCGGCACGTCTCCTGCGGGAGTGCGTCGGATGATAGATAAGTTTGAAGCACAACTCGATGCAGTTGATCTAAATATCTATAATTGCCAGACGCAAATTGGAGACGCGCATCGAGAAACGCTGCGAATCGTTGACGAAGTTTTAGAAGTGCCGGTTTAGATAATATTGTAAGCGGAGGCATACAAAGGATCAATGCGTACAGGTCCGTACACACTATTGAGGGATTTTGCCCAGAAGCATCCAAATACCAGATCGGCACTTAACCATTGGTATAGATTGATAAGCGGGAGAAATTTCCGTTCGATTGCAGAATTGCGTGAGGTTTTCCTCACGCGGATCGAGTTGAAGGTTGGACTGTTTTCAATATCGGAGGGAACAAGGCTCGCCTTATAGCATTCATCCACTATGAGCGGCAAACGGTTTCTATCCCTCGTGTGCTGACACACCCGGAATATGATAGATGGAGGCCCTGAGAGAGTGAAATCTATTACTGAAAAATGTTAGGAGTGAATTATGGTAACTGAAGAACACCGTATATCTGACGTATCGCGAGTAGAGTTGAAGCACGACCCGCACAGCAATCCGCAGTCCCTTGCGGCAGCCTTAGAAGTTTTAATGCACGCGGTTGGTGCCTACAAAGACGACAATATCCCGACTGTGACCGAAAACGACTACGAACACCTTGTAGTCCTGCTTGGTGACTTAACCGATGTCGTGCGTGAAGACGAAAATCACATTTTCGCGCCATTGATGGAATTTGCTATCCTGCTTATTGAAAAATATGACCATGCACAGATGCCAGAACTGGCTGCGCATATTGAAAACTGTAGAGCAAAACAGGTCCCTAACACGAAAAAAGAACTTGTTGCTGGGTAAGGAGGGCGAAAATTGAGAGACAGATTGATCGTTGCATTGGATACCGACGATGGTGAAGATATTGATTGGATGTGTGCAACGCTTGCTGAGACAGTCCGTTGGTTTAAGATGGGCTTTCAGGCGTTCAGTGCGCTCGGCATGGAAGCTTTTCCATGGTTTAAACAAAACGGACATAAAACCTTTGTTGACCTGAAATTCCACGACATTCCGAATACAGTGGCACGCGATGTCGGCATGATGACAAAGCACGGCGCAAACATGATTAACATGCACGCCGCCGGTGGACTTATGATGATGAAGGCAGCGAGAGCAAGCGCGGACGATGCCGCCTACAAGGCGGATATTCCGAGACCTATTCTACTCGGTGTAACTATTCTAACGAGCATCGAAGAAACCAGTTTTCGACTGGGTTTTGCCTCAGCACGGACGCTGTCAGAACAGGTTGTCTATCTCGCAGAGTTGGCACAGAAAGCCGGGTTGGATGGGGTCGTCGCATCGCCGTTGGAGATTGAACCGATACGGAAAGCCTGCGG
>PYJC01000128.1 GCA_003635255.1 Candidatus Poribacteria bacterium | reverse complement strand
CCGACACGACTGCTTCTCTTGAGGACCTTGTGCGTGAATATGACCAACGCAGTGGAGCCCCGGAGAACTCCTTCTGCCAAGATTATCAGGCACTGTCTTTACGAAAATACCGGAAGGCAGGATTGATCGCACAGCAAGTTTTGCTTTTACTCGCTGAACTCGCCCATAACTTGATGATTTGGATGAAAGACTGGTTCATAGAGGCGGTGGAGACCCCTAAAGATGCTTCCGAGAAAACCAAAAACGCACACCGAAAGGCGACGGAGATGCTGAAAAGCCGAGGTCTGAAACGGTTGAGGAGAGACTTCTTGGCACTCCCAGGAAAAGTCTGCTTTGAAGGAAACCAGAAGGTCGTTGGTATACGCATCAGCCCTTTATATCCTTTCATACAGCACGTCTCCACTGCCTGCAAAGCACTTTTCCAACAATATGAAATGTTGGTACTATTGGACAAAACATAGGTAGTTTGTGCCAGTCTGAATGCCTGTTATAGGTATTCAGACTGTTTGAGAGTGCCCAATTAATTATAGGTTTTACTATAAGAGCAAATGCGTAAGTCCTAATAAAGCAATTAACAAGGTATCATTTTTGTTGAACAGTATAGGAGATATCATCGAAGTAAATATCCACGAAATGTCCACCGCGTTGAAATGAAAGCATACCGAACCGATCAAAGATCGTACCATCCGTACGTACACCGGCTTTGAGATTCAGCGAAACCGTTTCATCATTGAACGTGACAGTCATCTGTCCGTCTCCGTTGTTGGCATCTGGCGCGTAGGTGAGTCGCCATTGATGTGATGCGTCGGAAGGCTTAATCACAGGTCCCGTCTGCATGATCTCGTGCTGACCTTCGGCGTTGGCGTAGACAGGACGGAAGTAATGCCCGATACGACTGGGTCCCTCGACCATGATGCCGATAAAGTTGCTCGGTGGTGCACCGATATGGGTTTCGGAATTAAACCAACCGATGAGAACAGCACTATCGGCACTCGCCCGAAGCATTGCGACTTTTCCCGATGCCTCAAGCGTATCCTCCAGGGTCAGATGCCCGATTTGATCGGCGTAATACCCAGCCTGCTCAGGTTTCCTCTCATCCGCCCGCCAAACGAGACCGCCAATTTCGCCGGATGTCCCACCGGCATGGTTCGTTTCGCTCCATCCAAAATTATGGTAGGGTCGGATTTCGTTGTCATCAAACGTGGTCCTGTTGCCGTTCTCCTCCCACTCTGGGTTATCAGTGAAATCATAGGGATCTCCATCAATGCTCAGGGCATCGAGATAGACGTTCATCCCTTTCCCGGCGATCTGCATGTTCATCATGCCGAAACGATTGAAAGTGGCACCGTCGGCTTTGTGGCCGGGTGCCAGTGGTGTCGTATAAGTATTGCCATCCATCACAAAGGTTATCTCACCATTACCCCCGGCACCCTTCGGGTCGTAGGTCAGTGACCATGTATGCACTGTGCCGTCCGCCTGCTCTGGTGGCGTTTTCGTTGTCTGATAGCGTTCCCCTTCAAAAGTTGCGCCGCTTCCGGTCAGATAATTTTGCGTCCCATATTCAAAGAACACCCAGTATTTTCCGCCGTTGCCGTCCAGTCGGAACGCCAGTGAATTGGGGGTTCTCCAACCTCTGGAATCAGTATTAAACCAACCTATCAGCATTCCACTGCTACCATCGGCTTCCGTGACAGCGAATTTACCAGATGCTGTGAAGTGGTCGTTGAGCGTTTTCGTAGGGATAAGGGTGGCGTAGATCGCAGGTGTCAGTGAACGCGAGATGCGTCCGCCGATCTCGCCGGATGTCTCACCGCCTGCATAATTCGTTTGGCTGTAACCGAAGTCTTGCACAACGGTTCGGCGGTGCTTTTCAGCAGTCCGGTTCCCTTTGCCTTCCCAGTTTGGATCGACCCTAAAATCCGCAAACCGGTCAGCAGTTGCTTGCGGCGTGAACATAATTGATACCAGTATTATTATCAGCGGCACTGTTGTCAGTCGCCAGTTTTCGGTTATGGGTTGTTTGAATCTCGGATTACGCGGATATTTGTGGTGTCGCATTTTCAGTTTTGTACGGATGTACCATAGAAGTTGTTCTTAATAGATGCCCATGTCGTCGCCAGTTTATCCGTGGGTTCAACAGCGAGCCCTCGCTTTTGGGCTGCATTGAAGTCCGCATCGGTAGGTTCAATGGGTTTTGTTGAGATCATGAAAACATCAAACAACGGTTCTACACCAGCCCTGGCTTCACGAGGCACGATACGAGCGGTATTTTTCCCCTTTTTTAAATCTGTAGGAGACTTTGAGTCTGGTACGTCTCTGTTACCAACCCATTGCCAGGCAAGACCTGGGGTACCAAATATGAGTCCTTCTCCTGCATGGTTTAGGCTGTTAAGGACGATAAACCAAGACTGTCCACCGCCACGGAAATCCGCAATACGTCCCCACATATAAGCTGCTCCTTCCACTGGACTCTCAAATTCAAAATCTGCGAAACCGCCTAAATCCGTAGCAATGAGGATGTCTTCCGATAACCACGGTTTCGTTGCTTTTTCAGCCAGTTCCACTTCGGTTTTGCTGGTGCCTATACCCTGTATTTCTTCAAAATCCGTTGCCGAGATCCAGATTTGCCAACCGCCGTTGAGTTCCGATTCACGCCACCCCTTCACAGCAAATCCTGTCGGAACGAACTGCATCATCACGGATAAACTGATTATAAATATGAAAAGTTTAATTGATACGTCTCTGTCCCTCATTGTTACCCTCCTATGCTATGTGGTCCTGTCTTATGGTTCAACACTTTCTACTACAATAACTCAAATTGCTATCTAAGTATTAAGGGTATGTGGGTTGCTAAGGTTATTTAATTTTTTAAAATGGAAAAAAAGGAGCCGGAAGCCATATTTCCAATAGGTTTTAAGGTTCAGGGATTCTAACCTAACACATGCAATATGGATTTGCAAACTATAACCTGTAGAAATGATGGTTCCGGCTTACCCAAGGAGGCTTACTAAAAGTCCGTGCAATTTCCGTGCCAATCGAAAATTGCCTTTTTAGGCAATATTTGCGCGTATATTGCCTGTTTTTTGGACATATTATGAGAAAAAATAAACACTATTCTCAGTAACGACAGGAAATCGAGAGGGGTTACAAAATATTAACGATTCGGAAAAAACCTTGCCCTTCAGCGTCGGATAGCGTCATCCTTTTACGACACCGATAGGACGGAGACGTGCGACACGCCGTGAAAGTCCTGCTTTGTCAACCACACGAACGACTTCATCGACATCTTTATAAGCCTCGGGGACCTCTTCTTGGAGCGTGCGCCTACCCTCTGCCCGAACATAGATGCCTTGTGCCTCCAAATCTTTTTGGATCGAACGTCCCTTTGTCAAAGCGATCGCCTTCCGCCGTGAGAGGACTCTACCTGCACCGTGACAGGTTGTGCCCCACGTCTCCGCCATCGCGCCCGGGTTACCGACAAGCACGTAAGAGGCGGTCCCCATATCGCCGGGAATCAGAACGGGCTGTCCGACTTTCTGGTATTTTTCTGGGATCTCTGGATGTCCGGCTGGAAACGCACGCGTCGCGCCTTTTCGGTGGATAAACAGTTCACGTTCTTCACCGTCAACGGTGTGTTTCTCAAACTTTCCGATGTTATGTGCGACATCGTAGACGAGTTCTAAGCCGAGTTCGTCCTCTGTCGTATCAAAAAACTGCATGAAGGTCTGGCGGACAAGGTGCATAATACACTGCCGGTTGTTCCACGCATAGTTCGCGCTACACGCCATCGCGGTGATATAGTCTTGTCCTTCAGGTGAGTTAATCGGTGCAGAGGCGAGTTGGCGGTCGGGGAGTTTGATATTATATCTTTCGGCAACTTTGACCCAACTCTTAACGTGCTCATCGCAGATCTGATAGCCGAAGCCGCGGGAGCCGGTATGAATCATAACACAAATGTTGCCTTCACTTAACCCCATCGCGTCGGCGGCTTCTCGGTAAAAGATGCGGTCAACGGCTTGGACTTCGAGGAAATGGTTACCCGAACCGAGTGTGCCGAGTTGGTTTTTGCCACGTTCTAAAGCCCGTTGGCTCGCAGCTTCGGCATTTGCGTTTTGGAGGAAACCGGTCGCCTCGGTAAACTCAAGGTCATTCGGATGTCCGTATTCCCGATCAATTGCCCACTGCGCGCCTTTCTCCAGCATCTGCCGCTCTTCTTGGACAGTGAGCCGAATTGTGCCGCTCGATCCAACACCACACGGGACATTCTCGAACAACTTGCCGACGAGTGCTTTCCGTTTTCCCTCAAGCTGCGAGACATCAAGGTTCGTCCGGATGAGACGGACCCCGCAATTGATGTCGTACCCGATACCACCGGGTGAAACCACGCCATCTGCCTTCGGATCCGTGGCAGCGACACCACCGATGACGAAACCGTAGCCCCAGTGTAAATCCGGCATTGCGAGGGAATGTTTAACAATGCCGGGGAGGTGTGCAACGTTTGCTACCTGTTGCAACGCTTCATCGCTTTTGGCGTGTTCGAGGAGCTTCTCGTTAGCATAGACGATACCATCAACGCGCATTCCTTTCATGTAATTTTTCGGGATACGCCAGCGGTACTCATCAATTTTTTGGAGTGTTACGTTTTGTTGTGCCATACACTTATTATACAGCATTTTTTTCCGGAATGCAACACTTAAAGCATCGGCAGTCAGTCGTCAAGGAAATAGTTTTCAGTAATCAGTTATAGCATCTGTCTATTCCAGTGCGTCGAAGATGCGCTGTACAAAAGTTGCCTGAGGCATCGCGCCTACGATTTTTCCAACGACTTCACCATCTCGGAATATAATGTAGGTAGGGATGGCGCGTAGATCGTATTCTGAAACGGTCTGAGGGTTTTTATCGATATCCAATCTGCCAATGATAAGCGTGTCGCGATGTTTTGATGCAACTGCATCAACCGTTGGTACCATCGACCGGCAAGCACCTCACCACACCGCCCAAAATTCAAGCACGATGGGTAATTCAGCCTCCAACACAACGGTGTCAAACGTTTCATCAGTTACCGTGATCGGTTTCCCGTCAGTAGGGATGGATGCTTTATCTTCATCGGGGACAACTGTTCTATCAATGGCTTCAGAATCTTCAGGCTCCAGTTCTGTAGTAACGTCGCCACAACCGATGATGTGAGCTGCGACTAAGACAGCTATTATTAGTAAGGGGCACGTTCTAAACAGTGTTTTCATGAAGTGGCTCCTTAATTTTTGGCGGAAACATTCAGTTTCGCTGTAATTGGTATTATAGCATAGTTTGCAGTGAAATGCAAGCGTAGCAGATAGGTTACAGCACGCGGCGCGTGTCTACTACTTTGCACAGAGGGGGGTACTTGCGTATCAGTATCTCCGTTGTAGTTGCCCGGGTGGATATGTACATGCCACGGATCCGGGAGATTATTTTTTTCGCTGATCAATAGCGCGAAGGTAATCGACTTGTACGGACTTGCAGCGGAGCCTCTACCGGTGGGCGCGTTTACGTCGTTCACTGCGTCTACATAGATATGCGTATAGGTGAGGGCATCGCTCACACCGTGAAGGATGAGGGTGAGTAGAATGGCAAAAAGTACGACGATGAGTTTTTGATATGTCAATAGTGATTTCATGAAAATTCCTTTTCGGTTCGTAGATAGGCGCGGTTGAAACCGCACCTACCAAACGCAATTGACATTTATATATCCATATGTTCCGCTACTTTTCGTAAATGAGACTGGTGGTGGTTTCGGGGTAGAAGACGACGAAGAGTCTGCCGTCCCACGTATACGTGCTGACATCGGGTGATGTGCTTCCCGTAGGAAACCAGTGGATTGTTCCGCTACTCTCATCAAACGGTTTAATAAATCTATACGTACCGGTGATGAACTGTGTCGGTGCTTGGACCTCTGCTTCAGGATTTGACTGTATCTCCCGTGTAAATGTCGTCGGTGTGAGCCGCAGCGTACTTGTCTCTGCAACTGGGTCGCCCTGGACCTGCTTGGCGATCAGCGTATAGGTGCCGGTGAAGATTTGGGCAATTTTGTAGGGTTTGGAGAAGACGGTAATCGTTGCCATTTTGTGGACATCTTCCTCGCCGCCATCACGTACGTAAAGATAGACGGTTACAACTTTCGGCGGGACGATCTCCTCTGGTGGCAGTTCGGGGGCAGTCCACTGGACGTGGGGTCCCGCTTCGCCCTTCAAAACGCCATCGGTTACCTCCCACGTATACCTCAACGGATCGTCTTCCGGGTCAAAGACTCTGGCTCTAAACTCGACGGTTTCACCGTATTCAACTTCATTCGGGATGGTGAACGTGGTTATTTCAGGCGGGTCGTTGGTGAGCTCTTCATATTGAGCGCATCCGATGAGGACAACGGCTTGGAGAATGAACAGAATGACTAAACCTGCCTGAGTTGACTTATAGAGATTCATTGATAGGCTCCTTTGTTAAAAGAGTTGTCAGTGTATCAGTAACCAGTAACCAGTTAAAAGAGGGACCCTTCTTCTCTGGTAACTGGAAACTGGAAACTGACAACTGCGTACTCGCTTATTTTCGTATCAACATTTTTCGTGTTGCAGTAAAATCGCCAGCCGTTAATGTGTAGAAATACACGCCGCTTGCAACGGGTTCACCGAGTTCGTTTTTGCCATCCCAATAGGCGGCCCGGCTCCTGCCGTAATACACACCGGCAGCTCGATGCCCTAAAGGCAAACGCCGTACCAAACGACCATTCACCGCATAGATACGCACCGTCACATCCCCTGGCGATGACAACTGATACGGTATCCACGTCTCTGGGTTGAACGGGTTCGGGTAGTTTGGCAGAAGTGTCGTTTCCGTTGGTATCTCCATTGCAGCGATATGTAGCACTGGTGATGCGCGCACACCTGGGTCATCTTCCGCGACCGCCAACGAAAACGCCTGCTTTGTAATGTTTCCGGTCGCATCAATCACTTGAAGCGTTATTTCACTATCAGACGGAACAGTTGCATCAGTCGTGAGAAATGTGACTGTCTGATTTTTGCCGTTCATGGACTTGCAACTATGTAACTTGGTGCCTTGGGCGGGGTCGGTGGCAGCTGCTGGAACAATCAACTGCGCCTGATGGAGGCCATCAGTATCGGTCAGTTCAAACTGTAGGCGAAGGGTACCTGGATCGGATGCCTGAGACGGGTGCATAGCAATAGTTGTGGTTTCATTGACTGCGGTTGGATCGTTGTTGAAGAAACGGTGTGCATCCAACCATTCAGCGGCACAGTGGGACAAGCGTTCTTGTGTGCCGTAAGCCATGAGATAAGCGTCATCTCGGAAATCGTGTTCCAATCCAAAGACGTGTCCGAGTTCATGTGCAGTAATACTCGGATTAATGCAGACCCCGGAGGCGGGGATGACGGCTGTCCCGCCAAAATCTCGCCGCCAGCGTTCATTGTCAAACGATTTCCAACCGCCGCCGCCTATCCCACACGTGCCTTCATTGTTAATGAACTCGCTACTAACATCTATGGCGATAAGAAAGACATCCCTTGAGGTATCAAACCGCTCAGCGACCTCTTTCACCGCTTTTTCGTAGGTATCATGATGGTAATAGGCATCAGCGAATTTCCCAGTAACGTGATGGACTCGAGCGTATCCGTTTGGATCAGTTTCAAAAGCAAATGTTTTTCTGCCGTAACCTTGCATCTGCTCTGCAAAAAAATACTGTGCCCACCGTATTAATATGTCTAACTCTGTGTCAATCCCTTGTCGGGGTACGCGATCGGTGGGTCGAAAGTAGATCAACCGGACCACCTCGCGTTCATACTGTTGTATCGTCGTATCGCTTTCGGTCTGTTGTGTGTCTGGTTCTGGTTGTGTCTGTTGACCCTGTTCTGAGATGAAAGGTGTAACATCCCACAGAAGTACGGTACCATCCGCGCCGCCACTGGCAAGGATCGCACCATTCGGGCTAAACGCTACATTCAAAACATAACTGGTATGCCCCTGAAATGTGTGAAGATGTCCACCGGTCGAAACTTCCCATAAATAAATGGTGTTGTCCTGACTCCCACTGGCAAGGGTCGCGCCATCCGGACTGAAGGCTACACTCTTAACCTCATCTGTATGCCCCTTGAGGGTGCGCAGCTGCTTACCCGTGGCAACTTCCCACAAACGGACAGTGTCGTCTAACCCACTGCTGGCAAGGGTCGCGCCATCCGGACTGAACGCTACACTATAGACATCAAATAGATGCCCCTCAAGCATGTGCAGCTGCTTACCTGTAGCGGCTTCCCATAGACGGACAGTACCATCCTCACCCCCACTGGCGAGCGTCGTACCATCTGGACTGAACGCTACACTATGGACTTTATCTGTATGTCCGACGAGGGTAGGCAGATGCCGACCTGTGGCGATTTCCCATAAGCGAACGGTGCCATCGGCACTCGCACTCGCAAGCTTCCGACCATAGGAATCAAACGACACACTATAGACATAATCCGTATGCCCTATAAGGGTGCGTAGAGGCTCACCTGCAGTGACACTCCACAAGCGAACGGTTTTGTCTGAACTCACACTCGCAAGAATCCGACCATTCGGATTAAACGCTACACTATGTACATAACTTGTATGCCCTATAAAGGTATGCAGATGCCGACCTGTGGCGACCTCCGATAAGTGGACGGTGCCGGTATTATCCGATCTGGCGAGCGTCGTACCATTTGGGCTGAACGCTATACTGTCAACAAAATCCGTATGCCTTTCAAGTGTGTGCAACGACACACCCGTGGCGGCTTCCCATAAGCGAACGGTGCCATCGGCACTCGCACTCGCAAGCATCTGACCATTCGGACCGAACGAGACGCTTTCAACGTAACCGCTGTGCCCTTCAAACGCCCCCAAACGATTACCCGTGGCAACTTCCCATAAACGCACAGCTCCATCTTCACTCGCGCCAGCAAGCATCTGACCATCCGGACTAAACGAGACGCTCCTGCCCACAGGAGTCCACCTAAGTCTTTGCAGATGCTTACCCGTGGCGACTTCCCATAAATGGATGTTTCCGTCCCAACCGCCACTCGCCAGTACCCGACCATCCGGGCTAAATGCTACGCTCCAGACGCTCTCGGTATGTCTTTCAAAGGTGCGCAGATGTTTACCTGTGGCGACTTCCCATAAACGCACGGTTCTGTCCAAACTCCCACTTGCCAGTGTCTGACCATCTGGACTGAACGCCACGTTCAAGACAAATCCGCTATGCCCAGTGAACGTCCGTAGATGTAGACCCGTCGAAACCTCCCATAAACGCACGGTGCCGTCCTGACTTCCACTTGCCAATGTGGTCCCATCTGGACTGAACGCCACGCTTATGACAAATCTGCTATGCCCAGTGAACGTCCGTAGATGTAGACCCGTCGAAACCTCCCATAAACGCACGGTTCTGTCCAAACTCCCACTGGCGAGCATAGAACCATCTGGACTGAACGCCACGCTTATGACATCCTCTGTATGCCCTACGATCAGAGCGACTTCAGCACCTGTGTGCGTATTGTAGAGCCAAATACCTATACGAGTAGCCACTGCAAGTCGGTTTCCATCAGGGGAATACGCTATTTCGTTTATCCCACCTTTTCCGAGGCGTGCGATGGCACCTTCTGGCAAATGCCATTGCGTATAGTCCTGTGCGAAACTGACCGGTAGAAATATAACGGACATAAACATAAGGGTCAAAATCGCAAAGCGCGTGATTTTCAATAGAAATCTCCTTTTTTCACTTATGTTATTGGTGGCCGGGGAACCCGGCGGAGCGTGCCTACTGCCTTACATACGAAAACCTATTTCAGGGCATCCAGGATTCTCTGGACAAAGATTTGTTTAGGCATTGCGCCACCGAATCTCGCGACCAAGGTGCCGTCTCGAAACACAAGATATGCTGGAATCCCACCAACATTGTACTTTCGGGTTGTCAGCGGATTTTCGTCGATATCCAACTGTCCTATGACGAGAGTGTTCCGATGTTCCAGTGCGACGGATTCAACGATGGGTCTCATTTGTCTGCAGAAAGGGCACCAATCGGCTCCAAATTCAAGCACGACAGGTAATTCAGCATCCAACACATCGGTTTTGAATGTTGCATCGGTTATTGTAACGGGTTTCCCATCGGTCTTAACCGGATCCGGGTTAATTTCCTCTTCCGGTTCTTCAACGGGTTCGGGGTCAATCGGCTCTGGTTCCACATTTTCTTCAATAAGTTCGGGGTCGATCGGCTCTGGTTCGATATCTTCTTCAATAGGTTCGGGGTCAATCGGTTCCACATCATCGGTTTCGACGACTTCGGGGACCGCGCCTGCACGATTGTAGATATACTGCGTGGCATCTGCACGAAAAACTAAAGCCAAGAATCGTCCATCCCAAGTATATGTAATTACGGAAGACCTGGGGTTTCCATGCGTGAACCAGTGGATCGTCCCGCTGTTTTGGTTGAACGGTCTGACGAGTTTGTAGGAACCGGTGACGAACTGTTTCAGGGATTGGGCTTCGCCTTCTAAGACCTCTTGGAATTCCTGTGTGAATGTTGTGGGTGTGAGGCGTAGGGTCCCTGCTACTTGAACAGGGTCGCCGTGAACACTTTTGGAAACGAGCCTATAGGTGCCGCTGAGCACCTCGGCGATTCTGTAAGGTTTGGAGTAGACGAGGATCGTTGCCGTTTTAGAAGCATCTTTCTCGCTACCGTCTCGGACATGGACATTAACGGTTACGACTCTCGATGGCACCATTTCTTCGGATGACTCGGGGGCAGTCCACTGAACTTCGGGCCCCGTGTCGCCAACCAACGTCCCTTCGGAGACATCCCATATATAGGTTAAAGAATCGTCATTCGCATCAAAAGCCCTGATTCGGAGTTGGACGGTCTCGCCGTATTCAACCTCCGCTGGCACAATAAAAGTGGTTATTTCAGGTGGGTCATTAGTGAATTCCTCGTACTGATCGCAACCGCTGAAGATAGCGATCTGAAGCACTAACAGGGTGATCAAACCTATCTGGATGGGCTTAAAGATATTCATAAAATATGTTCCTTTGTTGTTAAATAGTTGTCGGTTATCAGTTTTCAGTTATCAGTTACAAGAGGTTTTTGATAATTCCAAAGTTTCTTTCTGAAAACTGAAAGGTTTTTCGCATGAGGTTTAACAAATAAATTGGGTAATTGTGGCTACGCAACGTGCGATGAATCGCACTACTACAAACCGATCCACTTGTTATCACACGTCATAGAATTAGCCAATTAAATTCTTAATCTTCATCAGAAAAACTGCACTCTCACTGCGAGGCAGACTGATAACTATTCTCTGACAACTGCGTACTCGCCTACTTTCGTATTAACATTTTTCGTGTTGCAGTAAAATCGCCTGCTGTAACGGAGTCGCGTGTGGACTCCGTGGACAATGTATAGAAATATACGCCGCTTGCGACGGGTTCGCCTACCTCGTTTTTGCCGTCCCAATAGGTTGCACGGCTACGGCTTTGATAGGTGCCGATAGCCTTATGTCCTAACGATAGCGTTCTCACCAAACTGCCGTCTACCGCATGGATACGGAGTGTGACATCTGCCGGATTTGCCAACTGATAGGGTATCCATGTTTCTGGGTTGAATGGGTTGGGGTAGTTTGCTAACAGTGCTGTCTCTCTCGGTAGTAAAAGGGCAAGTAGCTGCTCCAGTACCGCGATGCCGCGCAGATAGACAGGATCTGTGAGTGACATTTTTCGCGCCGCCATCAGGAGGCGTTGCAGTTCTGCTACAGTGATACCTTCAAGAATTTTCAATGCGTGTAAAGAAGGAGAGGCAGCACCTTCTCCAAAGGCAGCAGCAACTAACACCAGATCCTGAATATTGACGACACCATCCCCATTAACATCCACCTCATTTTGCCCCGTCTGCCCGAGGTGCGAGGAGACTACCACCAAATCCTGGATGTTCACCACACCATCGCCATTGACATCTTCAGCGGAACGCGCGGGTTTTTCTATAGCAATAGCAGTGAAAGTAACCACTGACTTTGTTATTGCGGTAGCAGTTGCGGTGACAGTGTGTTTGCCGGGGACACCTCCCAGCGTAAGAAGCGTCTGTGCCTTACCGGTCGCATCGGTTGTGGCTTTTGTAGTACTAAGTTGACCACCGCCTGCAGTGACAGCAAAAATGACAGACATGCCACGCATCGGCTTACCCTTTGCATCCACCGCTTCTACTATGAACGGGGCTGCCAAAACTGTCCCCGGCGCGCTCTCCTGTGTATCACCTGATATTTTCAAGAGTGCTGGATGAGTTACATTGTCAAAGATGACCTGAACTCCATTTGCCTGCAGAGTGGGAATATGTGTATTAATAGCGGTGTAACTTAGCGGATTACCCTCAAGACGCAGCAACTCCATTTCTGTCATGCTTGCGAGGGGCGCTACATCCGATATGGAGTTGCGGTCAAGAGCCAAGTATATCAGTTGTGTCATATTTGCGAGGGGCGCTACATCCGATATGGAGTTGTTAGAAAGAACCAAGCGTTGCAGTTGTGTCATATTTGCGAGGGGCGCTACATCCGATATGGAGTTGCGGTGAAGAGCCAAGGCTCTCAGTTGTGTCATACTTGCGAGGGGGGCTACATCCGATATGGAGTTGTTAGGAAGAAGCAAGTTTGTCAGTTGTGTCATGTCCACAAGGGGAGCTACATCCGATATGGAGTTGCTATCAAGAGACAAGTATATCAGTCGTGGGAGATCCATGATCGGTGAAAAATCCGATACTGCATTGCTGTTAACAATTTTGCCATCTATATCCGAAACTCCAATGTAGAGTCTTTTCAGATTGTGTGCGTGTTCAAGTCCAGTGAGGTTTGTTATTCCGGTGAAAACGCCGAAGTCATACAGGTTTAGCATAGAGTGTGTCGTGATACTTCCAATCTCTCGCTGCAGAGCCGCTGCCAAATTGGCATCCGGAATAAACACAACTTTAGCGGGCGGTAGCAAGGCAGGTACATCAATCGGGAAGTTCTGGGTCCATGAGGTGTTTCCATGCACATCAATCATATTGAGAGTAACACTCGTGCTTCTCGTTCCCACCCGAATGACAAATTCAACGGGGTTGGTTGGACTACCGTAGAATCGCTTACAAGCAATTCTACCGTTATACTGCTCATATAGTTGGACTTGATGGATCTCCTGGGCATCAGTTATCTCAAAACGGAGGCGGATTGAATTGGGCGGAGATGCGAGGATGGGTGGAAGCATCTTAACCTTGGGCTTGAAGTTTCGACTTTGACCACTGGGGTTGAAATGGCGATGGACATCCAAAAATTGAGCAGTGCATTTAGAAATCCATGGAGTGAATCCGCGTGGATCTATACTGAGATCGTGCCCTAACCCAAATGCATGCCTCAGCTCATGGGAAGTAAGATAGGTTTTTCCTTTAAGGCCGCGTATGCCATTGATGACTGCTAACCCCTCAGTCCCATTTCCTATGGTAGCAACACCAGCGACACCGTTAATAAGAAAACCACTATCTACTACAACAAGATAGATATCTTTTGACAGGTTAAACTGTTCATGAATCTCTTTACGTACTTTACCGAAAGTATCATGTTCATAATATTCGGAATTAGACTGCCCTTTCAGATGATGTACCACAACTTTGCCTGTAGCATCGGTTTCAATTCGGAAAGTTTTCCTACCGTACCCGTGGTGTTCCATCTCATTGGCGAAAAACTGCTGCACGTCCTTAATTAATGTTTCCATCTCTACGTCTATGCCTGGTTGAGGCTCACGATCCTTGGGAAGAAAGTAGATGAGTCGCACAATTGGGCGTGTATTTTGTGCAAGTGCGTAATTTGCAATCATAGAAACTGCTATGAGACATAGAAGTTCAATTGAAAATAGTTTTCTATTCATGAATATCCCTCCATAGTTTCTCAGAAAAGTTACTTTCGTATGAACATTTTTCGGGTTGCGTTGAAATCGCCTGCTGTTAACGTGTAGAAACATACGCCGCTTGCGACAGGTTCACCGAACTCGTTTTTACCGTCCCAATAGGCGGCACGATTACGGGATTGATAGATGCCTACCTCTTTATGTCCTAATGATAACATGCGTACCAAACTTCCGTCTATAGTGTAGATGCGAAGTGTGATGTCCGCTGGACTTGCCAACTGATAGGGTATCCACGTCTCCGGGTTGAACGGGTTCGGATAGTTCGCCAACAGTGCTGTCTCTTTTGGAGTTAACCCTAACAGCAATTGTTCAAGAAAGCGGATACCGCGTTGTGAGATGGCATCGGTGAGGTTGAGTCGTTTGGCATCGGAGAGCCACTGTTGCACGGTCTCTGCGGAGAGGTTGGCAGCAGACGGCGCGCCGGCAGCCATTTTACCAAATGCGGCAGCGACTGCGACGAGGTCTTGGATGTTGACGACCCCATCACTGTTGACATCGGCAGGGATTTTCCCTGTTTCACCGAAAGCGGCAGCGACTGCGACGAGGTCTTGAATGTTGACTTGTCCATCACCGTTGACATCGGCTGCGAGGCGTGGCGATTCTGACGGTGCCAGTGCGAAGTCCCACAGCAGCACCGTGCCACCATCACCATAACTGGCAAGTGTTGACCCATCCGGTTTGAACAACACACGACCTGCCCCTGTAAAAGTGGAGGTGAATTTCACCGCGCCCGTCGCAACATCCCATAAGCGGACCCTCTCATCTACACTGGCAAGGGTCGTCCCATCCGGACTGAACAATACACTGTAGACAGCGGTTGTATGTTCTGTGAAGGTAGCTTTGATCGTGCCTGTCGCAACATCCCACAACCGCACTGTTTCGTCCTGACCTCCACTGGCAAGGGTCGTACCATCTGGACTGAACGATACACTATGGACATCACCGGCATGTCCGATAAGCTCGGATTTCAACGTGCCTGTCGCAACGTCCCACAACCGCACTGTTTCGTCCTGACCTCCACTGGCAAGGGTCGTACCATCTGGACTGAACGATACACTATGGACATCGCCGGCATGCCCGATAAGCTCGGATTTCAACGTGCCTGTCGCAACGTCCCACAACCGGACCTTCCCTTCCGAGACCCCAACCGCAGTTTCCCAAATCCCACTGGCAAGGATGGTGCCATCTGGGCTGAATGATACACTGCTGACCCAATAATCCCCTTCGAGCGTGGATTTCAGTTTCAGTGTGTCAGTGGCAACGTCCCATAAACGTGCCGTATCGATACGAAGCGGTCCATTTGAACTCCCACTGGCGAGGATGGTGCCATCTGGACTGAACGATAGACATCTGATCCCGAGCAGATGTCCACTGAGCGTAGTTTTGCGGGTGCCTGTCGCAACGTCCCACAGACTCAACATTCTGCCAGAACTACTGGCAAGCGTTGCACCATCCGGACTGAACGATATATTCCCGAGGGCTGCATGCCCTATGAATTCGGCTTTGAGGGTGCTGGTCGCAATGTTCGATAAACGCACTGTTCCGTCAAAACTTCCGCTGGCAAGCGTTGAACCATCCGGACTGAATGATACGCTCACGACTCCAGCCAGATGTCCCTTGATCGTAACTTTACGGGTACCTGTCGCAACATCCCATAACAGCACCCTCCAGTCGTCATTACTCCCGCTGGCAAGCGTTGAACCATCCTGATTGAACGCTATCGTGATATTGCCCCAATAATGCCCGGTGGTGATTTCGGATTTCAACGTCCCTGTTCCTACATCCCATAAACGCACCGTGGTGTCTCCCCTCGCCCCTGTGCTGGCGAGGGTAGTGCCATCCGGACTGAACAATATGCTATAGAGCTCTGAATGCCCGGTGGTGATTTCGGATTTCAACGTCCCTGTTCCTACATCCCATAAACGCACCTTCATGTCCCAGTCCCAACTACTGGCAAGGGTCATGCCATCCGGACTGAACGATAGATTTGTGATACCACCCCAAAGTCCTTTGATTTCGGCTTTGAGGGTGCCGGTCCCTACGTCCCATAAACGCACCGCCGCACCAAACCCCAAACTCCCACTCGCCAGCGTTGTGCCATCCGGACTGAAAGAGATACTTGATATATCGCCTAAATGCCCGGTGGTGATTTCGGATTTCAGGGTGCCGGTCCCTACGTCCCATAAACGCACGGTTCTATCGAAACTCCCACCGGCACTAGCGAGGATAGTGCCATCGGGACTAAACGACACATTCGTGACACCGCCCGTATGTCCGGTGAGCAGTGCAAGTGCTTCAGATGTTTCGGTATCATACAACCAGGTACCGATCCTACTCGCCACTGCAAGCAATGAACCATCTGGTGAATACGCTATTTCATTTATGCTACCTTTACCGAGGCGTGCTTTGGCACCCTCCGGTAAACTCAGTTGCGTGTGCGCCGCATATTGTGCAAAACAGGGTAGAATACTGAGGTTTGAAACCATTAACAGCGTTAAAATGAAAAATAGTCTTGTTCTGATTTTCATGAACGTGTGTCTCCTTTGTTGATTGTCAGTGTTAAGGCTCCAGCGATTCTTTAAAGTTGCTATCTAACTCGGTTGCCCAACGCACAATCGCTTCGTAACTGTCAATATCGTTTCGCTTTTGAAACCAATTGGCGAGCTGCTTACCGGTGTCTATGAGTACGGCTCGCAATTCCGGCGTATAAGGTTTTGCTTTTAACGCCTGTCGGTACTTCTCCATCGCATTTTTAGGCTGTTTGCGGTTCATTAAACAGCGTGCGATGCCACATCGCACGCGAGAGAGTTTCTCCGCAGTCGGGTTGGGGGTGTCTGGCACTGTATCAGGCATAGAAGCAGCCGCGTCGGTGCCGGGTGTTGGCGAGGCTGCGGCTCTCGCTTTACTCAACATCACATCGAGTTGCGATTCAAGCGAGAGCAGATTTTGATATGCGACAGCATTCTTCGGACGTTTTGCAAGGACGATCTCAAAAGTTGCTAACGCTTTGAGATGCTCA
>PYJC01000127.1 GCA_003635255.1 Candidatus Poribacteria bacterium | reverse complement strand
AACGCCTCAGCGACTCGGCACTCTTGAGACGGCGTTAGCTCAAGAAAGTCAATGCTTTTTTTTGGATGTCTAACGCCACGGTCAACCGCCCAACGAGCTGCTCAAGGTGAGCAATACGCTCCGCCGCCTCGCTGGACTGCTGATCCGTAGAGGAGACAAACAGCGTCGCTACATTTTCAATAACTTGCTGTTTCCACTTCGAGAGCTGTTGTTCGCTGAGGTTATGTCGTCTACAGAGCTCTGCTTGCGAACTTTCACCACTCAGGGCCTCAAGCACGACTTCTGCTTTAAACTCGGGCGTAAAGTTTCTTCGTTTCGCCATCGGAATGCTCCTTTCAGTAGATTGTTATTATATCACAATCTTGTTTTAGAAAGTGGCCCGAATTTCCGATGGCAGTACAAGATAAGCAGTACCGCGATTGTAATAGGCATCAGAAAAATAAGGATACATATTTATAGCAGTGTTAAAATCTTCAATTGCCTTGTCAACTTTGCCTAGGTTGAGGTAAGTATTGCCGCGGTTCATATAAACGGCGGGATCATCTACTTCTAACCCTAAAGTACTAGTATAATGAGCTATTGCCTTCTCATAAGATTCCAGCTTTTCTTTCGGATCCGTCACTTCATCTCCTCTATCTTGTAAAGTGAGCCCGTTATAAAACCCTCGATAAGACTTCCATTGGCTGTTATAACTACCAATAAACCCATGGATATCATTATAGATAGTTTTAGGTTCTATATCGTGATCTTCAAGAAGATACTGTAATACCAAAAACTTGAGAGATGCTGGAATACAGATTACATGGTATCTGTTACGTTCAATATATCCTTTAGGCGGTTGAACAAATACACTTTTCTGGGCAAGAACACGTTTCTTTGGATGCTGCGGGTATCTAAGGGTCTTTTCTATTTCATCGGTTATTCGTAAAATAATAACCCTACCTGGCTTGTTGAGGGTCCCATAGCACGCAAAGAAAAGAGCAACCTTATAGTCTTGCGTGAAATCAATCAAATTTGTTTTACCGCCATAGTGTTGGAGTTCAGTTAGAATTTCAAAATTACCCGTTGTATCGGTATAATCTTTAGCTTGTTCGATAATTTCATCTTGAAAATTTCCAATACCAACATTTTCAAATCCAATAATAGATTTAAGTTCACGGTAGAGATTTGAGGAGACTTTTTCATGGCATTCGGACTCGCCACGGAAAATGCAATTGCCATCTGCGGATTGTTCCTTTATAGCACAAATGACATCATTAACTGTTTGTAGCTTGTTTTTGGATTCAGATCGGTTTTTTGTATTCATTCACTTTTCTCCAAAATATGACTTATCAATGTTAATGATAAAATATCTATATGAGAATATCAAACAAATTTACATGCAGTTGGATTCATTCAGTTATCTCGCTAAGCGGACTATAATGGAATCTTCCTCTAGGCATGACTCCTCAAACTCCACCATACCGATATTTCAATGTTTGGAAAATGAATCCTTATTGATTTGGGATACTTTCGACTTCAAATTTTTGAATAAACTGCTTAATCACATTTTTTAAATGCTGATCTCCTCCCTGTTCTGCCAGTTCCAATGCTGTTTGGAGATCGTCCTTTGCTTCTTCACTTCTACCCAACGCGTGCTTTGCACTTCCTCGAAGAAAGTAGGTTTTAGCATCTGGTTTTATGCGGAGTGCCGCATCAAAGTCAGTAATGGCAGACTCATACTGGCCTTGCAGAGTCTTTACAGCTCCCCGTTCCCAATAGGCTGCGAAATAATCAGGTTTTATACGAAGGGCAGTATCATAATCAGATATCGCATCTTCATACTGTTTCAACTTGGCTTTTGCAGCTCCGCGACCATAGTAGACCTTAGCAACAGGTTTTATTTGAAGTGCCGCGTCAAAATCGGAGATAGCAGACTCATACTGCTCCAGTATGGCCTTCGCAGCTCCGCGATTGCTATAGGCAGTAGCTGAATCAGGTTTTATTTGAAGTGCCGCGTCAAAATCAGCAATAGCAGATTTGTACTGCCGCAATCTGGATTTCGCAACTCCTCTACTATTGTAAGCCTTAAAATCGTCAGGTTTTATACGGAGGGCCTCATTACAGTCTGCAATCGCAGCTTCATACTGTCCCTTGTCATACCTCGCTTTTCCACGAATTCTGTAGGCTTGGGCTGAATCAAGGTTTAGAACATTCAGTGCCAAGGCTATCTTGCCAAATTCCGATTCCCACGCATCCCGCTTAACAGCCCCACTTTCAACTCCAAGCACCAACAAACCAGCATCCTGCAGCCCACTATTCTCACGAATCTTTTTCAGAAAGTCATGAGTTTCTAACCCTACCTCCGCCGCAGCATGTATAGCATCAAGCGGTCCCTCAAACTGCTTGACTAACTGTTGTATCGGTTCGCTTCCACCGAACACACCACCTGCAGCTTCAATTGCTTGTTGATAACGCGCAATATCCTCGCGAACAAGGCTATCCATTTCCGATTTTTCGGTATAGAGACGCAACGCCTGTGCTTTATCATAAGAGGGGTTCCGATTCCGTTCAATCACCCGACGCATCTGATCTTTGAATGTCTTCATTCCTTCTGTGTGGCAGCCCATGCAGGAAAGTCCGTTACGGACAACAGGGTCCCGCGAACCAGCGTCTGAAACGATGTTAATCGGTGCTTCGTCAAGCCGCTCACCTGTCGCTGTGGAGAGATAATATGCCTGCAATCCGTTCGGAAGGTTGAAGATTATCTCGCCGCCGTCGTGCGTGAAATTGAGTGGATGTGTGAAGATGTTCTGTGTACCCACATTTCCTGCGAAGTCGTAGGATTTCCAATATGTGCCATATCGGGATTTGTGGCGTTCCACAATGCGATTATTGACTGACACACCAGACTCGTTAAAACCCGCACGCCAGACGCGCACTCCCGGTGCATTCTTTAAGTTTTCGGCGACGTTTACCTCAAGTTGTGTTTCTAATTCCTTGTCTGTTTTGGGTAGACCAAGGATCTCGTGGTAGAGCGGTGGTAGTGAGGCGGTGGCGATGAACCAATCGGCACGGACAAACGGCAATTCGCAATCTGTTTCTTGGCATAGCGTTGCATACGTTGACGAGTTTAATCGCACGCCGTAGGGATATGCCTGCTCAATCTTATACCACTTATTGCTTTTGATGTCCCACTCGTAGTGCCGTAGATCAATGTAGAAGATTGTTTGTTCTTGGTCGATGGGTGTCGGCTTTATTACCTCTGCACCCCATGAGAGGCTGTTAACCAATTTTGATAAAGCGTTTCGATAGGCACGGAGGTTGTCATCTGTCGCGCCAGCGTTATAGAGGTGTGTCAGTGTAAAATAGCGTGCGAAGGAACGATCAAAGGCAGTGAGCGATGTCACGTGGGTATGGATAGTTTGCAGCATTACCTCGGTGGTGATAAAATTGCGTTTAGGTTTGGGAATTGCCTCCCAATCTGCGGCTCCGGCTTCAATCCAACGTCGAATCGTGACGATTGCTTCGGAATCCAGAGGTTCTTGTCCTAACGGCATCTGTGAACCTGTGTCTGTATCGCCGAGCAGGCGCAAATAGAGTTCGGAGGCATTGGGTTGCCCCGGTATGACGGAGCGATCTTCGATTAAGTCTTTATGCTTAATCGTAAGCACATCGCTATAGGATCCGAATTCACCGTGGCAGTCGAGACAGTGTTGCTCAAAGATAGTGAACGCTTGTTGTGCAAGCGGCTGTTGTGCGTATACGACCTGATGACTTAAGGCTAATATCAGTAGATAAGTGATTATGCAAAAGGTCTTCATATCTTCTCCAAAAATTTCGTAGTAAAGGATGGTTGTTAATCAAGAAGCATCATACGGATTAATTTAGATATCTCTCAGGATTTGTCGCGGCCCCTTTACAGATGCCGCCCCTACGGGGCTTGATATTTACATGATACTCGGTTCTACATAGATATCGCCCCTACGGGACTCAAGAAGTTTTTGAAGTATTTGCAGTTTCCGTGTAAAATCCGGTTCGGTTGATGAAGAGTAAATAAATATTTCGGTAATCCTTAGGGATCGCGAGCACAGCTCGCTCCTACAGCAAGAGGTTGTTGTATTACCGAATTAAATTCTTAAACTTCATCAAACCCAACCTACCGGGCCTGGGGGTTGAAAATTTAGTAAAAAAACGGAAAACTAAATAGTCCTGTTATGCTACGATTGCACAACCTAACAGGTTATGCTACAAACTAAGGATTCACTGGATTTGACGAAAAATTTAAGGTGTTACAGGCTTAACACAACGAAATCCACGAGCTTTGTTTGTGATTTTCGGTGTGAACCTTGTCCGATCGGAGACTCGCACAAACTTGGCGTTACTCACCCAAGAACCGCCGCGTAACACACGAACGGTTTTAACGTTTCTCCAATCGGATAAAGTATTATCCATGGTTCCACCGGCAAGTGGATTGCGACTTGGAGAAGTAGCGTAAAAGTCGGGATTGTATTCATCAAGGCACCATTCCCAGACGTTGCCTGCCATATCGTATAAGCCGCTTGCTTCCGGCGGATACGTTCCGACCGGTGTCGTATCGCCGACATTTTCACCATAATTTGCTGTGTCGGCATTAATGGCACGCCAAAGCCAAGAACCCTGTGCTGCGCACTCCCATTCTGCTTCTGTCGGCAGGCGTTTCCCGCGCCACTCTGCATAAGCCATTGCTGCGTACCAACTGACATAAACAACGGGGTGGTTGCCTTTGTCGGGTGGGTAATTATTTCCATTCCAATGTTTCAGATAATCTCCATCGTGGTATTTTTTTGGGATACGATTTTTCTGCCACTGTGGGTTCGCATCAATAAATTCCTTGTATTGTGCATTTGTCGTTTCGTATTTGTCTATATAGAACGCATCAAGTAAGACGATGTGTGGTGGCTTCTCATCAGTTTCCGCATCTTTTTCCCAGCTTCCCATTGTAAAAAAACTGTCTGTCCCAAAGAATATCATATCAGATGGGATCGGACTTAGCGGATCTGCCACATCTCGAAATTTACGATCTATCATTCTAAGATGTCTTTTGATTGTTTTATCGGGGTCATGTAAAATGTTACCATGTCGCACCTCTCGCCTTATATAAGTAAAGGAGATGGTGTTTGTGGATGGATCGGCTACAGTAAGTTCTGTGATACGTGATCGATCCCCGAAACTTAATTCATCAACAGTTCTGAGCGTTTTTTTGTCAACCGCGTGGAGATTCCGAAAGATTCCCGAACCCCCGCCCCAGTCGTCTAAAGGGACAAAAATGTACCGATTCGTTTCAACTGCATACTCAGTTAGAATCGTATAAGAACTGTACCTGCCGCTATCATCTTCATACGGTATACGGAGTTCTATTTTATCAGGAGTGCGAATTACGCCTTCACCTTGAAAAATTACTTCATCACTTCCGTCTCCGCTTAACCACTCAACGACAAACGTAATTTTTGTGAGTGCTTCTTCCAAAGGCATTTCTAATTTAACAAAGTCTTCAGCAGATTCTTCTTTAACTTGCAGTTGTTGTGCATAGACAACTTGCTGACTCAAGGATAGTATCAGTAGACAAGCGATTATGTAATAGGTTTTCATATTGTCTCCATTGTATTAGACGGCTACGGCACACGGCGTGCGCCTGATCGGGATTCCAAATCCCTCCTACAATTAATTCCATCCAACCGATTGCAAGTACAAACGCCAGAGGTTATCTCCCCATAAAAGCACAAGCACGGCGGCACCCGCAAGGAAAGGACCATAAGGGATCGGGCTTTGCCGATCTTTTATCCCAGAGATAATGAGTGTAGTCCCGACAACCGCACCGCTGAATGCAGAAAAGGCTATCACCATCGCCAGTTCGGGCCACGCGCCGAGGAACAGTCCATTGAGTGCCATCAGCTTGATGTCCCCGCCACCCATCGCTGTTTTGCGTAAGACTGCGCTGCCAATCACAGCAATCAACCATAACACCCCTCCACCGGCAACAGCACCGATCAGACGTATTAGGAGGTACCAGACATCAGCGCGTTGATACGCAATTCCACAGACAAGACTAAAACCGAGAATCAACCCCGTCAGGATGAGGACGTTCGGGATGATATAGTGTTGGGCATCAATGACAGAGATCGGCAGTAGCACTGAGACGAAAACGAGCGCGAGCAGAAATTCGAGAGTTAACCCGAAACGGTAATATAGAAAGAGATACAATCCCGCCGTTGCCAGTTCAACTAACGGATACAGCACAGAAATTTTCGCCGGACAGTGCCGACACTTTCCCCGTAAAAGCAGGTAACTCAAGATTGGAATATTGTCGTAGGCACTTATCGGTTCACTGCATGCGGGACAAAATGAGCGACGTGGAGAATGAATGGACACGTCTGCGCGAGGGATGCGGTAGATACAGACATTAAGAAAACTACCGATTGCTAAACCGAAGACGAAAACGAATATCGGTATCCAAATTTCAAGCACGGGTTACCACCAATACTTCTCGCCGAGGCGCGCGTCTGCATGATAGACTCTACTAATCTCTGCAACACCGCCAATTCGATATTTTTCGGGGACGCGCGGATGATTTTTCGCTATTCCTACCTTATACTTATCTTGAAGAAGGACATAGCGACCGCCCCAAGGTGTTTCAGGAATAGACACCAGATACTTTCCACGCCACCCTTCAGTGCCAGGGTCGGTCACCAATGCCTCTAAACTTGTCGGATAACGTCCTGTGTGCCTGTGGTATTTCTTGATAGCAACGGCAATCGTTTCAACATCTATATCCGCCGTGCCGACTTTACGATATTCCAGCCACGGTGGAAAACAGAGTACCCCAATAACAACGACTATGATAACGAGGATAAGCAGTTGAAGGCGAGTCATCCCGCCGTTTTCGCTGATATTTTTCCGTAGCATCGTTAGTCCAGATACCCCACAAGTCTATCCCTCGGAACTCGGACGGGAAATACCGTACTTGTTCATTTTCTTGTACAAGTTGCTCCGCTCAACTTCTAACGCTTCCGCGGTGCGCCGGATATTCCAGTTATATTCTTCCAAAGCCGCAAGGATGCATTCCGATTCGGCGACATCCATCATCTGACTCAAGGCAGTTCCGGGTTTGTAGAGCGGTGTGCTCAGATCGGGCTGCAAGAGGTCTTGATCCGCAGTAGTGTTAGGCAGATGATGTAACACAGCGGCTTGCGGTACTAAAGCCAAAGCCTCTGCCACATCGGGTGCCATGACAACATCGCGGTTTACCATAATCAGGAGGCGTTCAACAATGTTCTTTAACTCCCGGATGTTCCCGGGCCAACTGTAACTTTGGAACACAGCGTAAGCACCCGGATCAATAACTTTAGGCGTGGATCCCATATTGAGCTGTAAACGCTCAGCGAAATACTTAACTAATAACGGAATATCCTCCGTCCGTTCCCGAAGTGGGGGGATCGCAATAGGCACGACATTGAGTCGATAGAAGAGATCCCTTCGGAACCGTCCATTCTCAATCTCTTCGGGCAGATTTTTGTTAGTTGCGGCGATAATTCGGACATCTACCGTCCGAATCTGATTGCCACCAAGGCGTTCAACTTCGCCTGTTTCAATAACGCGGAGTACCTTCGCCTGTGCTTTTAAACTCATATCTCCAATTTCGTCAAGAAAAAGGGTTCCACCGTCTGCGAGTTCAAAACGTCCTTGTCTTCGGGAATCCGCACCCGTAAAAGCACCGCGTTCATGTCCGAAAAGTTCGCTTTCAATGAGTTCATCGGGTAAAGCGGCGCAGTTGAGTGGGATAAAGGTTTTCGAGGCACGTTCACTCTGGTGATGGATAGCGTTAGCAACAAGCTGCTTGCCGGTACCGTTCTCACCAGAGATTAAAACCCCGAGTTTACTTCCTGCGACCCGATCAATCTGTGAGCGAAGGTGCGAAATAACGGCACTCTCACCAACCATCTCATCAGTTGGTGTAATTTGAGATTTCAGAATCTCGTTTTCTTGTGATAAACGCGATATCTCTAAAAACGGTTGGACGCTGGATAGAATTTTATCGATAGTGGTGGGCTTCGTGATATATCGTTTCGCGCCGAGTTCCATCGTTTTAACGGCGATTTCAATATCCTGCTGTGCAGACATCATGACCACATTCAATTCGGGGTGGTGTTCGCGCAGTTTTACAAGCGTTTGGACACCATCCATACCGTTTTCCATACGGATATCCAATAGAACAAGATCAACATCGGACATCATTGCCAGTTGCAACGCATCCTCACCGCTGGCAGCTGTTAGGGTTTGATACCCGCGCATCTTGAGTCCCTGTGATAACATCTTAAGCGTATTTTTTTCGTCGTCTACAATCAGAATTGTTTCCATTCTTTTGTCCTATCGCAAACTATTCTATTTTCTTCAGGACTTACGCATTTTTCCATGATAACGAATGTCCGACGCACTGCAGGCGGGATTTGAAACCCTGAAGAAATACCCAAGCAAAAACCCTGCAAGGGGGGCTGCGTAAGTCCTATTTTCAAGGATAGATACGTCTACTCTTTAGAATCTATCGTTTCCTCTTTGGTTTTCAAACGAGTTAGTGGCATCAAATCTTGTGGTACCATAGCAACTTCTTCGGATTGCTCACCTTGGTTGTAAGGAAAATGGATGCGAACGGTTGTGCCCACGCCTTCGGTGCTTTCAAAACCAATCTCAGCAGCGTGTTCAGCGACAATCCTTCTGACTATTGGCACCCCAAGCCCCGTTCCGTCTGTTTCTGACTTTGTTGTATAATAAGGGACAAAGAGGTTCTCCATGGTTTCATCGGACATACCACAACCGGTGTCTCGGATTTCTAATAAAACCGTGCCGTGGGCTTCTGGGTTTATCTCCCCTCCGTCTCCGCTGTTCTCGTTGTTCTGTGGATCCTCTTGTTCCGCGTCTGAATTTCCTTGTGGTGATTCTGGGACGAAATCGGTTTTCACCGTAAGCGTGCCACCGTCAGGCATTGCTTCAATTGCGTTCTTTAGAAGATTCCCGAGTGCCTGCGCAATTTGCTCCGGGTCGAGAAAAAGCTGCGGAATTGATTTCAACGTTGTTTCAACTTTAATCTTGGAAATATTTTCACGCCACAATTTTCCAGCAGGATTCGACACTGCTGGGTCCTCTTGTTCTGAAACCGCCGCTGCAATGTCGTCTTCTTTATTGAGATCCGCCCCTTGACCAGCGGTGTATAATGTCAGAACAGACTTTACAATACTATTCAGATCGCTCGGTTTCCGCTGTGGTTTGGGCATCCGCGCAAATTGGTGGAACTCATCTATTAGTTTTCCGATACGATCCACTTCTTCAATGACAGTGTCCGTACACTCACTAAAGATTTGCTCAAAAACTTTAGGGTTAGATTTTGCCTGTTGCAGATTTTCAACAGACAGTCGAATCGGGAAAAGCGGATTTTTGATTTCATGTGCCACCTGTCGTGCGACATCTCGCCATGTTGCTGCACGCTCCGCTGCCATGCGATTTTCTAAACTTAACTTCAGGTCCCGCGCCATCTGATTGAATCCTTCCGCAAGCTGTCCTATCTCATTGTGCGATTGAATGACAACGCGATGATCAAGATTACCTGAAGCAATATGATCAACACCTTGGCGGAGGAACGCGATAGGACGGGTAATACGCCGACTGATAATGTAACTAATGAGATAAACCAACACCAACCCAACGACACCACTTAAAAGCAGTATGAGCGTGAGTTGCTGCTGCCATCTCATTTGCCGCGCATGTGAATACGCTATGACCAGGTCAACAGGTAGTGCCTCACGTGTCGTCGCGAAGGCTGAGCGGAACGGTGTTACCCGAGAAGCGGTATAAGTACTTCCACCTGTCTCTTCTGCCCCCTGTAAAAAGACTTGCTGTTGCGGTTTCGGATCGGAAAACGATTGAGACCACTCATCAAGAGACAACTGTCGGGCAGCATTGTTCAACGGGAGCCAATCCTCCGGTTCCAGTGCCTTCGATTCAGTGCTGAAGCCAGCTGCGCTTGACGTTTGCAGCTTTCCTACAAGGAAGATTGGATGCTCGTCTGACTGGATATCCGTTGTTGTCTCCAGCCATTTTTGCAAGTTGTAGCCACCTGTAACGAACCCCCATTCACTTGCTTCCGTTGCTTGAACGACAAACTGCAATCCGAGATCACCCTGTTGCGGAATATTTCTGAGTTCTATATGCCCTTCCTGGTTGTCTAACGAACGGTATGTCCGCGTGCTTCTTCGTCCGCCCAAGTCAGGATGTAGAAGTTTCCCATCTGGACTGCCATACTCAAAGAGATCAAATTCGGGGGTCGGCTGATAAGTGAGAGATGACGCTCCGCGTGTTATGACGTGGTGTAGTCTTTCGTCAGCGGCTGCAGCGTGAACCTCCTTTTGAACTTTGTTAAGGAGTACTTGGTAGTTGTTTGAAATCTTGCCTTGAAGCGTTTCAACATAGGCAGCAATTTCCCTTTTAAAGGCAAGCCGGATCAGGAAACTGGTACTGCCAAAAACAACACCAAACATGACGAGGAAGACAAAGCCGTAAGCAATAAATATCTTATCATGGTACTTTAAAGCGGAGAGTTTATTCCTCATTTTGTCACCGCTAACCGTCTACTGATCGCCTATATCTGGTGCTAAGGCAAAAGACCGGAAATTCCGTTTATAGCCTTCAACACCATCTTGGCGATATGTTAACTCATTTCCACCATCGTTGTCAAGATGTAAATCTTGGAGCCTGCCCTTTACAGCGATGGTATCCATCAAAACACGCATTAACCGACAAACGGATTGGATATCCCGTTTGACGAGGGTTAGTGTTGCATTGGGGATACCGTTCTCGCTAAAATCCAAGGCAGTACCACGGTAGGAAGCAGTCTGCATGTGCGTCATGGATAACCCCTCAAAGTCAGTCAACTTCTTATCCATTTCAGTATCCTTCGGTAGCACTAAGTCGGTTCCAAGTGCCTCCCAATGGATGAATAGAACGACTTTATCTCTCGGACCGGCGATGATACCGTTGAGGATTGAGTGATTACTCGTAGGTCCTTTGGCATTTATAACGTTCGGACCCGTGCCACGCTCTTGAATAGATTCCGTACACAGCTGCACAAACCACTCACCGAGGCAGCTATTGTCGGCATAGTTATAGAAAACTATCGAACTTTTGCTGCCAACGACTTCGGCGAGATGCATCCATCGTGCAAGGTGATAGGCGACGTTGTCTTGACGATCACACGGGCGGTAAAAATCTTCATGTGCCTGCTGTACGCCTGCGATCACAGCACGGATGCGCGTCTCTGGGGTTTCGTCTTTTCCTGCAGTCATAGCGAGGAAGAATAGACCGACTGGAGAGAACGCTGAAAATCGTCCGCCGACACCATCGGGAACAGGGAGTAGTGTGCTGCCGTAGAACGGACATTTTTCATGAATTCGGAACAGTACACTATCAGGGGTGAGTCCAGTCGTCGCGAGGACCTGTTGCTGCCAGTTTCCATCGCCAAGTGTTTCGCGGATAATCATCAGTGTCGCCATTGTCTCGGTCGTTGTGCCGGATTTGCTGATGACATTAAAAAGCGTTTTCTGTAATAGATTCCGCGCTTTGAGCATCTCAAGCAAACCTACGAGTTTGCGTGGGTCAAAGGTATCACCCGTGAAATAGACTTCTGGCGCACCCCTCCGAGCTTCAACGGACAGCAAGTTATGATACGGATGGTTGAAAGAATCGTGAAAGACGCGTGCACTCAGATCAGAACCGCCTATACCGATGATGACCAATACCGAAAATTCTTCACGGGCACGCGTGGCTAACGCTATGACTTTATCAATATCCGCATCTTGGAGATGGCTGCGGGTCCAAGCGCGAAGCCCATGTTCTAACTCGGTAAGCGATGCTGATGCTTCTCCCACAAATTGCGCGTGAATCTTCTGGAGAGCAGCATCAACTGACTGTTGCGTCACCTGTCCCGTAACAGGTGGGGACCCGGAAAAAAAATTTGATGTCTTGTCATCAATCAAGAGATTAAGTTTTCTATCCAACAAAAAACCTCTTTTCGCTAAATTCTGCCATACTTATCCGAAAGCCGGACGATATCTTCCTCATCAAAGTGTCCGAACGAGATTTCGAGGATCCGGTAATCTTTCGATTCACCGATGAGTTGATGTTTCGCGCCCTGTGGAATAAACACAGGCTCCATCGGTTTAGGACGCTGAATGGTGCCATCAAGTTTCAGGCACGCCCCCTCATCAAGCGGAATCCATAACTCACTCCGCTGGTGGTGGTATTGATAACTCACCTGCTCCCCTGCGCGAATCTCTAAGATTTTGACAGTGACAGGTTGATTAAGCACATATTGTATGAAGCCACCCCAAGGTTTCTCGACTGTCGTTATCTCTTGAAGCTCTTTCGGGGATAATTGCATGATTTACGCTCCGAACTGCGGTACGAATTCATGAAAAACGCTTACAAAAATATAACAAATAGTGTATCATATAGATTAGCCGGTAGTCAACCCAAAACGGGCATTCAGCCAGAGGGATTCAATTGTCAGTTATATGGAGTTTCTGCGCCGTTTTTTCACGGTTTCTAACAAAGAACAGCAGCAGTGCATTCTCACTGCGAAGCAGGCGCACTGCGGATATACGGAAAATGTGTCTAAAATTCCCAATTTACCCAAACGAACCGCAAGGTCATTTAAAAAAAGCGATTTCAACACTCATCAAGAATAGCGTTGCGGAAAAGGTGTTCCCGGGAGCTGTCGCCTATGTTCTGACTGATAAAAAGGTGCTTTATCACGAAGCATTTGGTTTCCGATCTATAAAACCGAAACGACTGCCGATGTTCCATACGACCTTATTCGACTTGGCATCACTCACAAAACCGATTGTTATCGGGACGCTTTGCATGCAACTCGTTGAGAAAGGCAAACTCTGCCTCTCCACACCTGCAGAGGAATACTTGCCAGCGTTTAGACAGAAAGGTGTCACACTCACACATCTCCTAACACATACTTCAGGACTTCCCGCATGGATACCGCTCTATCTACGGGCAGGATCGCGTGAGCATGTCATTTCTTATCTGGGCGAGGTTGCATTGGAATCTCAGCCGGGAGAAAAGGCGGTGTATAGCTGCTTAGGATACATCGTGCTGGGGGCATTGCTTGAAGCCGTAACCAAACAACCCCTTGATCAATTGGCACGAGAACGGATCTTCGCTCCGCTCAATATGGAATGGACGCAATACAACCCACCGCAAGCATGGCATGAGAACTGCGCAGCGACTGAGGATTCCAACAGTTTTGAGCGTCGAATGGTGAACTACGAACGCTACGACTGGCGGGAAGGTGTGATTATCGGAAAAGTCCACGATGAGAACGCACATTTTCTCGGCGGTGTTTCGGGGAATGCGGGTCTCTTCGCTACGTCAACAGATCTCGGAAAATTTTGCAGCGCGCTAATGGACAAAGGCGGTGTCCTATTACGTCCGGAAAGTCTCAATGCGATGTGCCAAGTCGCCTCAACAGAAGGGGAACGTCGCTGCATCGGTTGGGCAGTGACTGACGATGGGTGTCTTTATCACACAGGGTTCACTGGCACCTCAATACGCATCTGCTTGAAAAGAAAACTCGCGGCTATTTTACTGACGAATCGGGTACACCCTGATGCCGACCAGCGCGGCATTATTGAATTTCGGAAGATGTTTCATGAAATAGTTTTTAGTTATAAGTTATAAGTTAAGAGTTCGGTAACCTGTCGCATTCAGGTTGACTGTATCCACCACAGAAACCCTCTTTAACTAACAACTAACAACTCATAACTACTAAAACTGAAAATCGTTAACCGATAACGATAAAAAAACGAAAAGATGGATGTTCCGGCAAGATCACAACAAACAGAATTAGGGTTGAGCGTTTTGCTCAGCGAGAAAAGCGATTGGATTCGAGGAAAGTCAATCGGACTCATAACAAACCATACAGGGGTCGATGCTACGCTACAAAGCAACTATCGGCTTTTCGCTGAAACACCAGAATGTGAACTTTCCGCGATTTTTTCGCCAGAGCATGGACTCTGGGGGGCAGTCCAAGACGGTATCGCTGTCAAGAGTGTAGACTGCCCTGATAGTAATCTATTAAGCGTGCCAATTTTCAGTCTATATGGACAATCGATGCGTCCGACACGGGAACAACTCGAAGGCATAGATCTGCTTATCTACGACATGCAGGATGTCGGTGCGCGCTACTACACCTATATTTCGACGATGCTATATGGAATGGAAGCAGCCGACGCTTGCGGCATTGCGTTTATTGTTGCCGATCGACCGAATCCAATTGCGTGCAATACTATAGCAGGCCCCGTGCTGGAAAGTGGTTCTGAATCGTTCGTTGGGATACATAGGATTCCAACGCGTTACGGGTTGACGATCGGAGAATTGGCGATGTTGTTGAAGGCGGAACGCGTGCCATCATGCCAACTAAAGGTCGCATGGATGCAGGGATACAAACGAGAGATGTGGTTCGATGACACAGGCTTGCAATGGGTGCCGCCGTCGCCGAATATGCCGACACTCACAACGGCAGTGCTTTATCCGGGGGTGTGCCTGTTTGAAGGCACAAACATGAGCGAGGGACGCGGAACGACAAAGCCGTTTGAATATATAGGCGCGCCCTGGTGCGATGGCGAAAGGTGGGCAGAACTTCTGAATAACCGTCAACTGCCGGGGGTTCGGTTCCGTCCGGTTGTTTTTACACCTGCACCAGTCGCTGAAACCACAAAGCACGCGAAACAGGCGTGCGGCGGTGTCGCAATCCACATTACCGATAGAGAACGTTTCCGCCCGATAGAAACAACCCTCCAGATGTTGTCCGTTTTAACCACCGAATACAGCGATCATTTTGTCTTCTTACCGGCACATTTTGATAGATTAGCAGGAAACAGTTGGCTTCGAGATGCGCTGTTAAATGGGGAATCGGTGGATACAATTCAGGCGCGCTGGGTGCCAGAACTTCAGACGTGGTGCGACACAGCAACACAGTATCACGCCTATGCTTAGGAACACAGATGCAAGAATTTATTGAACTTCTTAAAAAAGATAAAAAACTTGTGATCGGTTTAATGTCCGGTACGTCCGTTGATGGCATTGATGCTGCGATCGTTGAAGTTACTGGACACGGCTTAGAAACAGAAGTGGACCTCATCGCTTTTGAGACTTTCCGCTTTCCAACCAGTGTGCCACAACGTATCCTTGCGCTTTGTCAGCCCGATACCGGTCGCGTCGATGCCATCTGCGAGATGAATTTCTATATTGGACACCTTTTCGCCGAGGCGGTAAAGCATATTCTACAAAAAAGTGGAATGCGTGCCAACGACATTGACCTCATTGGCTCACACGGGCAAACGATTCACCACCTGCCAAAGGACGCAAGTGCTGATTGTAACGATTCTCGTTATCCCTCAACGCTACAAGTTGGCGAGCCTGCAATCATCGCGCACGAAACTGGGATTCCGACGATAGCGGATTTTCGCGTCGCAGATATGGCAGCAGGCGGGCAAGGCGCGCCGTTGGTCTCATACCCGGATTATCTGTTGTTCCGTGACAGTGAGAAAACAGTCGGACTCCTGAACATCGGCGGAATTGCGAATCTCACGGTGCTTCCGGCGAATGGAACATTTGATTCCGTCTGCGCGGCGGATACAGGTCCCGGCAATATGTGTATTGATGCGGTCGTAACAGAAATCACAGAGGGGGAGGAACACTACGATAAAGATGGCAGGCGCGCCGCACAGGGTACGCCACACCAGCCGCTCATCGATGAATGGTTAAAGCACCCATTTTTCCAACTATCTCCTCCGAAAACCACTGGACGTGAGATGTTTGGACACACTTATGCGATAGAGTGTTTGGCGGCTTGCCGTAAGCATGAACTTTTGGATAACGACTGCCTCGGGACGTTGACCGAACTGACAGTCCAGACGATTGCTGACTACATCGAACGATTCATAACAGGACGAAATCCGATAGACACGCTTTATGTGAGCGGTGGTGGGGTCCACAATCAGACAATCATGCGACAGCTTAGCGAAGTATTAGCTAATACAGCGGTTGAATCTGTGGACAGTTTCGGTATCTCAGCGGATGCGAAGGAGGCGATTGCTTTCGCGATTCTGGCGAATGAGACACTCCACGGAAACGCTGGGAACCTGCCGTCAGCGACGGGGGCATCTGTTCGGAAAATTCTAGGCAAGTTCGTGTGTCCGTGATTCATTGGCTATCAGCAGTCAGCAAAATCCTATGCTTTAAACAATTTCTGGGTCGTGCCGAATTTCAGAGAAAATATCATGCGTAAGGTCCCTCGTATCAAACCAATTGCACCATCCAGTGGAAATCGGTTTCTATCAGCACCGTGGGAAACCATCGTCGTCCCTATAGCAATTATAGTGCTTTTAATGTTAGGCATCGGTGCTGAGATGATGTCGGTGAAATCTGAAAATCCGATCCAGAAGGAGAAGTCCACTATGGAGCCAACTTCCGCCCCAGATATGTCTCACATCACGATTGACTTAGCCATCAGGAGAGGGGTTCACAGTGTCGCGTTCAGCCCTGACGGTTCGATAGTCGCAAGCGACAGGGAGAATACCGTTCGACTCTGGAATGCTGTTACAGGACTGGAAATAGAGATGGAGCAAAATTTCTGGGTGGCTTTTCAGGGAAACTTCACTGCGGATATCAACAGTATCGCTTTCAGTCCAGATGGACGGATAATTGCAGGCGGGATCAATGAAGGTGAAGTTATTTGCCTTTGGGACGCTGCCACCGGCGAGAACCTCAGATTCATGAAGGAAAATGCACCGAATGCTTTGCATTGGGTCAATACCGTCGCTTTCAGTGCTGATAGCAAGATACTCGCAAGCGGAAGTGAGGACGGCAATCTGTATCTATGGGACGTGGGAACGGGCAAGAAACTGAAAACGCTTACCGAGGCTACGGAGAATGTCTTCAGTGTCGATTTCAGTAGTGACGGAAAAACGTTAGCAAGTGGCAATGCAGGAAACACGATCCGCTTATGGGATATTGCCACAGGTGAAAAATTAAAAACGCTTATTGGACACACGAATTGGGTCTTCAGCGTTGACTTCAGTCCGGATGGTCAAACACTTGCAAGTGGCAGTTGGGACCACACCATCCGACTCTGGGATACGACTACAGGACAGCAATTGAAAGTGCTCACTGGACATACGCTTACGGTGTGGAGTGTCGCCTTCAGCCCGGATGGATTAACGCTCGCAAGTGGGAGTCACGACAAGACAATCCGCCTCTGGAATATTGCCACCGGTGAGCATATCGCAACCCTCACAGGGCACACAGCACCTGTCAAGAGTGTCGCTTTCAGTCCGGACGGCGTAACACTCGCAAGTGGGAGTTACGATAGCACAGTCCGACTCTGGGACCTCACATCTCCAATGTTACTGCAAAAAAAATGATTGTTAGAGGGATGGTTGCCAGTTACAAAGCACCTACTCAGCAGATGTTTATTTTTTTAGAATTATGCACCCGCTTCACTCCTAAACAGCGTCACCAGATATGAAAGCACATCGCGGAAACTATCCTTTTTTGGGGAGATGACTAATGAAAAACAACGATGTTGAACTCATCCAACGCGTACTTGAAGGTGATGATGATGCCTTCTCCATGCTGGTGAAAAAATACCAGAAGCAGGTACACGCGCTGGCATGGCGGAAAATCGGTGACTTCCACATTGCCGAGGAGATTACACAGGATACTTTTCTGAAAGCATACAAGAAACTTGCGACACTCAAAGAGCCGCAGCGGTTTGATAGTTGGCTTTATGTCATCGCAGCGAACCGGTGTAGTTCTTGGCTCCGTAAGAAGCGGTTGTGGACACGGCCATTAGAGCAATTCGACGAGCAGTTGCAAAAAGAGAAGTATTCAGAATTTGTCGTTGCGGAAAACGAGCGCACAACCGCAGAAGCACAACGCGATGTCGTCAAGAAATTGCTTGCGAAACTCCAAGACAGTGAACGTACCATCATGACCCTGCACTACTTCGGCGAGATGACATGCACGGAGATTGGTGCGTTTTTAGGTGTATCGAAAAATACGATTAAGAGTCGCCTCCGCCGCGCACAGCAGCGTCTGAAAAAAGAAGAACCGATGATCAGAGAGGCTTTAGAAAACTTCAAAATTACGCCGAATCTCACCGAGAATATCATGCAAGAGATTGCACGCATTAAACCCGCTGCCCCGTCCGGTGGTAAACCTTTCATACCGTGGACTATTGCTGCCTCCACGGTTGCCGTGGTGCTGCTAATGTTGGGCATTGGAAACCAACCACACGCTATCCGTTTCCAGCAACCCTATAGTCTCAATGCCGAATCGGAGATGACAGTTGAACTTATTGAGGCTCCCATCGTGCTGAACGTCGCATCAAAACCGGATGTACGTACGCAGATAGGAAACACCAACACCCCTAACAAGAGTAGCAAATCCGAACAAACACCTAACGAGGCACATGAACTCGTTTCAGAAGCACACACCGATGAAATTGTTGATGATTATACAAAATGGGAACTCCCCAAAGCGGCGAAAGCGAGGCTCGGAAAAGGTGGCATTAATGTGATGCAATTCTCGCCAGATGGCACACAAATCGCTGTTGGAAGTAACATCGGTTTGTGGCTATACGATGTGGAAACTGGAAAAGAGATTAATATGTTCCCTGGTCTATGTCAGGCCATCGCTTTTTCACCTGATGGACGCTTCATCGCAAGTAACGGAGGCCCCCCTGGACTTCAGTTGTGGGAGATAGCCACCGGTCAGAAAATGTCACACATTGAGAAGATTTTTCCTGCCATGGCATTGCATTTCTCCGAAGATAGCAAGACAGTCATAAGTTTGGGTAACTGGAAAGACACCATCGACAGATTAGATGTTGAAACAGGTGAGGCGAATGAGAAGAAAATGAAAGAAATGGTGAAGAGAACAGATTCGTCTCAATCTTACGCCCTCACAGCGGATACATTTGCAGTGGGTAGGAAAAACGGGAAGATCGAACTGGGAAACACAATGACAGGTAAAAAGTTATCTACCCTCAGCGGACATATAGGCAGCATTCAGGAACGGTTACCATTGGCAGCAAATGAGGAGGTTCCGCCAGCAGGAGAGATTCGGTGGGAGTTTGTAGACGGCACCTCTATCTCTTCTGTGTTAGCTTTAGCATTTTCACCGGATGGAACGAAACTCGCCAGTGGAAGTGAGGATAAAACAGTCCGATTATGGGATACTGACACCAACGATGAATTGGTTACCCTCCGAAAACATACAGGTTCGACAAATGCTTTAGCATTCTCACCAGACGGAAAAATGCTCGCAAGCGGGAGCACTGATAAAACCGTCCAGCTATGGGATACTGCGACTGGCGCACATCTCGCGACGCTCACCGAGCATATTAGGGGTATTGCAGCACTTGCATTTTCACCAGACGGACGAACCCTCGCAAGCGGAAGTACGGATGGTACAATCCAGTTTTGGAACACAACTACCAGAACATTGTTACCAATACGTCTCACAGCACATACAGAGTGGGTGAAAACCGTCTCCTTCTTTGAAGACAGTTCTACACTCGTCAGCGTTGACTTTAACGGCGTAATTACCTTGTGGGACCTGAAGACATCGCAAAAAACTAGGGGCCAAACGATAGTCCCTCCGGATTTCTTATTGACTTCAGCGTTTTCACTGGATGGAACGAAACTCGTTAGCACCGGTGCAGAATCCGCTACATTCCTCAACATAGGTTACAGTAAGATGCTCGCCACGCGGGAGCCAGATCATCTGGTCCGCCTGACAGATGTTCGTACAGGACGTGAATTAGCAACCTTAACAAAGACAGTTGGCGGAATAAATGAAAAAGTAGGTATGACTTTCTCGCCTGACGGAAAAAGGGTAGCCTTCTATGGTTCGGATGAAATTTGTATATGGCACACGGAAACGAGGAATGTTCTTAGTATCCCACTCTCAGAACAAAACAGTGATGACGCGATGGTCGATCAGCACATGATGGCTCAAATGCTAAGTGAAGTCACGGTTCTGATGTTCTCACCCGATGGCAAAAAACTTGTCAGTGGAGCCATAGGTGGAAAGGTTCAGATGTGGGATGCTGAAACTGGTGTTGAGATAGCTCCCTTTCTCGCAGGACAGGAGCCGGACAATAAGGGAGACCACGGCAATCTTACCGTGAGATATGAAGATCCAATTACAGCGTTGGCGTTCTCCTCAAATGGGGCATTGCTGGCTGTCGGAAGTCAACAAAAAATCCAGTTGTTGGGCAACAGTAAGCAGCCTCGCCTTAAAGATGTAACATACGGTACCGAATCGTTAGCGGTTTCACCTGATGATACCGTGCTCGTCGCGGGATCTATAAACGGCGGAATTGAGTTATGGGATTTGACAACAGGCGAAAAAATTACAACGCTCAATGGACACATCTCAGCAGTAGAGGCGTTGGTATTTTCACCCGATGAAAAAACACTCGTTAGTACCGGACAAGACGGAACCATACTTCTATGGGATTGGAATAAAATCCTACAAGATTATGGCACGGAAAAACAGTGACCAACACTATCCAAATAGACCTCATCTACTTGGCAATCTTCCGCTTTAATAGTGTATAATTAATTCAATAGTGTGCGTCTAACATAAGCATGCGCCTTCTACAATATCTCTGATTCAAAAACACGAGCGGAGGGAATAATGAAGGGGTTTTATAGGTTTCTATTGATATCTACACTGCTAATCGGCTCAGTTGTACTCGCAGCGGAAGAAAAAAAAGACGAAGCAACCGAAAATTATACAAAATGGGAACTTCCCAAAGCAGCGAAAGGACGATTCGGAAAAGGCGGAATCAACGCGCTTCAATTTTCGCCGGATGGTACGCAAATCGCTGTCGGAAGTGATATCGGTACATGGGTTTATGATGTTCAAACAGGAAAAGAAATCGACATGTTCCGTGGTATGTGTCAGTCCATCGCTTTTTCACCGGATGGCAGATTCATCGCAAGTAGCGGTGGAAAATATACATCTCATGAGGGATTCTGTTTGTGGGAAGTTGCTACTGGTCAGAAAGTGGAACTTATTGATGGGCCTCCTGCTGCATCAGTATTGCAATTCTCTGAAGACGGGAAAACGCTTGTCACTTTAGGAAACTGGGGGGATTCAATCAGCAGGTTAGATATTGAAACTGGTGAGGCAAACGTAAAGCATATCAAGGAACGCTCTTGGGAAGTCGTAAAGTCAAGACCTTCACCTGAACCTTATGCACTCACGGACGATAAATTTGCCGTTGGGGGAGAAGAGGGGAAAATTGAGTTGTGGGACACAACGACGAATGAAAAATTATTCACTATCACAGCAGAAATAGCAAACATTCAGAAACCTATACCCCCTGCTGTCCCAGTCGTTCCGAAAATAGAAACAGATGAGAAGGACCAAGTGAAGGCTCCCCGCCCTTTACAGATGAAGAAGGGTATCCCACCTGTAAGGGTGATAGGACCAAAACCTGAAGATATGCCGTTTTTATTACAAAAAAATAATCACATTTTAGATTTGGAATTTTCGCCGGATGGAACAAAACTCGCAAGTGGAAGCAAAGATAAAACAGTCCGATTATGGGATACTGACACCAACGAAGAATTGGCTATCTTACACAAACATACAGGATGGATAAACGCATTAGCATTCTCTTCCGACGGAAAAACACTCGCAAGTGGAAGCACAGACAAAACAGTGAATCTATGGAATACAGACACTGGTGAATTAATCGCAACATTCACTGGACATCTAAACGGGATTGTCGCACTATCGTTTTCACCCGATGGCAGCACGCTCGCAAGTGGAAGCGCGGATGGAATAATAAAGTTTTGGAACACTGAAACAAAAGATTTGCTACCTATCAATATTACTGAACATACCCAGTGGGTGAAGGCTGTGTCCTTCCTTAAAGACAGTTCCACACTCGTAAGTGTCGCATTTAACGGTATAATTAACTTTTGGGACCTGAACACATCGCAAAAAACCGGTTCCCAAAATACTGGACATCGGGATTTATTGCGAAGTTCAGTATTTTCACCCGACGGAACAAAACTCGCAAGCGTCGGCGCAAAAGCGACTATGTTCTTTAGTGCAGGTCAAGGCGGGACTGCTGCCTCCTCTTTGATGCCGGATCGTCAGGTCCGTCTGACAGATGTCGGTACCGGAAACGAGTTAGCAACATTAAATGAGACGCATGTTGGAGTTACCCCAGTAGGCGCGAGCATGGCTTTTTCGCCTGATGAAAAAACAGTCGCATTCGGAGGACAAGGTAAAATTTACTTATGGAACACTGAGACTGGCACCCGTCTTGACATACCCGTCTTAGATGAACACAACGCCAACAGAAATGGTGACTTGGCACCTCCACCAGGCGAGATGATACTCCGCCAGATGCCCGAAATCGCTGCTTTAGTATTCTCACCAGACGGGAAAAAACTGGTCAGTGGAACCGAGAGTGGAAAGGTTCAGATGTGGGACGCGGAAACCGGCGTTGAATTAGCTCCCTTCCTCCAAGGGCAGGATATGGAGAAAGCAACAAAAAGAGATCCGGCTAAAATGAGCATTACGGTTATATATCGGGATTCTATTACAACACTCGCATTCTCTTCAGATGGCACGATGCTCGCCGTCGGAAGTGAACAAAAAATCCGTTTGTTGGGTAGTAGTAAGCAGCCCCGTCTTAAAGATGTCCCACGCGGCACCAAGTCGTTAGCGTTCTCACCTGATAATACTGTTCTCCTTGCAGGACTTAGAAACGGCAGCATCGAATTATGGGATATGACAACAGGTGAAAAAATTACCACACTCAATGGACACACCTCAATAGTAGAGACGTTGGTCTTTTCACCTGATGGAAAAACCCTCGTCAGTGCTGGGCAGGATGGAACAATCTTGGTCTGGAATTGGGAGGAAACACTCAAAAGTTCGCCTGAAGCGAGGAATTAACTAACTGAAAACTGATAACCGATAACTGACAACCCCTAAAACCTAATCCGAAGAGACATGCGATGACTACCCCCCAATGCTGGGTGGTTCGCGAATGCGTAGTCTAATCCGGCTCCCGCACCGGTGACAAACCGAAGGTTTAACCCAACGCCAGCTGTCAAACGTCGGATCCGCTCAATCCCCTTACGTTCATCAAAACCGACGCGCAACGAAAGCAAGTCAAAGAGCGTCCACTCTGCACCACCGTGCAACTCAACCCCATCTTTGATATAGGCATCCAAGGCAAAAACGAGTGTACTTCGGAAAATACGGAGTGCATGTGTTGTCGCAATGCCGATTTTGAGATGTGGCGGTATCGTCTCAGTATGCGATGTCTGATTTGCTGATGGCGGTGGCGTGTTCCAATAGAGTTTCGTCCGAAAAGCATCGCTTGCTTGTAATCCGAGTGTCAGCCGATGTGGCTTTTCAGGATTTGTGGTAGCGACAAAACCGATGTCTGCACCGCCACCGATGGCGTTTGTGTTTCGATACCCGCTCATGTAGAGCAGCTTGAGTGTGCCGCCGAGACGGAGATCAATACCTCGGAAAGAAGGGAGTGCCCAACCAGAGGCGAGGAGGAACGCGTTATCCGTACTGTTGAAAGTCCCGACCACCTTTGGACGATTCGTCGCTCCCACAGGACGACTGACGACCGGTAGAGTGGTGATAGGAATATCGTCAACGCCGACGCGTAGCCAACTGACACTAATCGCGCCCCGATCTTTAAGGGGGTGGATGTAACTCACATAATCATAAGCGTCCTGTCCGTTGAGGGTAGAATGCATGAAACTGACTTCATATCGCGTGAGATGTCCCAACCCAGCAGGATTCCAATAAGACGCGTAAGCGTTGTCACTGAGGGCAGTCCCTGCGCCGCCCATAGCAAGGGCGCGAGCACCGACCCCAAGGGTCAAGAAGTCCGCGGTGTATCTTGCATCCACAGATTGGATAGCAAGACACAATGTAATTATAGGCACAATGAAGTGTATGATACTTTTTTTCATGGAGACCTTCATTAACGCAATTTCATCATTTTGAGTATTTCTGCAATATCTTTTTCACCTTCACGCTTGATTTTGAGTTTGGCATAGTAAACACCATTTGCGACTTCAATGCCATCGGCATCCCTACCATCCCATTCCACCATCAAGAATCCTGGCGTGGCTGGCATAGAGAGTTCCCGAATCAACCTTCCACTCAACGTATAGATCTTTACATCAATCGAGTCAGCAGGTGCCGTTAATTCACACGTGAGCGTGGTTTTACGCGGAAACGGATTCGGATAGTTCAGAAACGATAGCAGTTGTAAGTTGTCGTGGACCCGAAATGTAATGCGTTTTGTGTCGGTATTTCCATGTACATCGCTTGCTGTGAGTCGAAGTTCATATTCTCGGGGTTCAAGTTCCGGCGAAGGATATGTTAAAACGAGTTGATTTGAACCCGGATTATGTGTTAATTGATACATCTCTGGGTCAATACGTTCGTATTCACCTGATACCCTCCCAAGTTCTAACAGCAGTGGTCGAGTGAGATAATCAAGTCCACTCGGGTCGGTTAACGTCGCGCCGATAAGAGGTTCAGGGTCCGTCGCATCACCCGGTACGAAGTGTTGCTGGTCCCCAATGGTGAGTTGGATGTCTGGTGGCACGGTATCGTCACTGTACATGAGTGTAACCGGTCCGAGCCGATCCGTTGCAGCGCGAATGATGCCAACAGGTCGAGTTTCAAAGTGCAATCTATCGCCAGGGGCGAAAGGGTCTTCCCCTTGCGTAAGTTGAAAACGCAAACCATAGGGTTCGTAGAAAAACGGTTGCCCAACTGTTCCTTGGAGTGGCGTGCCATCGGTCCGAGAATGCAAGATCCCAGTTTTCTCACCTTCAACCCGAAATTCGGTGTCAGTCGTGAAGAAGATAACCCACTGGTCTTCGGGTATAGCGGTATCGGGTGGAATTTCGATATAACTGATGGTACCGGTGCCCTCATTGGTATCTCTGAATCCAGAAGCGTACCACTGCAGTTCTTGTTGGAGTGGATCTTCGACGTTTGTCCCAGTCTCTATGGGTTGCCTGAGCGCAGTTATTTTGAATGCCCAGACATCTCCGAACTTGAAAGGTTGCTCAAAATCCTGTTCCAAGTTAAGCGCAAATCCGTGTGGAAAGTTCCGGTAGTCTATACTGAAACTTGCGAGCTGCTCTGTTGCGGAAATAATTTCTAACCTATCAAGCTCCTGTGAGTCATCTATGAAAGGGGCAAGAAAGACACGATAGGTTCGAGGTCCTGTGAAGAAAAGGACGTATTTGCCAGTTGGTATGCCTTCTGGTTGAATACGAACATCGTTGAGTCGTCCGCCTCCAATATTTTCCTCACTGACGTTTGTCACATGCATGCGCTGCTGTAACGCGCCAGTGGCATCGGTCAGCTGCTGTGAGGGAAGTTTTGTCCAATACCCGAGGGTCGGACTAAACATGTAAATCCCCATCTCACGCGCACGAGTTATAACTGCTGTATCAATCGTGCCTGCGACATCCAATCCAATCGTCACTTCCTCTGAACTTCCCAATAACTCTTCGGCAAGTTGTGTTCTAAGCGCACCGAAGTCGAAACTTAAGTCAATTGCCACAGGAGATGCCAATTGAGCGCGGTTTGCCTCGCTGTGAGAGTTGCCTTGTTCTTGGCTCTCAGTTAAAAACAACTTCTTATCACCGGCGGCTGACGATTGAGAACTGAGGGCTATCTCGTAACCATATACCGTCCCCCCCGGGAGTAGTGTGCGATTGGACATATCTGTAATTGTGTTCGTAACTACAGGTTTTGCATCCGCGCCAGCGGCACCTGTTCCTATAACGGCAAACGCTTGTTCATCCAACGAACGTACCGAAAGCACTGCTGCGTTTTCAAGCACACCCGGAGGTGCTGTGACAATGCAGTTTCTGTCCAAACTGATAACTTGACTTGAAGTAGTTCCGACCGTTCCCACATCAACAAAAAGCCGTCGGTGCGCGATATTATCATCTTCCTCATTTTCAAGAATATTACCGAGTTGATCCGCTTCAGTACCTGTTGCATCAACATAGACAAATATGTCGTGTATGCCGAAAGGCAACTGATTTTTCAGATTTAAAGTTGCAGTTGCGATCGGCAAAGTATTCAGTGGATCGGGTTCATAAACATCTTTGCGTGAAGATGTGCGTTCCGAGTTCACTAACGGCGTCCGTTGTATCCAGTCTTCAGGTCGAATCTGAGTCGCGCCCAGAAATTCGACATCGCCATCAACAACCATATTTTCGTCAACATCAGGGTTGCCGCTAAAAAAGGAAACATCAACAGGCGTTTGTATCTCGCCACCCTCTACCTGAATATCAGCCGATAGATACCACTGTTTCGCTTGCGGATTGTAGCCGTAGCCTATCATATCCTCTCTCCCTACCTCCACAACGGAGAGATTCGGGTAGACGTAAGGATAATACTCAAGCCGCTCACTCTTAGTTAGATTGCCATCTGAATCCGTAACCATAATTTCATATCGTACAACGGAACCGTCTGTAGGTGCGCTTAGCGGTTCAGGCGTTGTCCACCATCCATCATTGCTGGTCCCCTCCGCGGTAACGGGTCGCCCCCCCGGAACAAGATGCACTTTCTCCCATTGGCGAGTTTCTAAATTGCGCCAATCCATGACCACACGGAGCAATTGATCTTTTTCGTCAGAAATCTGAACAGAGATCTGAAACTTGTCATCCTCGACCAATTCGGGACGGATATCAAGGATTTTCGGGACATTGACGGTAAAACCGTCGCCACCGACGGCAACAGTGTTTTTGCTTGGGTGTTTCTTGTCGTCGCTTTGTGCATAGTACTCGACGTGTGCATCGCCACTTGCAATGTTTCTCGGCACAGTGAAAGTTACACCGGGATAGGCACCTCGACTCACTGTAAGCGTTTTTGTCAAAGGCACATCCCCGGTGTAATATTCAACGGGACCCGCGACACCTTGGGAGACAGCAGTCTTACCTGGAAATAGTGCCTTGACAGTAAGCACTCCGTTAAAACTCGTATCCTTAGAGAAGCGTTTCGTCCGACTTACAGGATCGTAAGTGGCAGTTTGGATGTGTCCGGGTGCTATTCGGAGTGTATCTCCTGGGGCAACCGTCTTTGTCTCAATTGTAGGGAGAATCTCACCATTCGCGATCGCAATTTGCAAAGCAGGATCCCCAAAAAGAGTGTATTCCATCATGACATCAATCTGACTTGTGCCTTCAGTCATCAGAAGTTCAACCTTTGAATCAAAACTCAAAGGACCGAGTTGTCGGACATTCCGTTTGAAGAGCATATCAAAAATGATACGATTGAGTGCATCATTGCCGCTGCCGTAAGTGAGGCGTGTAGCACTCAACATGCCGATGATCCCGCCTCTCTCTTTACGCAGCAACTTTTCTGCCATGCTTGGTTCACCCGGTTTATCAAAATAACCGTTGTAACAACTCAGGACTAACATGAAAGGAATCTTGTCAGTTTCCTCCACCTGATCAACAGATACATTGTCAAAAATGATTTCGTGTGCCCAGACAGTGTTCCCGCCGTGTCCGGCATACTGTGCTATGACAGCCCCTTCGCCAAGTGCTTCGATGATCATGTCTTTGGCAACGCGTTGGGGATGGACATCAAAATCATCAGGTTTTGCCTCGACCTTATCAGTGATATCCTCAAGGAAAATTTCGACCGTCTCGTACCCCAATCGGGTGTGGTCCTTCGCGATTTCATCAAGACTCTTTCTAAATATAAAATCTCCGGAATTGCTAACTTCGTCATCAGCGACGGAGATAATTCTCCTCCGCCAGTCACCATTCGGTGGTGCCCGCTCGTAAGCCAAAATTTTATCAACAACCGCCTCAGCTTGGTTAACGGTTTCAACGCTGAGCCTGCCAATATACATGTCGGTGAATTCATCGTGTCCGGAGACAGTAACATACCAGTGATCTGACGCGGTTCGTCCGAAGGAGTCGGTTCGGATGTAGTGTGTGGGAATATAACCATCAAGTTCTGGGGGTTCAGCGTGAATTTTTGTATTAACACCGCGAAAATCGTAGGTGCCATCACCGAAGAGAACAACGTAAGTTAGTGCGGGGGGTGCCCAAGATTGATACGCGTGCGTCAGAAAATCTTTGATTGCTTTTGGGTCTACACTCCCATCTCCGTAGGTGTTGTAGATATCATCAGTCGTTACAACCTTCGTTCGATATCCACCGCCGCCAGATGTTGTGCGCCATTCAGCTAATCTTTGTGCCGAAACGAGGAATTTGGGATGTGTCACAATCAGATAATCGACACCGTGTGTTGTCGTTGCTAAATCGGTGGGTTCAACGATCTCAATGCGTTCAGGCTGCCGTAATGCGGTACTGGAAACTGCGATAAACTGTGTACTTCGGGTATCAAGTACTTGAAAAAGTGCGTTATAGGTTCCCGCATGTGTCGTATCAGACTCTATCGTAACGCCTTGCATCCGAGCAGTGAGATATGTCCCATCTGTTTCAAAAATATGAACACCAGGGTCGCGAAACGCCTCAATTTTGTACTGGAGTTTCCGTCCGCCTGGCGGCTGCGCGCCTGAAGTATCATCTTCGGTGGGTGATCTGAACCACAGTTCATCTACCACAGCGCGAAAGAGCCGGGTGTACTCAACGGAAAAACGATTGAGGTAGACATGATATGGATACCGGGTAGTATCTTCGTCAACATTATCATCAATACGTGCGAGAGATAAGACGTTCAGCTCGCCTCTTGTGTTATCCTTGAGTATATCCCAAGTGCGTAAGAACCTTTCAACAGTGAGTGTATCTTGATGCCCCCACTCAGCGACTTCAATGCGAACCCCGTTAACAGAGACTAAAATCTGATGTGGGACGGGTGTACCGCCTTGCAAGTCAACAGAGATATGTGATGGATCGAAACTTTTCGCGACATCATACAACGGAAATTCGAGCCGCATTTCGGCAGCATCGCCGCCATTTTTGATACCGTCCCAGTACCAGAAATCATTCTCCTCAAACCACTTGTGTTTATCGTCGCTATAGACGAATTCGAGATTATTTGTTAGATAATCCTCTTCAAAGTTCACCTTAGATCGAAAAGTGGGAACCTGCGTCGCTGTTGGATCCGTCGGACTGGCGGTAATCTGTGGTATCCGTGTTGGGATGCGACCACTGTTATCAACTGTGAGCCAATAGATGTTCCAACGGCTATAGGGATTTCTTGGCTTATGTCCAAGAAAAAATATGCTGTCCCCTGGATCAAAACTTCTGTCGCTTGCGCCGCTGATATAGATTGGGACATCTCTGTTCCCTTGCGTTACACGAAGTCGCGCTGGATTTGTACCGATGAGTTCTATCTCCCAGTCGCGTGCAAGGGACTCTGCTGTCACAACATGGATGCCTGTTTCTTTGACAAACAATTTATAACGTGTACCATTGCCGATGGTGGAAGAGAGTGATGGTGCTGCAGGCACCAGAGGGCGGGGTGCTCGGAAATGAGCGGCTTGCTCAGCATTAAGGAGTTGATGTGAGAATGCGCGTTCAAAAGCCTCTGATTCGGCCATCGGTGTGTGGCTGTTGAGCATCATTGCACTGCTGCTCACCGAGTTTGACAGACTGTCGATGGCTGGCTGCTGACTGCCATAAGAAAAACGGATATTCACTGTGAAACGTGAATATAAACGCAACTGGCGGATTTTTGGGAAATACTGCACGGGGTATAATGCCAATGCGATGACCCGTTGATTACGGATATAACCTTCCCGTACGACACGCGCAAGCGGTAACCCCGGATATGAAAAATTTCCTGCATTTGACTGATATGCGCTTCCGCTTTCTCTCCAATGTTGTGTCGCCGAATGTTGTGAGTTGCTTTCGTGTACATTAAAAGTTGAAACAGGCGCGAGACGTACACCGGCACGTGTCTCGGCGGAACCAGCGGAGACATCAACTGCCTCAATTGTAGCTGTCGTGGGTATACCCAGCATTAACCGTGTGACTGGAACTTTCGGGTTGCCGGGTTCAGTCGTGGATTGGCAGTCGGCGTAATGTAACTCGTGATAGCGGATATTGTCTCGGACTGCCTCAGAGATAGTGAGTTCAGGTAAGGTAAACTGGAGTGTGATGCCTTCGGCTGATGTAACTTGAGTGACTTGCGCAGACGCATCAAAAGTCGATAGAAAAAAGAAAAGGACCGGGATGCTTAGCATAACACCAAGACTTAATTTCGTGCCTACCCGTTTGTACTTTTCTATTGTCTGTTTTAAGAGTAATTTCATTTTTTAAGGGTTATCGGTTGTCACAAGAACCACTACTCAAACCTGAAAGGCGATGTTGTAACTTTGACAGCGAAAATTTTGTGTATTAACTTATATGTGTTTTGTGAGGTGTAATTTCTTCATTTTTCCTATCTTACTTTCAAAAGGATTTTACCGAAGTTCCGATTCGCTTCCATATATTCATGTGCCTGTCTCGCTTCTGCTAACGGAAAAACGGTGTCAATCACTGGTTGAAGTGTACCACGTTTTAATTCTGGTAACCATCGCTCAACAAAACGCTGTGTGATGTCGATTTTTTCGTCAATAGATTGTGGTCGCATGACCGAACCGATAATCTTGAGTCGGTTGCGCATCACTGTACCGAGATTAATTTCCGCAGTTGAACCGCTGATTAATCCAACTTGTAAGAGTCTACCTTGCGTTTTGAGTATGGAGAGATTCCGCTCAAGATACGGAGCACCGATAAAGTCTAAAACAACATCAACACCTTGTCCATCTGTCAAACGAGCAATTTCAGCAACGAAGTCGGTTGTTTTGTAGTTGATCCCTTCTATTGCTCCGAGTGCATTGCATTTCTCAATTTTTTCCGGCGTTCCCGCAGTGACAAAGACCTTGGCACCCGCATGATGAGATATTTGGACCCCCGCACTGCCGACACCGCTCCCACCGGCATGAATTAGAATTATCTCGCCAGCCGATAATTCGCCCAAAGTGAAGATATTTTCGTTTGCGGTAAAAAACACCTCAGGGACAGCAGCTGCTTGCTCAAAACTCCATTCATCGGGTATCGGCATTGCCATGCGGTAATCAATGATAGCCTGTTCAGCATAACCACCACCGCCGACAAGTCCAAAAACGCGGTCGCCTTTGGTTATTCCTACTACGGCACTGCCCATCGCTGAAACGGTGCCAGCAATTTCTAAGCCGAGTATCTCAGATTCACCCGACGGTGGCGGATATCCGCCACGCCGCTGAATCGTGTCAGCTCGATTTAAAGCAGTGGCATGAACATCCACCACAAGTTGTGTTTCAGTCGGTTGCGGCGAGGGTGCTTCGCCTAATTGCAGCACTTCTGGTCCGCCGTCGCCTGTTCTAATAATTGCTTTCACCGTCTACCTCACTTTTCCCCTGAATCTTACGTCTATACCCTCCCAATTTTAACATATTTGGAAAGGTCATGCCAAGTTTAAATAGGGAATTTATAGTGAACTATAAAAATAAGAGGTGGATTACAACCTTTTAGACTTATTAACGTCTAAAAATGTAGAAGAGAACACAGGAGGATAAAATTAACCAAGGAAAGGAAAACACAATGGGAAAAAGGAACACAAAAACTTCAAAGAAATTAGCATCCCGCCGATTCAACCCAGTGAAATCGAAGTTGGAATCCATGCACGAATGCTTTGAGCAATTGCAGAACGGTCTGCCGGATAGTCAAGAAGCGTATGTCAAAGGGGACCGAATCACGCATTCGTATGTTAAAAGCTGCTTTCTTATGATTATCCAACGCGCCGTGGATATCAATAACGTTATCATAGAATTTAGGGAGCAGACACCGCCACAACAAAAACACCAAAGTTTTCTTACACTCTATCAAAACGATGCTATTGATAAAAAGACGTTGGACTTTTTCATGGAGGCATTAGACTATTACGAAAACATCGTTAACCCTTACCAGGAACTTTCGCCTTCTGAACTGTATGATGTTTCGTGTGAGCTTTTGAAGTACGGTGAAGCGTACACCCATCAACTTGAAAATTACTTCGTGAATCTATCGCCTGCATAAAATAGGCGCGGTCTGTAACCGCGCCTACTGCTTCAAGATAACTAACTGCCGCAATTACACGCCCTAATTAAATTCAACAATACCGCCTGTCCCTTTTAACACAATATCCGGTTTGAGCAGAATTTTCTCTTCTTCTTCCAACTTAAAACCGGTTGGATGGAGCATATAAGCGATCCTGAGCGGGAGGAATTTCCCTAAATCGGCATATCTTTCTACCTCAGTCTTAAAGATTTGCTGTTCGCTCATCTGTGTCTGATAGGCGTACCAATACTTGAGGTATGACCGGATACGGGTATTAAAAATCATCTTCCCCGAGCTTGTATCAATAACTTTGACGCGGGTACGACCAATGGCAGTTAGGCGCGTGCGAATATAGGTGGATGTACCAGAAATTCCGCCTTGCCTGCCTTGCTTCATAAGATGTTGGTCAAAGTCTCGGCGGGTTAAATTTGGCTTTTCAACCATCCCGATGATAACCATATCCACGCCGAGTGCCTCTCCGAGTTTTGCTGCCAAAGCAGGGTCTGCATATACCTGTGCTAACGTTAATCCCATTTTTGTGAGTTCATCGTCAACCGGTTTAACTTTGTTTGAAATGTCGTAAACCCATTCTGCCTCTTTGAATATGAGTGCCAAGCGATCTGCAAGGTTCACGCTGATTCTTCCGCCTAATTTGTCTACCTCTTCTGCTGCACCTTCCTCAGCATGGAATCTGGCAACAGCAACGCGCTTTGCATCACTAATTGGTGGTGGATCGACAATGTCGTCACCTGGGCCAAGGCAACCCACAATCGCAACGCAGAGAAGTGGTATGAGTAGAGTTGAAAAGAAACGTATCACTGAAGTGTGCCTCCTATATTTTCGGGGTAACTTAAGCGTCAAATTTTCTGCCGTTGAGAAACCGAAAATTGACACCAGTTCCAACATTACGTGCTTTTAAAAGTCTTTCCCTCACGCCTATGAGGAAATAAATAACTGAATCTTAGATCAAAAAGGCTTAGGCTTCCTAAGTGTAGGGTTGTACCCCAGTTAGTTTTAACTGTGACCGGGGTCTGTGAACCACATCATCGTATATTGGAAACCGAATTACTAACAGCATACCACAAATTGCAGAAATAAGTCAAGTACTATCCAATAGCTAAAGCGCGAACTTCTCCAAATTCATGTACAAGTTTAGTCCATGAATCGCCAGCATCTGTGCTACGGTAAAGTTGTCCACTCACACTGCAAGCAATTAAGAAGTCATTAACCTTTGAATTATGGGCAAAGGTCCAGATTGTGCTATTCGCGGTTCCACCGATATCAGCGCGGTCCCATGTTTTTCCAGCATCGCGCGTTGAGAAGATACCGCCTTGGTCCCCCGGTGGACCATTTCCGGCACCGATGAACACTCTGCCCGAATCCCCGTTTAGAAAAAATGCTGCACGGCAATAGGGCCATGGATAATGTGATTTAACGTCCAACGGTGTCCACTGCTGTCCCATGTCTGTTGTTACACAAACATCGTTGTTTGTCGCTGCGATGATCGTTTTCGGGGAACCGGGAACCACACAAAGCCCGTGAATATCCAAGCTACTGAGTCCCTCACTGCGTTCTGTCCATGTTTCACCACCATCAGTGCTGAGGCGCATTCCATCAATTTCGATGCCAGCATAGAGTGTTTGTGAATCTTCAGGATCAATCACAAACGTCGTGACGCGCGGGATAATTGGGACACCTTCACACTCCTGTGCCAAGTCAACATCAAGTTGCTTCCAATTATCGCCAGCATCCGTAGATTTGAAAAGTGCGGAAGGACACGTGCCAGCATAAACTGTATCGGATATTTTTGGATCAATCGCTATTGACCATACTTCCTTTCCATCCAAAGGGCTCGGAAGGTGATGCCACGATTCAGCGGCATTGTTTGTTCGGAAGATACCGTTTTCGGTACCTGCATAGACGGTGTCTGAGTCACTTGGATTGACAGCTATAGCACGAATATCGGCTTCTGGAAAGAGTCCGTTACTCACTCTGCGCCATGTGTCCCCGTTGTCGGTACTGTGCCAGACACTTTGTCCAATCGTTCCTGCATAGAGTGTAGGTTGCATCTTTTTCCCCTTTTTTGAAGTTCCGAATTGAAAAAAAGAAATGGGTTTACATATTCCGCCGAATGAATTTGAGGATTCTGAAAAGAGTATAGCAGAACCGAGAAAAAAGTCAACTTTATTTTTGAAAAAATGTCTGGAGTTCATTCATGGGGGCATGTTGCGGTGAGTTTGTATCCCTGAATGAGTTCGGGGGTTTTAGACTCGGAAACTTTGATAATATTACTGGGTTAGCGATCCTGTGTCAACAATTCGAGAATCAAGTGAGATCTGATATACGATAGATTCAGATGCTATCTCCGGTTCAAGAAGGAATGAGAATCGATATAGATAATTATCCTGTGAATCTTGTACCACTTGGTACATTGCTTGTGCTTCTCTATGGATGCGTTCAGTGGCGTTATCAAAGAGGACTAAGGTCACAGTCGGCGTTAATCCGACAAGAGATTCACTTGAATTGGCAATGATGTCCCAGTACCGTGGATGCACCGGATTTGGGAGCGCAGTAGCGATAAAGGTGATATGAGCGCCGCGTGTGGCACTATATTGATAGTTAGTGCTATGTGTCTCGGCGTTGATCGTTTCCGCTTGTAAACTCGGCACCAGAATTGCTTCTGAGACAGTATTCGGCAACACAACAGAACCAGAATTACCATTCGACAACTTTATCTCGCGCACACGGACATCACCCGTATTATGAAATTCAATTGTATGCGCAGCACTGCTTGCAGCTGAATCACTTGAAAATCCGAGCGTCAGCCCACCAGCCTCCTCAAATCCGATGTAGTCGGCTGAAAAATTTCTGAGTCTCCCACTTTGTGTGCCGCTTGGATAGGAACGGTACCAACGATAAGGCATCAGAGAAAGTCTAACAGCGCGATACTCAGATAAATAGTTCGCCAACTTCCAACTGATAAAGATATCAGAGATTTTTTGTGTAACGCCTTTTGATGCGAGTGCATCCGCAACACCGGTGAGCGATGTGCCACGATTTCGGACAATTTCAGCTACAGTTCCTATGCCGCCGTGCTGTTCATGAACATAGAGTATCCAGAGGAAAGCAGCACCGTAGTATGGCAGTGAATCCGCTTCCGTTTCGGACCAGGTTATAAGTGAAACAGAAGGCGTTCTTTCAAATGCAGCGACATGTTCCTGCACTGAATAGCCGCAGAGAAAAGACGCATATCCCGCACACCCTTCATCAACCCAAGTCGCTTCATGAGGATCATGCCGCCAATGGATAAGATGTAGGAGCTCGTGTGCAACGACATTATGAGCCATTTCACTATTCGGATTAAGCGGTTGTGTATCTATATACAACATGTCCGCTTCGTTACTCCGAATTGGGAACCCACGGAACCCTGGGTTCCTGAGTACGCCGATACTTTGATCTGCTGGATTGAAAAAACCAGCAGTGTACCGGTTTGCCTGGTTTGTATCCCGAATATTGAGTAGGAGTAAAATAACCTTACCGTTTCCATCAATATCCGGCGGTCCTCCAAACAGATCCACCAACGTGGGATAAATTCCGCGCTGTGGATTTGCTGGTGTAGCAACATCAAAGGCGCGCGCCATTGATTGTACTGCTTCGGCAGTAACCCGTGTATTCCACTCAGCCTCCTCAACAAAAATATAACAGAAACGACCGACACCACGCAACACAGCGGAGACAGTGTATTGTTGCATACTCCTAAAGTCAGGTGCGAAGAAGGTTCGCTCAATGCCAATCGGCAGCGCGGGTGCAGTAGGTAGTGCTGGAATTGTCAGGTCCGCTGGGGGTAAAGGTTGTATGGTGTTTGCCCCGTGTAAAGATCCTCTTTCACCTGATAATGACGGTGTACCACAGAGATATGCCGAGCTCTGATACGATGCCCCTAAAAGCAGTAGCGCGAGCGTGAAAAACACAATTATATTTTTCATCTTACCAACCACCCACTGCTGAAGTCGTAGCATTTCCGACTGATTTAGCACTTGAAAACTATTTGCTGGATTTGATGTCGTCAAGTTTCTGAAGAAGTTCAGCATTATCAGGTTCAAGGCGCACGGCATCCTCTAAAGTCTTCAGTGCTTTATCTTTCCAACCCTTTTCAAGATATGCATCACCAAGATGCAAGAGAATCTCAGGCGTATCGGGCAGATACTTAATTGCTTGCTCCAGATTTTCTATCGCGGCATCAAGTTTTCCCTGTTTAAGATAGATAAGTCCTAAACTATCCAGATATGCCCCGGATGTCGGTACGCTTTTAAGGGCACGACGAACAAGTGCTGCGGCTTCGTCTAATTTAATCCCTTGCTCCGCATAGAGGTAACCTAACGCATTATAGGCATCGGGTAATTCACCATTTGCAGACAGGTCTATCGCTTTACGTAGGTAGGTTTCTGCCTGCGGCACATCGTCTATCATCTGATAGGCTATCCCAATACCCGTAAGTGCTTGGACATCGTTGGCATCAGTAGCCAAAATCTTCACAAAGGTCTGTACTGCTTTTTGGGGGCTGTTAAATCTAAGGTAAATTTGCGCAAGCGTATAGCGGGCATCCCGGAGACTTTCAGCTAGCTTGACACGATCAGTCCTTCTTGAGCGACTGCTACGAGTTCCACTTCGCATTGAAAGTGCGCGCGCCTCTAACAAAACTATCGCGCGTGTGATATGATGCTCGGCTTTTTCAAAGTTATTCTGTGCCTGATATGCCAAGCTAATACCGAGGTGTGCCTCAATTTCATTTGGAATCCCATTTTTGGAACCTTCAGTTGCTGCCAGAACAGCGAGAAAGGTTTTTATTGCCGCAGGATAGTCGCCTGTCTGAAGATAAAGCTGACCAAGATGGTTTCGCGTGTTCATCTGTTGGGGCAGGATTGTTACGACTCTTTCATAGGATTGCACTGCTTCATGAAGTTTACCTTGCCTCTCATAAAGTTTGGCAAGTTCTGTATGGTATCGGGGATCATAGGGTATAATACGAGTGAGTGCTTTAAAGGCATCGATAGCAAGTTCAGGCTGACCAAGATCGCGTCCCATGCTGCCGAGGTAAAAATGTGCTTCATCGTGGTCCGGATTCAGTTCAATTACACGTTTTAGGGTAGAAAACATTCTTTCTTTTAAGTCTTCAGCCCTTTCTAAGTCTTCAGCCCTTTCGCTATTTCTGTTTCGTTCCACCTCAGAAAAGAACCGAGTCGTTATTATCTTCGCGAGGATCCATGTTGCGTTCACACTTTTAGGGTTAAATTCAATGGCTTTTTCAGCATCTTCCTCTGCTCCCTTAATATCTTGCAATTTAGAAAATCGGAGTGTCGCACGCTCGGCATAAATGAAGCTTGTAGCTTGCGGAGATAAGGTTCCGTTCTCAGCTGTGGTAAAGGACTCATCAGACTCCAATTCTGCAATCAAGGCATCGTAAGCGAGTTTACTTTTGTGAGGCTTTCGTTTACAGTAAGTAGCCCACATTAGATGGGTATAGATCCTCGCTGTGCGAGTCATACCAGCATTTAACCCCGTATCAACATCGGTAAGTGATAGTAATTCGGGTGTCTCTGCGGTTTGAGCCTGTAAACTGGTACCTAAAGATAGGCAAGTTATGATTAAAACGACGGTTGTGAGTATGCTAAGATATTTCATTTTTTTCCCCTATGTGACAACCCTCTGCAAGATTTAACTTTGTTTGCTCAATTGGATGCTAAGGATCTTAGGTATCCTCAAGTAGAGTGGATGAAAGTTGAATTTTAGCGGCATCAACAAGTTTTTCATCATCTTGAAGTGCCATGATCCGCACGCCTTGGGTATTTCGTCCGATACGTCGAATGGCACCAACCGCCGTTCGAGTGACATACCCACTTGAACTAATAAGAACAAGTTCATCAGTATCTGCAACGCGTTTTGCAGCAACGACTGCACCGTTTCGGTCAGACTTTCCGATCGCAATGATACCTTTTCCACCACGTTTTTGGGAGCGGTAGGCGGAAACGGATGTACGCTTGCCATATCCATTTTCTGTGACAATCAACAAGGTATCGTTCTCGCGTGTCGCTTCTTCTTCGGGTGCTTCACCATTTGCTTCACCATTAACAATAACCATTTGTGCCACAAAGTCATCAGCACCGAGTTCTATACCGCGTACCCCGCGCGTGTTACGTCCAAGCGATCTGACATCTTTTTCGCTGAATCGAATAGCCGTTCCTTTGTGCGTAACGAGAATGACATCAGAATTACCTTCTGTTACTTGCGCCCCAATTAGTTTGTCACCATCGTCAAGATTAACAGCAATAATGCCGTTTGACAACGTATTTGCGAAGCTGGTAAGTGCTGTCTTTTTGACAATGCCTTGCTGCGTTGCCATGAAAACAAATTCGTTCCCGACGGTTTCACCGGCATCGGCTTCCTCAGTTTCTTTGTTACCAATTTTAGGACGAACCGTAACATAAGCGGTAATGTTCTCGCCTTGTGATAAACGGAGTAGGTTAACGACCGCACGCCCGGCAGATTGGCGCCGGGCTTCAGGAATTTGGTGTACCTTCAACGTATAACACTTACCCAGATCCGTAAAGAACAAAATGTTCTGATGGGCAGTAGCAACGAAGATGTGTTCTAAGAAATCGCCATCCTTTGTTGTAGCCCCTTTAATCCCAACACCGCCGCGATGCTGCTTCCGGTAGGTATCCATAGGCAACCGTTTAATGTAGCCAGAATGGGATAACGTAACCACCATCTCTTCATCAGCGATAAGGTCTTCAACTTCAAATTCTTTGACCTCACCGGTAATTTCAGTGCGGCGTTCATCACCGAATTTCTCTCTGAGAGTTTCGAGTTCTGTTCGGATAATATCCGTTATCAACGTTTCACTGGCGAGGATTGCCCGAAATTCAGCGATACGATCCAACAGTTCTGTGTATTCATTGTGAATACGCTGGCGTTCAAGCCCTGTCAATTGGCGGAGCGTCATCGTGAGGATTTCTCTTGCCTGCATTTCGCTGAGTTGATACGTTTCTTGGAGTTCTTGTTCCGCAGCCTGCGGCGACTCAGCGGTTTGGACGAGTTCTATAACTGCCTCAAGGTTTTGCAGTGCCAGTAGATACCCTTCGAGAATGTGGTTTCTGCGCTCGGCACGGGCAAGTTCAAATTGTGTCCGACGACGAACCACATCCCTTCGGTGCTCAAGATAATAGTGCAGAATCTCTTCAAGCGTTAGAACCTTTGGAAGTCCATCTACAAGACAGAGAAGGTTCGCGCTGAAATTCGTCTGCATCTGTGTATGTTTATACAACTGATTCAGAATAACCTGAGCAATTTCCCCTCGCTTGAGAATTATGACAATTCGGATATCTCTATCCGACTCGTCCCGGATGTCTCTAATGCCAGTAACTGTTTTGTTAACAACTAATTGAAACATCCGTTCGAGTAGTTGATTTTTCTTTACCTGATATGGGATTTCAGTTATGACGATCTGTTCTTGCTCAACTTCCCCTTTACCAGCTGTGGTGATTCTTTCTATGATCGCTTTGGCACGAACAGTCATACTTCCTCTACCGGTGGTGTACATATCCTTGATGCCGCTGGTGCCAACGATCATTCCTGCCGTTGGAAAGTCGGGTCCTTGGATGTGTTCCATTAGTGTCTCTGAAGTAGCATCTGGTTCTGAGAGTTTGTAGAGCAGCGCGTCAATAATTTCATTCAAGTTATGTGGCGGTATGCGAGTAAGATAACCGACACCAATACCTGTCGTGCCGTTGATGAGCAAATTCGGTAGAAGCCCAGGGAGAACAGTCGGCTCTTCAAGAGAGTCTTTATAGTTAGGTTGGAAATCAACAACCTGCTTTTCAATGTCAGTGAGCATCTCCGCGGTGATAGTAGCAAGTCGGCATTCTGTGTAACGCATCGCTCCAGGCGGGTCATCGTCAATACTGCCAAAGTTTCCTTGCCCGTCTATGAGTGGATACCGCATATTAAAGGGTTGCGCTAAACCGACAAGCGTGCCATAAATGGGTCCATCACCGTGTGGATGATAGTTCTTCATTACTTCCCCAACGACAGCAGCGCACTTGTCATAAGGGCGATTCGCGGTGAGGTTTATCTCTCCCATAGCGTAAATAATCCGACGTGTACCGGGTTTCAGACCGTCACGGACATCGGGTATCGCGCGATTGGTGTTAACACTCATCGCGTAGGCGAGATATGATGTTTTTAGTTCATTTTCTATGTTGCTTTCTTGGATATTTTCAATATTTTCCATATAAATTAATTAAGTTGCGTTGCTATGCTCCGTTCTGTTGAACCGAGCACTGTTTTTGATGAGATAAGCCCGTTCTATGAATTAATAAACTGATATTTCTCAAAAGTTATTGTAAAGCAGTGATTATCAAGGTTCTTTTGGTATTATTGTATGAAAATGCGTTATGAAGTCCGTAAGTATCTGTCTTTCTCCGGTGAGTTGAAGCTGTATCTGATGAAATGTGCGTCGTTCTGAGATACTGATTTGTAGCAACATGAGGTAGCTGATGACTTTTATCCCGAGACTGACATAGGTGCCTTCTCTGCTTTGTAGACTCATCGCAGAGACGTGTAGATTCGATTTCAAATACCGCCAGAACTGTTCGATACCGTGGTGCTGAGACCAAATTCGCAGGGCTTCAGAAGCACGCAAAGGTTTTCCAAAGACCAAGAGCGTTCGTATCTTGCCTCTATCACGAAAGAAGATGACGATACTTTCGCCAAATGTTGGACTGATTGCCTTGGCACGATAGACGGGTTTATCGCAGCCCCATTGGTCTTCGGACAACTCTATGTTCTTTTTATGACCCGAAAGTTTCGCCTTTCTCTCAGCGATGGTCATGACGAAGTTATTTT